>JBGQHM010000287.1:0-8746 GCA_041497995.1 Binatia bacterium | reverse complement strand
CAGAACGTCGTGAGACAGTTCGGTCCCTATCCGCCGTGGGCGCAGGATACTTGAGGGGAGTTCTCCTTAGTACGAGAGGACCGGGAGGAACGCACCGCTAGTGTTCCGGTTGTGGCGCCAGCCGCATTGCCGGGTAGCTATGTGCGGACGGGATAACCGCTGAAAGCATATAAGCGGGAAGCCCCCCCCAAGATAAGGTATCCCTGGGCCGCAAGGCCCCTAAAGGCCCCTCGAAGACGACGAGGTTGATAGGCCGGGTGTGAACGCGTAGTAATACGTGCAGCTAACCGGTACTAATTGGCCGTGCGGCTTGACCACTAATATTATCTTGTTGCCAACCAAGGCGGTTTCGACATTCGGTTCCCGTATGCAATTGTGAAGGTTCTTGCTTTCCGGTGGCTATGGCGGAGGTGTTACACCCGTTCCCATCCCGAACACGGAAGTTAAGCCCTCCAGCGCCGATGGTACTACTGGGTCGCCCAGTGGGAGAGTAGGACGCCGCCGGATTTTTCTTGCGTCCACCGGTCTCATCGTGAAGAGGTGCGTAAGGCTAACCCCGTGTGGAGCTGGCCGGAGTCGGTTGCTCCAACATCCGCCGTGGCTCCAGCGATTGTTTGACGAGATATTCCAGGGCAAAACGAGGGTGGGTGTGGTTCAGTGCTTGTGTTCAATCTTCTTGCCGTAGCTGACTTCGCCCTTGTCGACTCGGAGCGAAAACCCACAATCGGGATTGATACAGACCCAAGCCTTGAAAAGGACGGAGGCCCCTTCTTGCCCGTAGTCTGACAGTGGAATCAATACTCCACTATTGCACTTCTGGCACTTCGGGAACTCCATCTCCGCCTCCTTTCGGAGGGCGGCTCCGAAGATAACCACCCCCCCCGCAGGGGCGGACCTTACCGAAACGGTAGGCCGAAATCAAGGCGAGTTTCCGATGAGGGGACGTGCCCCCGCCGCGAATCGAACGCGGACTACAGGTTCCGGAGACCTGTGTGATATCCTTTTCACCACGGGGGCTTGACTAAGCGAATGCCTCGTCTAACACAGCACGGATGGAGGGTCAATGTGACCTCCGCCGCTACCCCAACACTGAACTAGTGTGACCCGGACCCGCTGAAGGACGCATGCCGGTTGTACGAGAGTTGGTCCGAGCCCCCGCCAAGGTGAATTTGTGCTTGCGGGTTCGCGGAAGCCGGTCGGACGGCTATCACTTGATCGACTCCCTAGTGGTCCCCATCGGCTTGTGTGATGATCTGAGGATCGCCGTCAAGCCCCTCCCCGGCTTAGGCGTACGCCCCGTCATCACCATCCGGTCAGGCTCAGCCGAACTGCCACAAGACTCCAGTAACCTGGCTTATCGCGCCGCAGATGCGTTCATGATTGCTGCCAACCAACGAATCGCCGTCGACATTGAAATCCAAAAGCGCATTCCGATAGGGAGTGGCCTCGGAGGTGGGAGCAGCGACGCTGCAGCCGTGTTACTCGCACTGAACCGAACCCTGGGACAGCCGCTCCGCGAAGGGCAGCTCGCGGAATTGGGTGCCACGATCGGGGCCGACATCCCTTTCTTCATATATGGGCGCCCCGCCCGAATCGGTGGCGTAGGCGAGCAGGTCGCGCCCATCACTCTCGGCGCGACCCTCAATCTCGTCGTGTGCTCGGACGGCTTTGCGCTCTCCACGGGCTTGGTGTACGCCCACGTCCGGGTAGCGGCGACTTCATTGACAAGCGACGCCCCGGTCAGTAACATCGCGGACTTCGTCGAAGGTCGTAGGCCATTCACCGAGTTGCTAGTGAATGACTTGGAGGCGGCGGCGGCGGAGATTCATCCCGAGGTGCTGTCTCTTAAGGCGAGAGTCATGGCAGAAGGTGCGCAGGCGGCGCTCATGACCGGGAGCGGGTCGGCGGTGTTCGGACTCTGTGCCGATCCTGAGTCGGCGGTCAATGCAGCGACCAGGCTCCGTGGCCAAGGGTTGTGGGCCGAGGCGGTGCGGACATTGGAACTGTCGCCGGCATTGGGAAACTGATGGGCGGTCGCCAAGCGGTAAGGCCCCGGACTTTGGATCCGGTATCGAAGGTTCGAATCCTTCCCGCCCAGTAACTTGTGGGCACGTAAGTGGTGACGGAAACGTGAAAGACGAGATCAAAGTTTTCGCGGGCAATTCGAATCCCGCCCTTGCCGACGCGGTGTGCGCCTACCTGGGCGTATCGCGCGGTGCGGCCGAGGTGCGTCGCTTCAGCGACGGCGAGATCTTGGTCGAGATCGCTGAGAACGTACGCGGCGGCGATGTCTTTGTGATCCAATCCACCTGCACGCCCGTAAACGACAACCTCATCGAGCTGCTGCTCATGCTCGACGCCTTCCGGCGCGCCTCCGCCAAGCGCATCACCGCCGTGGTCCCGTATTTCGGTTACGCCCGGCAGGATCGCAAAGTAGCTCCTCGCGTACCGATCAGCGCCAAGCTCGTGGCGGATTTGATTACCACTGCTGGCGCCGCACGCGTGCTGACCGTGGACTTGCACGCCGGCCAAATCCAGGGCTTCTTCAACGTGCCGGTCGACAACCTCTTCGCCACACCCGTGCTCCTTCCCTATGTTCGCGAACAGCTTAATCAACACGAGGTGAGCGTGGTGTCACCCGACGCCGGCGGCGTCGAGCGCGCCCGCGCCTTTGCCAAACACCTGGATGCCTCGCTCGCGATCATCGACAAGCGACGGGCGCGCGCCAACGAAGTCGCGGAGATGCACATCGTGGGTGAGGTACGTGACCGCGTCGCCATCCTCATCGACGATATGGTGGATACGGCGGGTACACTCGCGGCAGCAGCTACGGCCTTGAAGGAGAACGGCGCCAGGGCGATCCTTGCCTGCTGCACGCATGCGGTCCTTTCTGGCGCCGCGATTTCCCGTATCCAGGACTCCGCACTGAGCGAACTGATCGTCACCGACACCATCCCGTTGCGTCCTGAAGCGCAACAGTGCCCGAAGATCAGGGTGCTGTCCGTCGCCCACTTGCTTGGCGAGTCCATCCATCGGACTCATTACGAAGAATCCATTAGCTCACTGTTCGTCTAGACATTCTGACACCGGGGAGTTGCGTATGCAGACAGTTGAATTGGAGGCAGCAGTTCGATCGAGCGGCGGCAAGGGTCCGGCTCGCCGCTTGCGGCAGTCCGGCAAGGCGCCCGCCGTCTTCTATGGACCGAAGCGGCAGTCAACAATGATCGCGGTCGACGCCAAGGAGTTCTTGCAGAAGGTCTCCGCACTCGAAGGCTCTCACCTCATCCGCTTTCGATCGACGGTTGCGGAGTTGGCGGACAAGGTCGCACTGGTCAAGGAAGCACAGTATCACCCCGTAACCGGCGCTGTGCTGCACGCCGATTTCTATGAGGTCGATCTGACGCAGAAGTTGCGTTTGCGCGTGCCCCTCCACTTCTCCGGCAAAGCCGCTGGCGTAGCGCTCGGCGGCATCCTGCAACCGGTCCAACGCGACGTCGAGGTCGAATGTCTCCCCAGCGACATTCCGGAATTTCTCAACGTCGATGTCAGCGCCCTCGAGATCCATGATGCGATCCACGTCAGCCAACTGCAGGCGCCGGAGGGCGTGAAGGTCTGCTACGACTCGGATGCCACGCTGGTTACCGTGTTGCCGCCGACGATTGAAGAGGTCAAGGTCGAAGAGGCAGCGGCCGTCGTGGAGGGCGCGCCGGTGGAAGGTGCAGCGCCGGCCGAAGGCGCGAAAGCAGAGCCGGAGAAGAAGGGCTGAGCGCCAGAACAGTCGATGCGCACCGTCGTCGGGTTGGGTAACCCCGGCAGCGTGTATGCCAACACTCGCCACAACGTGGGGTTCATGGTCGTGGAGGAGCTGGCGAGACGGTGGCAGGCGTCCCTCGAATCCTCGAGACAGAGCGTGCGCGTCGCAGAGAGAGTGATCGTCGGTGAACAAGCGATGTTGATTGAACCGCAATTGTACATGAATCGCAGCGGGACGGCGTTAGCCGATGTCGCGCCCCAGCTCGCGACATCCGAGCTGATCGTGATCCACGACGATCTCGACCTGGAATTCGGATGCGTCCGTGTGAAGCGCGGCGGCGGGACTGCGGGGCATCGTGGTCTGGACTCGATCGCCCAGTGGTGCGGCACGGAGTTCACCCGCGTGCGCGTCGGCATCGGCCGACCCGGCGAAGGTGACGATGTCGCCGACTACGTGCTGTCACCCTTCGCCAGTGAGCAGATCGCTGCCGTCACCGCCGTCATTCAACGCGCCGCCGACGCGGTGGAGTGTGTGCTGCAGGAGGGGGAAGAGAAGGCGATGAATCGTTTCAACGTGCGCACCAAGAGCGGCTCGGTTGCCACTCCGGCGCCTATGGGGAGGAAGTAAATGCATCGGTACGAAACCTTGTTCATCCTGCACCCGGAAATACCCGAGGCGCAGGTGCGCGAAACGCTGGACCGTGTCCGCCGGCTGATCGAAGGCATGGAGGGGCAGGTGGCGGAGATCCAAGACTGGGGCATCCGTGAGCTCGCGTACCCGATCCGCAAGCAACCGCGTGGCACGTACGTGCTGGCGCAGTACAGTGCACGGCCTGAAGTCGTGAAGGAACTGGAGCGGACCCTCAAGCTCGCCGACGAAATCCTGCGCTTCATTTCGGTGCGTGCAGCGCAGCCGCGCAAGGCCAGTCGGCGCGCGCGTCGTCCGAAGCCCACGGCAGCTGCAACAGCAGAAGCGAGCTCCGTTCCCGGGGCCGAGCAGGGGAGTTAGCCATGCCGATGCGTGGAGGGAGAGACAGCAGTAAGCGCGGCAGACCGTCGTCGGATGACAAAGGCGCTTTTCGCCGCCGCGGCGCCGTGCGGCGCAAGGTCTGCCGCTTCTGCGCGGACCGCGACAGCGTCATCGACTACAAGGACACCCGCTCACTCTCGAGTTTCATCACCGAGCGCGGCAAAGTCGTTCCGAGCCGCATCACGGGCAATTGCGCCAAGCATCAACGCGCGCTGACGACCGCCATCAAGCGCGCCCGCGCTGTGGCCTTGCTGCCGTTCAGTACGGTTAGTGCCTGATGCAACCGGTCGCTCTTCGGCTGGGCACGGGAGTGGCGATCAGCACCGCCCTCTACGGCCTTGCCTGCGCGTTCCCACCCGGCGCATCGCCGGTGGCGCTTCTGGTGCCACTGCCGGGGCTCGTCGTGGCGACGCGCGCGCCGTCGAGCGAATGTACCTGGTGGTTCTTCCTGACCACGATTGCCGTGGGTGTCATCCTCGGACCAGACGCGGTACCCGGTTTCGTCATACCCTTCGGCGTTCCCACGCTGCTCTTGGCGGTGGGCATTCGCCGATTTTGGTCCTTTGAATGGACCGTGTTTGGCGGCGTTGCTGCGTGGTCCACCGGCATCGCATCCCTGCTGCTCCTTGCGTACGGCGACTTTGATGCAGCGGCCACCGCAGTGCACGAGCAGGTCGCACGTAGCGTCGACTTGGCGCTGTCGACGTACGGCTCGCTCGGGGTCCCGGAGAACACGCTGGCGCTCTTCCAAGCGGAACGCGACGTGGTCATCGCCGGGTTCATCGAGATCTTGCCGGCGCTGGTCGTTCTCACCGGCATGGCCGTGGTGCTGGTGAACCTGCTGCTGTTGCAAGCGTGGACCGATCTTGGGCGCCACGTGAACCTTCGCCTGTGGCGCACACCCGACGGCTTGATCTGGGCGCTGATCGTCTCCGGTTTCGCCATGTTCCTTCCGGCACCAGCGCTCGCTCTGCCGGCCCGCAACCTGTTCCTCATTGTCTTGGCGTGCTACTTCTGCCAGGGACTGGCCATCGTCAGCTACTACCTCGACCGGTTGCGACTGCCACGCGGTATCCGCATCGCGGGCTATGTCCTCATTGCGGTGCAGCACGTCGTGACGGCGATGGTTCTGGCCCTCGGTGTGTTCGACCTGTGGGGGAACTTCCGGCGCCTCAGCACGGGGCCGGCGGACGTCCAATTTCATACTGACGGCGACTGAAGGAGAGAAGACAATGGAAGTGATTCTGCGAGAGGACGTTCAGAGCCTCGGCACTGTTGGCGATGTGGTCAAGGTGAAGCCGGGCTTCGCGCGCAACTACCTCCTGCCCCGCGGGCTTGCCGTGGTCGCCGATCACCGCAATGTGCGCGTGCTGGAACACCAGAAGCGCGTTGTAGCGGATAAGCGTGAACACGATCGCCGCCGAGCGCAGACCGCTGCGCAGACGCTGTCGAGCATTCGCGTGACGATCACGGCGCGGGCCGGAGAAGAGGGCAAGCTCTTTGGATCCGTGACTAACCTCGACATCGAGAAAGCCTTGGCCGACCAGGGTGTGACTATCGAGCGACGCCGCATCCGTCTCCCAGAGCCGATCAAGGCCATCGGTGAGCATGTCGTGGCGATACACCTCGGTGTCGGCGTCGATGCGCAGGTGACGGTGATCGTCGAGGCGCAGGAGTAACACTCGCCGGGGCTTCGGCCGCAAGCGCTCCGTTCGGGGGGACGACCGCGCATGCCCAGCGAGAAGGCCAAGGAGAACAAGACGCTCACCGCGCAATGCTCGGCATGTGGAAAATCCGTATCCACGGAGCTGATTCACGGTGTGCTCGTCGAACGCGACGGCAAGCGTGCGACTGTTCCCGTCTGTGACGACTGCCGCGCCAAAGGGTGGCAGCCGGAGTCGTGACTCGTGGCTCGTGACTGGTGATTCGCAGTTTGCGCGTGCCGGCCTGTCAGTCCTCCACGATGCAAGAGCCACGATTCACGAGTCACGACAAGGTGCACACGCTCGATTTCATCGTCCAGCCCGGCGTCGCGCCCGATACTAGCCTCGCCGAGGATGCACATTTCCTGCACGTAGTCGGACGGCCGTCGCGGACGCGCATCGGCGTCTTACGGGTCTACGACTTCGCCGGCGACGTGCTGTCGCTGGGCCGCTATCACTGTGCGCCGCCACAGCCGCTGACGGCGGGCGATGTCCATGTCCACCGCCGGCAGTCCGGCGGGCGCGCGCTCCCGTTCGGTGAAGGGTTCGTGGGCATGGCCTTGGCGCTGCCACATCGCTCAGCCCTCCTGTCGGACGACCCACTCGCATTCGCGCCGTACCAGGTGATGAATCGCCACGTGCGCAGTCTTCTCGAAGGCTGCAAGCTGGTGGGCGTCCCAGCCTTCTACCCGGGCCGCGACTTCATCACTGTCGATCGGCGCGCCCTCGGGCTGGTATCTTTCGAGGTCGACCACACCGGCGCGCTTCTCTTCGAGGCGATCATCGCCAACCGCCGCGATTTCAGTGTGCTGCCGCACCTGCTCGACGGAGTCGACGTTCACGGCGTCGTCAAAGCAGAGATGCTGACCCCGGCCGAGACGACCTGCCTGGCACAGGAGCTTGGCGTGCAGCTGACGACGGTCGAGGTCGCCGATCTCCTGCGCCGCGGCTTCGAGAAGCAGTTCGATCTGACCTTTGCAGAGCATACGCTGACGCCGCTCGAAGAACGCGCCATCGCCGCGACAGCGACGCACGAGTTCCACGATGATCGCTGGCTGAGTCAGCGGCAGCTTCGTCCCGATCTGGATCATCATGCCTCCGAGCGCGTGCAGCTGGGGACGTTCGAGACCTACTTCTCCCTCGAACAGAATCGTTTCATCAAAGAGATCCTGTTCGCCGGTGACTTCATCGCCAACTCGCCGGCCATCGCCCAGCTTGAGCGCGAGCTACGCCTCTGCCCGGCTGAATGGCGCGCCATCGATGCCGTAGCGTCGGAGACCTTCGCGCAGCCAGAGAATTTCATCCTCGGCATCGGCCGCACGCGTGTCATCGCCGACACGATCTGCAAGGCCATCGCACCATGACCGCGGCGCAGCGGCTGCGCTCGGACGCCGTGGCCGAACGCCTCGCCGCGATGGCAGACGTGACGGCGCCGGGCGGTTGTGCGGATGCCGATACGCTCGCCGCGCTTGCTGCCTGCCTCGGCGATGTGCGGAAGATCATCCAGCGACGAGCGGCGGAAACCTTTGCTGCACTCGGTGGGCAGGGGGCCAACGTTCGCGATGTGTTGCTCCGCACACTCGAGTCCGATGTGGCGAGGCAGCGCTGGGGCGCCGCGTACGCGCTGTCGCTGCTCGGTGACGCGCCGCCCGTGGCGCTACCGACCCTCTTGGAAGCTCTGGGCTCCGCCGACGGCGACGTGCGCTGGGCGGCCGGGAACATCTTGGCGCGATTGCGCGGTGACGCAGCGTTGGTCGCTGAACTTCAGCAATTGCTGAGTACCGGCAATCCCGCGCAACGCAAGATGGCCGCCTACTGCCTGCGTGACCTCGACGCCCGCTCGCCTGCAATCGAGGGCGCGCTGTTCGCGGCGCTGCACGATCCAGAGACCAATGTGCGTTTGGCCGCGATCTCGTGCATCGCACGGCTGGCGGTCGATCGGGCGGCTGCCGCGCGACAACTGATTGGCCTGCTGGTTGATCGCGAAGTCAAGGTGCAGCGCGTCGCCGCCGCCGTCCTCGGCCTCCTCGGCGAGCGGTCAGAAGCTGTGCGCGCGGCGCTGTGCGCGGCGGCCGCTAGCCCAGACCTCTCCCTGCGGCGTGCGTCGGAGCGCTCGTTGCGCCTGCTGAACGCGTAGGTAACGGCCTGCCGGGCTTGGCACCCCACAGCGACTAACGGGAGCGGACCATAGAAAGGACCCCGGCCGCAGGCCCTAGTCACGACGCTGTTGTGCAATACGGTCTCTCAGCAGGCTCTTTTG
>JBGQHM010000286.1:0-8764 GCA_041497995.1 Binatia bacterium | reverse complement strand
TCCATTCGGTGCCACCGATTCGGCCGTCAAAGCGGAGCGAGGCCATGGTGTCCGCGCGAGTACGACATGTTGCAACGTGGTGAACCCCTCATACACCAACAGCCGAGAGGGTGAAATGATAAAGACGAAGGAGGTGTGGCTTCCGAGATAGCTGGTCAGCAGGCCGACCCGCGAAGGCAGGTATCCCGATGGTGGGGGGAGTGGGTTCCCGCGCCCGCGGGAACTAGGCATGCGAGGGCCCCAAGTATCGTGCGCAAGCCAGTCGTCATGGCAACAGGACCGTCGACCCCGTCGTCTTCCGTGCTTCCAGATCGCGGTGCGCTTGCGCCGCGTCCTTGAGGGGATAGGTCTGATTGACTGCGATCTTCACCGCTCCTCTCTTCACGACGGCAAAGAGCTCGCGCGCGCTGGCGACTAGGTCCTCATGCTTCGCGACGTAAGTCATCAGCGTCGGACGCGTCAGGAACAGCGAGCCCTTTTGCGATAGCACACCGATGTTGACGGGTGGCACGGCGCCCGAGGCGTTGCCGTAACTCACCATCAATCCACGCGGCGCCAGGCAGTCGAGCGAATCCATGAACGTGTCCTTGCCGACGCCGTCGTACACGACCGCCACACCGGCCCTTTTGGTGATCTCTCGCACGCGCTGCGGAATGCTGGTACCGGACGCGATGATGACGTGGCGGCATCCCACTTTCTTGGCGAGGGCAACCTTCGCCTCGCTGCCCACCGTGCCGATGACCATCGCGCCGAGGAACTTCGCCCACTGGCACAGGATCTGGCCAACGCCGCCCGCCGCGGCGTGCACGAGAATCATGTCGCCCTTCTGCACGCGGTAGGTGCGGCGCAACAGGTACTGCGCCGTCATGCCCTTGAGCATCATTGCCGCCGCGACCGTGTCGTCAACACCAGCCGGAATTTTCACCAACCGATCGGCCGGTCGCAGCAGCACGTCTGCGTAGGCTCCCATCGGCTGCGCGTACGCGACGCGGTCGCCGACCTTGAGCTCCTTCACCTTGGACCCGACGCCTTCGACGACGCCGGCGCCTTCCATTCCGAGGGTCACCGGCAGCGCCACCGGGTACAGTCCGCTGCGATGATACGTGTCAATGAAGTTCACCCCGACGGCCGTGTTGCGCACCAGTACCTCGCCGGAGCCGGGGCGCCCGACGTCGACCTCTTCCCAGCGCAGCACCTCTGGGCCACCCGTTTCGTGGATCCGAATCGCGTACGGCATTTATGCCCTCCTCTCCCCCGCGTAATCGCATACAGGAATGCGTGCGAAATGGAGCCCCCTGGACGACGCCAATGCACAAGAAAAATCGAGTGCGGCTTGGGGTGGCACCGATCATTTTACGAAGCGATGTCCTTGGTCAGATCCTCACCCAATGCTTTGTAACCTCTACGGGCGCGAGGAAAGAAGTGACGTCTGGATCAGAAAGACTTGGGCATCCACCGAGGAAAAAGGAAGATCCCCCGCGGCAAACGCAAGCCCGTTTGTGCCCCACCGTATGAAGCTCGTCGCTGTACCTCCCGTCAGATCGCCAACGTCGAAAGATCCCACCACAAGCGCAGTCTGGTTGTCGAAGGCGGAGATAGCGAACTTCTGTAGTGGCATAGATACGAAAAAGGTGCGGCCAACATCTGACGCGGGGACCACGAGGCCACGACCCGAAAACTGTCTCACTGCGGTCAGCGTCGTCGTGTCAACGACCGTTCCTGCGGTGGTGTACACAAAGCCGTCCTCAAAAATGATGTCGCCAAATCCGGTCAGCACTTGATCGGTTACATCGCTGACCGATACGCCAGACGCGTCGACTGCCAGACGTGCAAACGTGCCGCCTTCCTCCGTATCAGCGCCATAGAGGGTGGATGCGGAGTCAGAAAACGCGATGGCAGCGATGAGCACGGGGTACATCGTGACCTCCGTGGGACGGGGTACACCGTCATCATACACTGTCACAGCAGCGAAGCCCGGTATCGTTGTCTTGTGCCGTGAAGAGACTACGACCGTGTGTGGGCTCCCGGGCATCACCTTCATGTCGCCGACGGATCGTGCTCCAAAGAACGAGTCGCTACCCAAGCCGAACTGAAGCTCGATCCCATGGGAGGCGAGATCGAACCGACCCACCAGCGCACCGCGGTTCAGGCTTACATACAAGAACTGTGAGTCATAGGAGAGCGCCAACTTTCCAGGATCAACTCCGACAGGAAACGATTCTTCCACTACGCCGGTGTGCGGATTGATCACCGCGATACTGTTCTCAGTTCCGGCAGGTGCACCCGCGACGGCGAGCACGCTCGCATAGATCCGATCTGCGATCCGATCGTACACGAGATCCACCGCCGGCAGTCGCAGCGGGGTGATGATCGCTACCGGCGTGGGCGTGATTGTGGCTGTCGGTGTCACGGTCGGCGTTGGCATTGCAGAGCAGCCGTTCAACGCGTTGCTGACCCCCACGATGATCTCCTCCACGGTGATCGTCCCATCACCGTTGCGGTCGAACGCCAGGCAGGCACCGGGCGTCAAGTTGCCGAGCGCTTCGTTGACCCCGACGATGATCTCGTCGATGGTGACGTGGCCATCTCCGCTGCAATCTCCTACACACGAAATTGGCGTGGGCGTGATTGTGGCTGTTGGGCTCACCGTCGGAGTCAGCGTCACCGTCGGCGTTACGGTGCGTGTCGGTGTTCGCGTTGGCGTCTGGGTCGGAGTGAGCGTGACGGGTGGACTGTCGGTGACCACCACTGAGCCGTCGATGCCCACCACAATCCCCGGAATTTGGACGTCCTGGTCAACAAGGATGACACCGCTCGCGGGTAGGGGATACGAACCGACTGAGGCGGTCCGCGAGATGTTCACCGCACAGGTGTACAGGACCGATCCGTCGGGAATCGGCGCGGTTGCCAGCACTATCGCTCTGATGGTGCAGCCGTTCGCGCCACTACACAGGCGTGGACGAAAGCTGAACCGCGTGGTGCTCGCATTGATGGCGGGGTTGAGGATGCAGTCCGGGCTCTCATTCGGCAACGCCGCGATGGAGAAGTTGACGCCATCAAATCCGACGTCGTTCTGCGTTCCGTAGACCGTCAAGCCGCCGGTGCGTAGAGTCACCGCGAAAGACACCTGCTCGCCGCGCGCGCCGGCCACAGCGCCGACTTGAACTCCAGGTCCGACCGGCGCTGCGATTGGTGTCGGCGTTGCATCATCTCCAAACGCAACGTTTGCGCCCAGCAAGCAGCTGACGATTGCTGTGTAGATTCCAATCCGGCTCATGTGTTGACGGTACCCCTAAACGTCCGCGGGGAAGTAACGACGCGCAGTCCGAGTCGGTGAGGTCTTCTGCCTAGTCAACCTCTCAGCTCGCTCCCGAGTACGCGTCGTGCATGCCGTATTTTTCGAAGGCGCCCCAGAAGCCGTGCTCGTGCAGGCCGTAGCCGACCGTGCCGTCGTTGACTTCGAAACGCGCCACGTGGTCGACGATGCCGTACTGACCGAAGCCGGCGACCTCGTCGACCGTCTTCACGGAGCCCTGCACCACCAGCTCGCCCTGATACATGCCGTGCCGCCAGTCCTGCTCCATTCCGTAGCCCGTGCCGACGGCGATGTACGCCGTGAGCAGCGGTGTCGCTTTCACGCTGAGGGCACCGCCCGGTGCGTGCGGGAAGTGCAGCACCGATGAGGTGACGAGGCGCGTGCCGGGCGTCAGCGTGTGCTCGTACTCCGGCCGGCCCAGCCATTCCGGCTGCCGCGTCGGGTCATTCCAGATGCGGACCGCTTCTTCGATCGGCCGTTCACCGGTGGTGGTCTCATTCAGGATGTACAGCAGCGAGTAGGAGGGGAACTGCATCGGTGAGTAGTTCCACATGCCCGTGAGCTGCCCCTCGCCTTGGCGGATGCCCGGATGCTCCTGCTCGCCGACGGGCCGGATACCCCACGAGCGATCACGTGTGCCCCACCAACGATCCGGCGTGACCTGGAAGGTCTCGTCGCTGACCCGCAACGTACCCGTCCAATAGCCGGTTTGCGCGAAGCGCATGGTGTCGAAGAGCACGCGACCGTACTTGCGGATGTACTGCCGCGGTTCGAGAAACGCGGGGATCGCGCCTTGCCAGGTGAGATCACACGCGATGCTGTGCTCGGTCGGCTCGAGCACGAAGCGCACGCGCTTCAACCCTTCGATGACCTCGACGCGAAAGGGACCGACGCTGGTGTCCATGCGATCGCCGAGCACGCGTGACGCGCGCACGACGTGATGCTGGCCCTTGCGGGTGACGCACGCGAAGGCGTCTTGTACCGCGAGGTTCGGGTACTGGCCCAGTCCCATCACCATGAACAGCGTGTCGTCCGACGCGTGCAGATTGAAGTAGTAGCGATCGTAGAAATTGCGGTCGCTGCTGGCGACGTGACGGATCACTTCGGCGAGCTGGTGTAACGGATAGTCGTCCATCGACGAGAGCATCGAGTCCTCCTGCAAATCGGCGCGACGCTAGCAGAAGGTCCACCCAAAACGGAACGGCCGGCGTGGCGTGATTGCGGCAAGTCGCTCTGGTGTCGACCGGCTCAATCAGTGATAGGCTCCGCGATCGAGGTTCGAACGATGAACTGGTGGGACCGTACACAGATCGTTGCGCAGTTAGCGCGCGCGGGCGTCGCCTGGTTGCGGCACGACACCTCGTACCCGAGCCCCGTGCCCGAGAATCGCAAGTTCATGAGTCCACGCGATGCCGCGAAGCTGATTCGCGACGACGACGTCGTGGCGGTATCCGGCATGGGCGGTCATCAACACGCTTCCATCGTCTACTGGGCCATCCGCGAGGCGTTCGAGAAGACCGGGCATCCGGCGAACCTCACGGTGATGAACGTTGGCGGCCACGGCGGTCGCGGCATCGCGCCTGGCACGCTCGAAGAGCTCGGACGGCCAGGGCTGTGCACGCGCTTCATCACCAGCCACTTCGAGACGTTCCGGGCGATGCTCGACTTGGCCGAGGCGGGACAGTGCGAGCTCCAATGCATTCCTTTCGGCGTGCTGACACTCCTTTTCGAGGCGCTGGGCCAGGGCAAGGACTCTGTGCTCACCGGCACGGGCGTCGGTACCTTCCTCGATCCACGCGTCGGGCGCGGCTCGCCCGTGGTCGGTGCCGGCGACGAACAGCTGATCGCAGTGCAGCGCGGGCAGCTCCGCTACCGTATCCCACCGATCGATGTGGCGATCTTCAACGCGCCGGCGGCGGACCGGCGCGGCAACCTCTACGTCAAGAATTGCGCGGTGATCGGCGAGAGCTACGAGCTGGCGCACGCCGCGAAGCGCAACGGCGGCCTGGTGATCGCCAACGTCGGGCTGATTGTCGACAAGGGTTACGATCAGACCTTCTTGCCTGCCGAGATGGTCGACGCTGTCGTCTACCATCCCGAGACCGAGCAGACCGCAGGCGTCTTCCACCGTACGCACTGGCCGATGTTCACGACGGAGAGCGACGTGTCCATCGAAGAGGGCCTGACGCGGGTGCGCTTCATCAACTCCTTCGTGCCGGTCATGGCGCGGCGCACTGCGGCCGACGGCGTGCTAGCACGCCTGGCTGCGGCGACGCTGGTCGCCAACGTTCGCCAGGGCGCCACAGTCAGTATCGGCACGGGTCTGCCGGAGGAGGTGTCGCCGGTTGTGTGTGAAGCGGGCGTCCTTGACGACCTGACGTTCCTCGTCGAAAGCGGCGTCGTCGGCGGGTTGCCGGCGCCGGGCGTGTTTTTTGGGGCCGGCCTGTGTCCGGAAGAGATCATCTCATCGGCGCAGCTGTTCAAGCGCTGCTCCGAACGCCTCGATGCCACCTGTCTTGGTGTCCTGCAGGTGGACAGCATGGGCAACGTCAACGTCTCCAAGCGCGGCGAAGGCGCGCGCCACTACGTTGGGCCGGGCGGCTTCATCGACTTCTGTGCAGCGGCGGAGACGATCGTGTTCGTCTCCGCATGGATGCATCGCGGCGAAATCGCCGTCGACGGCGGCAAGCTGCGCATCGTCAAACGCGGCACGCCGAAGTTCATGGACCAGGTCGACGAGGTCACGTTCGACGGTGCCCACGCCCTGAAGGCGCGCAAGCGCATCTTCTACGTCACGCACGTCGGCGTCTTCCGCCTCACCGCACGCGGCATGGAGCTGACGAGCGTTGTGCCTGGCATTGACGTGCGCAAGGACATCGTCGACTTCGCACCCATGAAAGTACGGCTCCCAGACTCCGGCCGGGTTCCGCGTGTCTCGCGGTCGACCGTCACCGGGCAGGCATTTGCATTGCGCCGCCCCGATCGTGTGCGCTGAGCCGACCAATTGGCGCTGCCGTCGTCGATCACGCGATCCACCGGCGTGACGCCGCACGCTGCGGACCTGTGATGGATTGACAAGATGACCTGATCTGGCCATATGGAGGCCATGCGGCAAACGAACGTGTCCGGTTTGAAGGCTCGGCTCAGCGAGTATCTCGCCGCCGTCCGTAATGGCGAGACGGTGGTCGTGCACGACCGGCGGACCCCGATCGCGCGCTTGGTGCCGTTCGAACAGCAGGCCGACGAGCTGCAAGTCGCGGAGCCAACGCGGCCGCTCCGCGATCTCACGAAAGTGAAGCCGATCCGGCTGCGGCGGCGCGTCGACGTGGTCAAGCTGTTGCGCGAAAGCCGTGACCAACGGTGATTGTGTACTTGGACACCAGCACGCTGCTGCGCGTGCTCTTGGGGCAGCGGCCCATCTTAGAGGGCTGGGGAAAGTGGGAGGGCGCATACGCGAGTGAGTTGGCGGGCGTCGAGGCACGACGGGTGATCGACCGTTTGCGGCTGGACGGAGCGCTCGACGATCCCGGCGTCGTGACGGCCCAGGAGCGCTTGGCGGGTCTGGAGGCCACGGTGGGACGCATCAGCCTTACCCGCGTCGTCTTGCGTCGTGCGTCCTTGCCAATGGCGACGGCCGTGAAGACGCTTGATGGCCTCCACCTGGCCAGCGCCCTGCTGTTCCAAGAACGTCGTGGCGTGGCACTCATCTTCGCCACGCATGACACTCGGCAGGCGAGCGCCGCACGTGCGCTTGGTTTCACATGCATCGGCGTCTAACCTCAACCCATCGGGGCTTTCAACCGCTCCCTTCGTCTCGCCACTAGTGGCGGCACCCAGACAGGCGTGGTACTCAGGTTCACATGGATACGCGCGGGCCAATTGATCGTGTGCTGGCAAAGGCGCAGCGGGATCCACGGCTACTCGCCGTCCTGGTCTTCGGAAGTGCCGCGCGCCGCGACACGACGGCACACTCCGACATCGACATCTGTTTGGTACTAGGGGCGGGCCGATCCACGCCGCTGGAGATGTCTCGCATCAAGATCGAGTATCTCGCGGAAGCCGATCTCGACATCCAGGTATTCCAACAGCTGCCGCTGTACATCCGCCATCGCGTCCTCAAAGAAGGGCAAGTGGTCTTTTCGCGCGACGATGATGCGCTGTACGAGCTTGCCTACCGCACGGCCCGCTCCTTCGAGCGGTTCAAACCGCGCTACCGCACCTACCTCGACGAGGTCGCCGGTGCTCGATCGTGAACGGATTCTGGCAAAGGTCGACGAGATCGACGGCTACCTCCGAGAGCTGCGCGCTATCGTGCCGGCGACGATCGAGGGCTACCAGCAAGTTGAGAAGCGCCGCGCTTGTGAACGGCTCCTGCAGATCGCCGTCGAATCTGTGATCGACGTCTGCAATCTGTGCGTCACAGGCTTGCGCCTCGGTCTACCGGCGGAAGAAGATGATTTGTTCGACAAGCTGGCGCATGCGGCTGTGATATCCGCCCACATGAAGGAGACGTTGAAGCGAATGAAGGGCTGTCGCAACATCCTGGTCCACGAGTATGGCCGAGTCGAGGATGAGATCATCTTCGAGACTGTGAGTACACGACTCGGCGACTTCGACGAGTTCAAGCGGGAGATCATCGAGGCCTTGCGAAGCGCGCCCAGCGCGAAGGGTTCGTGACGGCAAGGCGCGGGTGCTCGGGCTCCACTGCAGCCTTGGGATCGAAAATCGTAAGCTCAGGGGCAGTAGCGGCGGAGGATCACGGAACGACCAGACCCGCCACGCTCGTGGCTAGCAGATGGACCAGCTCGCTCTGGCGCCGGCAGTCGGTTTTCTCCAGAACGCGCTTGAGCGTCCACCGCGCCGTGCCGATGGTGATCTTGGCTTGCTCGGCGTAGTCTTCGACCGAGAGACGTGCCGCGAGCGCGGCGGCGAGGCGGGCCTCGGCAGGAGTGAGACCGAAGAGGCTCGCGAGGTGCTCAGCGGGCGGGTGCACGATATGTTCCGGGTCACTGACGAAGACGACGGCCGCCGGTCGCTTGCTCAAGAACGGCCATTGTCGCAATCCGAGCGGCGCGACGATCATGGCGTACGGCCGACGATTCGACGAGCGGCGGATCTGCAGTACACCACCGGGACGCTCGCCCTTGCCGATGCTCATTGCGCACGCTTCACGGACCAAGCGTTGCAGCGCAGCATCGTCGCTTGCGCGCGTTGCCCCGAGGCGCTGCAGACCTGTTAGGACTATGCCGTCCCGTTGCGTGAGCAGTCGGTTTGCGGCGTCGTTGTAGAACAGCACCCTGCCTCGCTCATCGATGAAGAACACTGCGAGGGGGAGCCGCTCGCCGGCCATTCGTCCGGCTCGGTTGCGGCGGCGTAGAGCTGGTCGAGAAGCGCGAGGAGCTGGGCATCCCGCGATTTGCCAGCCGACTTCGACATGGTCCTCCTTAG
>JBGQHM010000285.1:0-8799 GCA_041497995.1 Binatia bacterium | reverse complement strand
TCGCGTTTTCAAGGTTCTTAAAAAATATTCTATGTATCTCTCGCAAGCTTTCTATAGATTTAAATACTTGTCTTTCTTCTTTAATCTTTATGTTCTTCATTCCGCATTCCGCATTCCGCAATCCGCAATCAAAATCTCGGCCCGCAGCCGGTGGAGCTCGGCATCGTAGTAGTGCTGCCCCTGTTGCTCGGCTTGCGCGACGCCGAGTGCGAGCCCGTTCCCGATCCGAGCCAGCTCGACCAGTGCCTGCTGCATTTTCGCGATGCCCGCCGCGCCCTCCCCCGATTCGACTCGCGCCCAGCCACGCACAACCCTTCCCACTCCCAGCCAGAACGGAAACCCGAGCCGCTCGGCGAGAACCACGACTTCTTCGGCGTGTTCCCGTGCCCGGTCGAGCTCGCCGCGCTGGATATGGACAACTCCACCACAGAAGAGAGCGATTCCCAGACTGAACGGATGTTCCACGCGCTTCGCCAGTGCCACCGCCGCCTCGCTCACAACCAATGCCCGGTCGGGATGGCCAAGGTACACGTGACACAGGATCGCATTCGCGTGGGCGTTGACGCCAGAATCGAATCCCACCGAGTCCGCCAGAGGCCCATGCTCGCGGGGATTGTATAATCTGATGCTGTGCTCGAAATGCTGCAGGAGAGGTGACCCTGGAAGAGCAACGCTTGGCCGGCGAAGAAGTGAGCCAAGAGGAGGTCGAACAGGTCTCTCGACGGCGTACCAGTCGCTCGCGGGAATGACGGAGGGTCTGCTGTTGCGCGATTGTACGTTCCACCATCTCCCGCGCCTGGCGCTTGGTGAGCCGGGCGAGCTGCACGGTGGTCAGGTTGGAGCGCACCGGCCACGGCGGCGTGAACTCCGGGCGCGCCGTGGCGAGGAGCAGCACCCGCGCCGTCGGGCTCTACGCGATCAGGTGCCCCAGCAGCTCCAGCGTCGACGCGTCGCACCAGTGCAGGTCCTCGATGAACATGGCCAACGGCTGTGTGGCGCTCAGCGACAGGGTCCACTGCACCAGCAGGTCGATCGTCTTGCGCCGCTGCAGCTCAGGGCTCAGCTGCAGCCGCGTGGGTGGCGGCAGACCGAGAAAGTCGGCGAGCAGGGCGACGTTCTCCACTGAGACGAGGTCGCGCAACCCACCTTCGAGCTTGCCGAGCTTCTCGGCCGCGGTGTCCTCGGGAGCGAGCGCGAGCCCCTGCGTCGCCAGCGCGATGATCGGATGGAAGGGCGTGCCTTCCGTATACGGCGTCGCGCTGCATTCCAGCCACGTATGGGGCACGGCCGCCAGGTGCTCGTGCAGCTGGTAGACGAGCCGCGACTTGCCGACCCCCGCTTCGCCGAGGACGACGACGTTCTGTCCTTCGCCGTCCTGCGCCCGCTCCCAGCGATCGACGAGTATCGTCAGTTCGACCTCGCGGCCGACGAAGCGCGTCAGGCGTCCCGCAGCGACGTCGAGCCGGCTGCGTACCCCGCTCGGCTGCACGACGCGGTAGAGCGTCACCGGCTCGCGCACGCCCTTCAAGTGCTGCGCACCGCGTTCTTCCACAACGAACAGCCCAGCAACTAAACGCTGCGTCGCCGCTGTGATCACCACCGTGTCTGGCTCCGCTGCGCCCTGCACGCGCGCCGCGACGTTTGCCGTCTCGCCGAAGACCTCGCCACCGTCGGCAATCACGACGGGGCCGGTGTGCATGCCGACGCGGACGGAAAGGTTGTTGGTTGTTAGGTTGTTCGTTGTTAGGGAAGAAGGGTGCTCGTCTTCACCTAACAACCTAACAACCAACAACGTAACAACCTCGACAATCGCCAGGCCAGCACGCACCGCCCGCTCCGGATCGTCCTCCCGTGCAACGGGCCAGCCGAAGTAGATGAGCAGCCCATCGCCGAGGTTCTTGGCGACGTGGCCGCCGAAGCGCGCGACGGCGCCAGCGGCGGCGTGCTGGTACTGCCCGATGACGTCGCGCCACTCCTCGGCGTCGAGCTGCTGCGAGAGCGGCGTCGAGCCGACGAGGTCGCAGAACAGCACCGTGAGCTGGCGGCGCTCGCCTTGGGGAAGGGTGTCGGGTGTAGGGGGTCGGGTGTCGGTGGTTTGGCCCGATCCCGTCAACGGCGCGCCGCAGCCGCCACAGAATTTCTCGCCGGGCTCGTTCGACGCCCCGCACGCGGTGCACTGCGCGGCGAGCGCGGCTCCGCATTCCGCGCAGAAGCGGCGCTCGGCGCGGTTGTCGTGGTTGCAGGACGGGCAGTGCATGGCGTGTCTTCTCGCACGCGGTGACTACCACACCCTGCGCGGACGGCGGAAGGAGCGCGGTGCCTTTAGAAGAACCCGAAGAGTGCGCGAGACTCTGCAGCGCCCTGTGAGCTGAGTCGCAGCGAGCGACTGCGTTGTAATCGCCATGCCTCGCTGCTAGTCAGCGCTGTCTATGCGGAAGCGCTTGTGGCTAACGATATGCGTTGCGTGGATCCTGAGCGGCGTGCCGGTGCAGGCCGCTGTCTCGTATGCGGATCGGGTGCAGGAGACGGTGCTGCCGAACGGGTTGAAGGTCCTCTTGCTGGAGGAGCACAAGGCGCCGGTGGCTGTCTTCCAGGTGTGGTATCGCGTCGGGTCGCGCAACGAGCAGTTGGGCAAGACGGGGCTGTCCCACTTGCTCGAACACCTGATGTTCAAGGGCACCAAGACGGTGGCGCCGGAGGAGTACTCGAAGATCATCCAGCGCAACGGCGGCAACGACAACGCCTTCACGGCCGAAGATGCGACGACGTACTTTGCAACCCTCGCCAGCGACCGTGTTTCAGTGGTGATCGACCTCGAAGCCGACCGCATGCACAACCTGACCTTCGAGGACGCGCAGTTCACACCCGAGCATCAAGTGGTCATGGAAGAACGCCGCTTGCGTACCGACAACAATCCCGTCGCCGCGCTCTTCGAGTTGATCAGCTCCACGGCGTACGAGGCGCATCCGTACGGCTGGCCGGTCATCGGGTTCATGAACGACCTGCGCCAAGCAACACGCGATGATGCGCTGACGTACTATCGGACGTACTACGAACCGGGCAACGCATTCGTTGTGTGCGTCGGCGACTTCTCCTCGGCCGAGCTGCTGCAGAAGATCACGGCGGCGTTTTCGCCCGTGCCCGCTAGCGATCCACCGCCGCGCGTGCGCGCGATCGAGCCGCAGCAGCGTGGCGAACGCCGCGCCGTGCTACGCCGTGAAGCGCAGCTGCCGTTCGTGGCCATCGCGTATCACGTGCCCAATCTCAGCGACAAAGACGCCGCGGCGTTGGAGGTCCTGTCCACCGTCCTCGCGGGCGGCGATAGCGCCCGCTTGCACCAGCATCTGGTGTACGAGAAGCGGCTGGCGCGCGACGTCGGTGCCAGCTACGACGTGACGACGATCGATCCTTCCCTCTTTATGCTGTACGCCCAGCCGCTGCCCGATAAGGCGGTCGGTCAACTCGAAAAGGAGTTGGTGGCGGAGGTCGAACGCCTGCAACGCACTCCCATCAGCGAGCATGATCTGATCAAAGCGAAGAACGGGCTCGAAGCGCACTTCATCTTCGCGCAAGACTCCCTCTTCTATCAGGGGATGCTGCTGGGCCAATACGAGAGCAGCGGGGGATGGCGCGCGATCGATAGCTACCTGCCCAAGGTGGATGCCGTCACCGCCGAAGATCTGAAGCGCGTCGCGAGTCTCTATCTCACCGCGGCCAATCGGACGGTGGGGACCCTCGACCCGCTGCCGGTCCCGCCCGGCCACTTCGTGCCTCCGGCGCGCATACCGCAGGGAACCGTGCACTGATGATTTTGGGAAAGGCAAAAGTCAAAAGGCAAAAGTCAAAACGCAAAGGCGCAGAGTGGATTCTCCTACTTTTGCCTTTTGCCTTTTGCGGTTTGCCTTGTGCCTTTCTTAACCCTGCGATCGCCGCCGGTCCTGCCGCCGAGCGGCGCACCCTGCCGAACGGGACGCGACTCATCGTCTCCGAGCAGCACGTGCTGCCGATGGTGGTGCTCCAAGTGCTGGTCGACGCCGGTGCCCGGCGCGATCCGCGCGCCAAAGAAGGGTTGGCGAGTTTGACCGCCGATCTCCTCACGGAAGGAACGCGATCGCGTACGGCCTCACAGATCAAGGAGGCGGCGGACTTCATCGGCGCGGGGCTCGAAACCTCGGCCGATACCGACTTCGCACTCTTGAGTCTGACCGTGTTGAGCAAGGATCTCGACACGGGGCTGGCGTTGCTGACCGACGTGCTGCTGCACCCGACGTTTCCAGAGACGGAGGTTGCCCGCCGCCGTGAGGCGGCGTTGGCGAGCATCAGGGCAAACGAAGACAATCCAGGCAGCGTTGCGCAGCGCGCCTTCGTGGAGGCCGTGTTCCGTGGCGAGCCGTACGGACACACGGCGATCGGCACGGCGGAGTCGGTGCGGCGGCTGACACGGGCCGACGTCGAGGCGTTCTACAAGCAGCACTATCGTCCCGACGGGACCATCCTCGTCGTCGCCGGCGATGTCGTCGCGGCGGATGTCGAGCAACGGCTGCAAAGGGCGCTCAAGGAATGGCCGTCACGCAATGTGGAGCCTTTCGAGTACGCTGCGGGCGGCGGGGGACGACCGGAGACCGTCCGTATCGAGAAGCCCATTACGCAAGCCAACATCATCCTCGGACACCGTGGCGTCGCACGCGACAACCCGGACTACTACGCGCTGACGGTGATGAACTTCATCCTCGGTGGCGGCGGGTTCACTTCGCGACTCCTCGACAACATCCGCACCAAAGCCGGGCTGGCATACTCGGTTGCCAGCTATTTCATCGCCAGCAAATCCCCCGGCAGCTTCCAGGTCAGCATGCAGACGAAGAACGAATCGGCCATTGATGCCATCGCCCGGACGTGCGGCGAGCTGGAGCGCATCCGGCGCGAGCCTGTCGGTGATGCGGAGCTCGGGGATGCAAAGCTGTACCTCACCGGCAGCTTCCCATTGCGGCTCGACTCGACGGCCAAGATCGCGGGCTTCCTGGCGCAGGTGGAGTTCTTCAACCTGGGCGCCGATTACGCTGATACCTACGTTCAGCGAATCAACACGGTCACCAAGGATGACGTGCTGCGAGTGGCGCAACAGTACCTGCACCCGGACGAGCTGCAGCTGATCGTGGTCGCGAATCTGGATCAGGCGAAAGTCACGGCGTCCGCGCCTTGCGGCGCCACGCCGTGAATGGTGAATGGTGAATGCTGAATTGTGAATGGTGAATGAAGAAGCAGAGTGCAGCGCCGGCCGCATCTTCCCATTCAGCATCCAGCATTCAGCAGTCACCATTCACGCCAACGGTCGTTGGTGCGAGCGTCGCGGTGCTCGCGGCAGTCGTGTATGCGAATGCGCTTGCAAACGGCTTGGTGTGGGACGACCCGATCGTTCTGGATCGCCAGCTGCGTGCCTTTCAGACGTTTGGCGATCTGATCGTCACGCCGCGCAACATCCCGCAGAATAGCCCCGACTACTATCGCCCGCTGACGATCTTGTCGTACTTGATTGACCGGGCAATCGGCGGCACCGGCCCGGTGATGTTTCATCTTTCGGTCGTGGTGTTTCACGTCGTCACGACCTTCCTGGTCTTTCGTCTGGGGCTGGCGTTGTTCAGCGGTGAGCCGCTGACCGTGATTACGGCTGGGATCGGAGCGGCCCTGTTCGCCGTGCACCCGATCCACACCGAATCGGTGGCCTGGGGTGCGGGCCGGTCGGATGTCTTGGCATGTGGCTTCTCGGTAGCGGCGGCGACGGCGTATTTGCATGAACGCTGGACACCGCTGCGGCGTGCCGCTGTCGCTGCGACGTGTCTCTTCTTCGCGATGCTCGCCAAGGAGACCGCGGCGGCGATGCTCGTCGTGGTGCCTGTGAGCGGACTGCTCCTCGTGCGCTCGCCACAGCCGAGGGCGCGGCCGGTGGGCCGCGCCGAACGGCGTCGCCACCGCGATACGGTGCCTGTCACGTTCAGCCCCGTGCTGTCGTACGCACCGTTTGCGCTCGCACTCCTCGCATACGTGGTGCTGCGTCAGGCGGCCGTCGAGAGCATGCTTGGTTCGACCAACCAAGCGGGCGGCGACGTTTCCAGCCGCCTGCTGGCGGCAGTTGCGTTGTATGCCGGCAAGCTGCTGCTGCCGCTGCGACAGAGCGCCTACATCTCCGACCTGCCGGCGAGTGCGGCCGGCGTTGTCACAGGTGGTGCGATCGTCGTGGCGACGCTGGCCGCTTGCATCCTGTCGTGGCGCGCGAACGAACGTCGCGTGACGTATCTCCTGCTGTGGATCGGGCTGACCCTTGCGCCATCGCTGGCGATCGTCTGGAAGATCCCCGCGGCACCGGTGGCCGAGCGCTACCTGTATCTCCCGTCGGTCGGCTTCTGCCTGCTGGTGGGCTACGCCGTTGCGCGCGTGTACGCCATGGGCGGTGCGTTACGGAGCACGGCCCTCGCCATCGCCGCGTTGGCGCTCGCGAGCGGGGCGATGGCGACGGTGCAGCGGAATGCCGTGTGGCGCACCAATCTCAGCCTGTGGGAAGATACGGCAGCGAAGAATACGACCGATGGCCTGCCGATACGCAGCCTGGCGACCGCACATCAACAGCTCGGGGACTCGGCGAAGGCGGCGGAGTACTTTCAGGTAGCGCTGCAACGTCGCAACGATCAGGCCGGGCTGTTCACGATCTACAACAACCTCGGCAGTCTGGCGATGGTCGCGCAGCATCTCGACGAGGCGGAGGCCAACTACCAGCGGGCGCTGGCGGTGAACCCGAACGCGCCGGAGTGCTTGTTCAATCTCGGACTCATCGAGTTGACGCGCACCACGGCTGCCGATGCGGCGGCGCGGCGGCAGCACGGGGAGAGATCTCGGCAGTTCTTCGAACGGGCCGCACAGCTCAGTCCACTCGATCCAGACATCCAAATCGGGCTCGCGCAGACGCTCAGTGCGCTCGACGACAGCGCCGGCGCCCGCACGCACTTCGAGCGAGCTCTCCAGCTTGGCCTTCCGCCGCAAACTGAAGCGTCTGTCCGCAAGCTCCTGGCGGATCTCAAGTAAGAACGTCGGTTCAGGGCCGCCTTTTGCTCGCTCAGCCCTTGCCGCCAGAAGATTGGTTGACTCAGCTCGCGGGCCGGACGTACAACAATTCAAATTCACGAGGTGGGAGGAGATCAGCGAATGTCGCGCAAAGGTTGGACTGCGTCGAGAGGCTTGGCCATAGCTGTCAGTGCTCTACTTGTCATGTCGGGTGAGGCGCGGGCCGGCACCTATGCCACCAATTCCTGCGTCAGTTCGAAACTGATTGCAGCGGCGAAGACATGCCAGCAGGTCTTCGGGGCGTGGGGGACCTGGGAGAAGGATCAGACCAGCGCCACCCGCGATGCCGCGATCACTACCGCCGGGCAGGCTCTTGCGACCGCTTGGACGCAGGCCGAAAGCGGAGCGAATAGCAAAGGCGCTGATTGCACGGAGACGACGGTTACCGGCGCTGCGATGCAGGCGGACATCACATCAGCCGCCAGCAGCATCGTCGACAGCATCAACACCGGCGGCGTAGCCGACAACGCCTGTCGGCAGAAGTTGATCGCTGCAGCAGCCACTGCCTGCCAGAAGCTGCTCAAAGCGGAAGGGAAGCTGGTGACCGGGCTCAAGAAGGACCCAGGCGGTGCCAAACGTGATGCCTTGCAAAGCAAGACTCTCGCGGCGTTCACCAGCACCTGGACCAAGGACAATTGTACGGTCAGTACGACATCGCAGGATGTCGCGTCGCAACTCAGTGCGCTCGACAGCACCGCCGTCGCGCACACCATTGTATCGCCCACCGTCTCCGACGCGTGGACAATGATCACACCGCCGGCGCAGGTGAAGTATAACGGCAAGACGCTCGCGCCGATGTGCACGGACGGCTCACAGTACGTGTACTTCGCGAAGAAGGGCAGCGGCAACGATGTGAACAAGCTGCTGGTTTACTACTATGGCGGCGGCGCCTGCTGGGACTATACAACCTGCAAGGCCCCCACGGAGACACCGACAACTGGCCCTCAGGACAACCCCGCTAACTCCGCCCACGGCGGCTTTGCCGACCCCACCAATCCGGCCAACCCGTTCGCAACCTGGAGCTGGGTCGTGGTGCCGTATTGCACTGGCGATGTCCACTGGGGCAATGCGACCGCGACGTACATCGATCCGAAGGACAGCTCAAAATCCATCACCGTCCAGCACAAGGGTTGGGTCAACGCGCAGGTCGTGGAGAAATGGACGCGCGAGCACTTTGTGAATCCCGACGTCCTCTTCGTTGCCGGCTCCAGCGCCGGCGGCTACGGGGCGCTGCTGAACTCCCTCTATTTCCTGCAAAACGCCTATCAGTCTTCCAGGGCCTACGTCTTTGATGACGCGGGCGCCGGGGTGATCACGCCGGACTTTCAGACCAACAACCTCGGGAGCTGGGGCGTCCAATCGACGCTGCCCACGTGGATTCCCGGGATCGGACACACGAAGCTTGCAAAGCTGAAGCTTTCAGACGTCGGGATCGACGCGGCGAACTACTACAACCCGCGCGTCGACTTCGTCCAGTACACGACCTCATACGACCAGACGCAGTCGCTATTCTACAACCTGATGGTGCGGGGCGATGCGGATCTTGCCTGGTGGCTCAGCGCTTGCGATTGGAATTCGAAGATGGTGGCGAACTTGACGGCCGTCGCGGGACCAAACTATCGGTACTACATCGGCGCCGGCGACACGCACACCGTCTGGGGCAACAACAAGGTCTACACCGACACC
>JBGQHM010000284.1:0-8825 GCA_041497995.1 Binatia bacterium | reverse complement strand
GCAATCGCGCATCCACTGGCCGATTCGTACAGCGAACTCATCGCGGCGGAGCTTCTCTGGCAGAAAGCCGCCTGGGTCTACGACCGCGGTGAGCCGGCGGGACCGCTGGCGAACATGGCCAAGTTCCGCTGCGCTGATGCGTCGTTCCGCGCTTGCGATCGCGCGCTGCAGACCTTCGGCGGCTTCGGCTACGCACGCGAGTACCACGTCGAGAGATACTGGCGCGAAGCCCGGCTCATGCGGCTGGCGCCGATCTCGCAGGAGATGGCGCTCAACTTCGTCGCCGAGCACGTGCTGCAGCTGCCGCGGTCGTACTGATGCCTCGCGTCCGTCACCGAGTTCGTACGTTGCACGACAGGGACGCACCCCTCATGGGCAACAATGGTCGCCGCAACACTGCCCAATGGCACAGCACGCATTCCCGCAGGGCCGGGTGCTGGCAGGGCAATGGGTGCACTCCTTCTCGATGCACAGACCACCGGACGGGCAGTCCCCAGCCGTGAAGCAGTCGTGCACCGGGGCGACGTTGCTGCAATGCCCGAAGCAATGGCCGCTAACGCAGTCCTCGTGGAAGGCGCAGGCGGCGCCATCGCCGCCACAAACGCCGGCGCTGCAGGACCCGAGGTTGGCGTTGAGGAAGAAGTTGCGACAGCAGTCGAGATTGCCGCCGCAGGTGCCTCCCTTGGGGCGGCAACACCGTTGGGCGAACTGTCCAGCGGTCTGGTTGAGGCAAGAGGTTGGCTCGCTCTGGCAGCATTGATTGTTCGCCGGGTCGCACGGCGAGCGCAGCCCCAGGCAGGCGCATGACCCGTTGCTGCAGAACTGGCCGGCTGGACAGCAGGTCCCGTTGCAGCAGTCGCGATCCGGTGGGCAACAGCCCGCCCCGCAGCAAGTCGCGTCTGCCTGGCAGCAGGTCCCGGCCGTCAGGCAGCAGTTTTGGCCCGGGCCGCAACAGAGCCCACTGCAACAGTCGGTGTTGCCGCAGCAGTCACGGGTCTCGGCGCAGGCTCCGCCGTTCGGATGGCAACAGACGAACTGAGTGCCACCGACGTCGCCGCAAAAGGTCTGTTCGTTCTCACAGCACTCGGCGACACCGGTGCACCGGTATCCCGCCGGCAGGCAACCCGGAGGCCGGCACCGTCCGTTGATACACTGATCGCCCTGGCAGCACTGGGCGGGGTCGTCGCACTGGGCGTCCTTGCCTCGGCAAAACGTCATGCACGTCCCGTTGTCACACTCGCCCTCGAAGCCGTTGAGACAGCAGTCGCTGGTATGGTCGCACCTGCCCCCTGCACGCACACAGCAGAAGCCATCGCGGCAGTCGGCCGCGCCGCAGCAGTCGGCGGTGCCGGCGCAGGTTTCCTTGGCGAAGTGACAGCAGACGGAGTCACAGGTCGTGGCGCCGTCCTGGCAACACTCCTCCTCGCTTTGGCACTGAGCCCGCAGCGCCAGACAGGCCGGGGTGGTCGTCGTGGGCGTAGGGCATGGCCCGCAGTCCAACGTTCCACCGCAGCCGTCGGGTGTCGCCCCACAGGTCCCGCCTGGGGCCGCACACGTAGTGGGCGTACAGCCTGCATATTCGGACAGAACCAGCTCGAAGTTATCGGCGTACCCGTCGTTGAAGGTGCCCTCCCCACCCTGGAAAAACACGTCGACGAGAATGACGCCCGTATCCGCGGGAAGACGATCGTTCACCTCGACCGGGAACAGGCCCGTCTGGCCCTCGCGTTCAATGGAGGTGATTGTGGGGGCGTTGACCACGCCGATCGTGCTGTCGCCGGTGGCGAACCGAAAGATGAGCCGTGCGCTGGTGGAGTCCGCTTGCTGGAGATAGCCGCCTAGGAAGGCGGAGAATCTGAACTTCGCCCGCCCGGCGTTGATCGCCTCCTGCCAGACGGGATCGATGACGACGACTTGGCGAAGCGCACTGCGCGTGTTGCCATTTCCGCCGGCAAAGAAGTGAAGGCCTCGATCCGCGGGCCCCGGGCCAGTGGAGGAAGGAAAGTCCGGATCGCCATACGAGAAGATCATGGGCGCGAATTCGGAAGCAATAGTCCACAGTGGCACGTCCCCTGGGTCAGCCGTGATCTCGGCGCCGGGATTCTGAATCAGATTGTCGCTGACCCGCACGGCCTCCGCGGGCTCCCACGCGAGGCGCACAGTCGGTGGCCCGGCGCTGAAGTCCATCGGCGTGGCTTTCACCGCGTAGGCCTGAGTGGCTAGGAGGTTCGGGAGGCTCAGGCGTTCCCCCTGCCCGTCGGCGACGCCGTCGGCGAGCATGCCGCCGTTCAGGTCGAACAAGCTCAGATGCACACCGGGGTTGATCGATCGCACCGCATCGAAGGCCGGGTCACCCACGAACAGAAAGATCTCGGGAAAGCGCAGCTGCTTATCGATCTCGACCGGGCCAGGTTTGATGATTTCGTCGGGAAAGTCCCCGACTAGAATGGGCGGCAAGTGCGCTGGATCGGCAATCGCTCCGTTGAACAGCGTGTATTGTCCGACGCCGCCGTCAATCCTGACCAGATAGTAGACGTCGGGCTGCAAGGACACAGTCAATCCTGACGCGCAGCTCGAGCCGCCCACAGCACCGACCAGTGTCCCCTGCGTCCCAGTGGGGTTGAGCTGATAGACGGACATGTTCATGGGTGCGGTATTCGCATAGAGCGAGACAAACGGACCGCCGGAGAGCAGAGCCGTCTCGGGATTGGACAAGCGCGCGCCGCGAACGATGTAGTAGTCGACATCAGCGGGTGTATTGTTGTGAAGCGTGGCGTCGATGGTGACCATCGGGTCGATCACGAATGCGTCGCTCAGGCCTGCCCCGAACGAGTGGATGTATTTCGCCGCCGCCACAACGTCGTTGACTTCATAGGTGTCTGGCGCGAGCCCGGGGGCAGCGAAACTGATCGACAGGTTATATGCGGTGACGTCGTCCGCCCGCAGGCCCAGTTCCAGGAGACCGCCCGGGACGTTGTACGTGAGTACGCGGCCGTTCGTGACCGCCGTGTTCGTGAGTTGCCTGGGCGAACCGCACGTGTTGCCGAGGCTGAGCAGGTTGATCACCGAAATATTTCCGAGCCCCCCGGGGGATTGAAGAGTGATGGTCATCTGGGACGCGCCGGGTGACTCGAACTTGAAGAAATCGTGGTCGTTGGCATTCAGACTCAGGTTTGGTTCGCTATACGAAGGTTTTTTACCCAGGTCCGTCGGGGCGGCATCGCCATTGTTGGGCTCGAAGCGGTCAGGGAGATTGTCGATACCCTCTGCCGCGCGCCGCACGGCGGCATACGCGTCGATGTACCGGTTCACGGGAGCGGTGCCAGTGTGTGCCGTCTCGATCAGGATGCGGGCCACGTCGTCGCCGCTCAGATTCGGATTGAGGGCCTTGAGCATGGCCGCCACGCCAGCCACGAATGGCGCCGAGGCGCTGGTGCCGCCGAACGTTGGATGAAACGGCGCAACCAGCGAACAACCACCGGGGAACGGCGCAACGGGCGGACAAGCGGAAGGACCTGATGGATTGGGGTCACTAGCCGCCGGCTGGTCCATCACCCGAATGTTGGTTGGGGCGAAAAGGGCGACCTCGCTGCCGAAATTGGAATAGGACTGGATGGTAGTCGCATTATCGTTGAGCGCGCCGACGCAGATCACATGCTCGAGCGTGCACGGATGAACGAAGCAGTTTCCGGATAAGGGGGAGGTGCATGGACCGCGAACGTTGTATCCGATGGCTGGGTTCCCTCTGCCATTGCCGGCCGACGCGACGAACGCCGTGCGGCTCCCGTCGTTGACGGCATCGGTGATGTTGTCGGAGGAAAACGGATTGTCGCCCCGATCATCGACCCGGCACCCTGTGTCGCAGTCGGCGCCAAAGCTCATCGACACAACTTCGGCCCCCCAGGCGACCGCGGTACGAATGGCCGCATTGCGCTGGTCGTTGGATCCGCCGAACTTGAACAACATCGGGTGCGCCACCAGGCCGCCGGTACCCGCTTCGCCCAGGCGATTATCCAGGATGCCGGCGGCCACCCCCGCGCATCCGCTTCCGTGCCACAGGCATGCGACGGTCGCGCAGCTCATGAGGCTGGGCCCGTCGGCGACCGCGTCTTCGTTGGCGAAATCGTATTGGAAGGGCCGGGTTGGAGTCGTCGGAAAATCGTGGTCGTTGCGCAACGCTCGGCCGGCTGTATCCAGCAGGTAACCACCTCCATCAATGATGGCCACATGCACGCGACGCTGGAACCCGTGAGCCGCGACAAACTGCCAGGCCAACGTGACGTTGGACTGGCCGCCCGTCGTGCCATAGCGCGGTTCGGTAAAGGAATCCTGAAATGTCGCGCCGGTGGGCTGCTCCTGCGTGCTCAGTAGCACCTCGTATGCGCCGACGGGAAGTGGCACTTGATCGGCGTGGCTGACCCAATCGCTCACAGTGGTGAAACCCAGTGCCTTTGCCTCCAGGTTTCCGGCGAACGTCCGCAGCCCCGCGTCGGATGAGAACTCCAGCACGCCGGTGAGTCCCGCCGCACTGGCATTCGCCGCGACGCTCGATGTGTCCACTTTCGCCAGGTCGATGCGGACGACAAATTCGCTCGGCTTGCGCTGCTCGTCGGTCAAGGTGATGCCCAATTCGGGTGGGGGCTCGGGAATCGTGTTGTCGTCGACCACCGTGCCGCCGTAGCGGGCCAAAAGATCCTGCAGTTCGGCATCGCTCTTGGGCCGCACGACCACTACGCCCTCGACGAAATCACTTTGCACGCCTTGCGCGTCACGCGAGCTGACGACGCGTTCCGGGTTGCCTTTCATGATCACTGCGGCCTGCAGCGGGACGAGGTCGGCGTTGATCTTCGCTTCGAACTGGCCCGGCGGCGGACAACCGTTCAGCGCGTTGTTCACGCCCTTGATGAGCTGGGCGATGTCCACCTGGCCCGCCGCGTTCTGAAACGCCGGGCAGGCAGCGGGCGGTCGCAGTTCGAGTACGATGTTGACGCCAAGGATCAGGTCGGTGATGCTCACCAGGCCAGTGGCCGTGCAGTCACCGACGCACTCCGCATGCACAGCGTCGCGTGCGGTCACAAGCGTGGCGGTGAAGATGAGCAGGCACAGACCGCTGCGGAGCGACCGTGTGACCGCAGCCGAGCTGCGCATAGACCTTCTCCTTTTGTGCCGAGCTATCGGGGGCAGATTACTCGGCGGTAGCGGCATGGTCAACGATCTTCGTCCGCATGTGTCAGCGCGGCCGCTCAACGCGCGGCTGCCCGCCGCGATCAGCTCGTCGATGGTCACCGCGCCGTCGGTGTCGGCGTCGACGGACTCACCGCGCTTGAGTCAAGTTTGCGGGACACCCCTTAGCGACCAACGGGAGCGGTCCATAGAAAAGGCGCTGGGCGCAGCCCTAATTGCTTCGCATGAAATCGTTCATGCCGCCGTTGCTGTTTTCTATACCCTTCTCGAATGCTCGCAGACGCGCATTGAGCGCGGTGGTCGCCGCCTGCAGCGCTTCGATCTGGCGCTGCTGCTCCTTGATGGCGTTGATGAGGACGACGTTCAAGTGATCGTACTTGACGCCTTCGATCTCCCCTTTGTCGTTGCGTGTGACCAACAACGGCTCGACCTTGGCGACGTCTTCCGCGCCAAGACCGAGATCGCGCGCACCGTTAGCTTTCCAGGCGAAGCTGATCGGACGCAGCCGGTTGATCAGTTCCAGGCCGGCGTTGTAAGGCGCAATCTGCCGTTTGTAGCGCAAGCTCGACCCGCAGGTAGCAAGAGCATGAAAGCTGTTACGGCAAAGTGCTACGTCGCCGCCACCGTTGAGAAAATCTAACACGAGGCTGCCCGCAACCTCGAGGCTCCCGGAAAATGAATTGGGTACGACGCCGATGCCGACTTGGCCTTCGATCACCGTATCTCCTTTCACATGCAATCTCGCCTGCGGCGTGGTTGTGCCGATGCCCACGTTATCCGTCGTGTCGATCGTCAGGCTCGGCTGGCCGTTGTTTGTGAAGAGGTGCAGCTGATGGTTCGACCGCGTACCGAGCCAGCCGCCGGTCGCACCCGAGCTGCTCCCCCCGACATACGAACCGACCGTGATAGTCCCGTCCGTGTGCGTGAAGCCGTACAGGCCCGTCGCGGTTTGCACGGCCAGCTCGCTCGCCGGGGTGCTCGTGCCGATGCCGAGCATGCCGCCGATGGTGCCATTGCCGCCGACGTTGAAGTTGATACCGGCCTGCGGCGTCGTCGTGTTCTGGATGTAGTTGGCGCTGCCCGCCGGTAGGCTGGCCACCGGAATCGCGCCGCTCACCTTGCTGCCCGCGACGCCTTGGATCTGCGCATCCTGCACGCACCCCACACAGGCGCCCGACAGCGCATCGGCCGTCGCGGCGCTGAGCGTGCGGATCGCGTAGGGTGACGAGCCGATCTGCTGCCGCGGCGCCAGGGTGGTGAAGCTGCCACCGCTAGCCGGCTTGACGCCGATCTCCACGAAGCGGTTGGCCCCCGGAAACACGTTGACGCCGAAGTCGAGCTGCACGGTGAAGACACCGGCGCTGACCGGCACCGCCGGCACGGTTTGGTTGGCACCGATCTGCGCCCCACCCGCGGCGGTGTCGAAGAGGGCGAAGCGCAGATCGTAGCTGCCGTTCGCCAGCGCACCGGCATCGCTCAGCTGCCCTTGGTAGGTGAAGGCGCTGGTTTGGCCGTGCGCCGCGCGGGCGCTGATCACGACCAGCATGAGTAAGAAGACGCGAACGTACCATGGTGCGCGAATCACTCTGAGCATAGGCCTTGCCTCCATTGCGTCGCGTCAGGCGGCGATATCGGGAGCGCGTGCCGGATACCATCGTTCATCGTGGGAACACAAGGCGGTGGACGAGTAGTCGCTGTGCTACACCGCATCGCGTCTCCCTTCATGTGTCCTGACGGGACCGTTGGTTGCGGACGTTGCGCCGAAGCGAGTCGAACCGCGCCACGAACTTTGGACCTATCCGCGGCCGTGCGGCGGCACATCTCAGCACGGCCGCAAGGCGGCTCGCTTCGATGCTCCACTGTGGATCACATGATGAGTTGACTACAGTGGTCGCCCAATCTAGTGGTACTAATCGTGGGTACCGTGAAACGAAAAGCGGTGATCAACGCCGAGGCGTCGCAAATCGAGCGGGTGCAGCCACTGATCAATGCCGGGCGGTACCGGACGCTCTCCGAGTTCGTGCGGGAGGCAATGGACGAAAAGTTGCACCGGATCGAGCAGGAGCGCATCGCGGCGGCCGTCGAGCACTACTGTGCAGCCGGGTACGCGGGTGAAGATATCGAGCTGATCGACGTTCAGGCCTTCGACACTAAGCAATCGTCGCACAAACCCCGAGGGCCGCGCCGTGCAAAGAGGTGAGATCTGGTGGGGAAGCCCTGCCTTGCAGGGAGGATCGCGTAAGCGGAGACCCTTTCTGATCGTTTCCCATGAGGCGTTCAACCGCAACGAACGCTATCCGAAGGTGATGGTGGTGCATCTCACGACGGTGCGTCGCGCGGAAGGAGCGTATCCTTGGGAAGTCGATCTGCCGCGCGGCAGCGGCGGGCTGGAGGTGAGCAGTGTGGCGAAATGCGGAGAGATCTACACTCTGCTGAAGTCTCACCTTACCGAGGTTTCCGGGGCGCTTCGCAGCGAACACCTGGAGCGCGTCGATCGAGCGCTGGCGATCGCATTGGGCCTGCCTCGCTGATAGTGGGGTGCTTGGTGTGCGCGTGGCGGCGGTCGGCGTGACGCCTCATGGAGATTCTTCTCGCGGCTAACTCGTCCTACTTGAAGTCTTGAAGCCAGATCACCTGGTTGCGGATGTCAGCATCCGACTTTCGGCTCAAGCAGCGCATCGTCCGCCGCAGCAATTCCCGAAATGGCACCTGATCGCAGACCAGAATGCCAAAGTGGGTCTGTCCCTGCGCACGGTATTCGCCGTCAAGAAGCACGTAGTGGCGGATATTGTGCGTAACGATCGCGCGCCGCTGCTTGACTGCAAAGGCCAGTTGCTCGGGATCGCTGAGTCCGCTTCGCTTCAGCTCGTCGACGTGCCTGGCATCGAAGCCGCGCTGCCGAAGAGTCTCCGCCAGCAATGGCCGCACATCCTCGTCGATCAGCAGGCGAATCGTCGCCATCAACGCCCAAGCTGCGAGCGCACGTTGTCTTCTGTGTTGGCCGCGATGTCCCGGTCGATGTCTACCTGGTGGTCGTAATAGTAGGAGAGGGCGTCATAAATTTGCGCCAGCGTGAGATGGCGGAATTCGGCGGCCAGCTCTTCGGGCGTCATGCCCTGACGCAGGACGTAGCTCACCACAGAGCGAACCGGAAATTTCGTCCCTACGATCACCGGGCTTCCCCCGCAGAAACCTTTTCGAACCTCAATGTGCGGGTGCCGAACTTTCAAAGCGGTCCTCGTCATCGGCATCTCTCCTCGTCGGTCCCCGGATCATACCTGTCCGCCAGTACGTTTTCGAGACACGGCGAACAGGGCGACGCATGTTCACCGCCGCAATCAGCTCATTGATGGTCACCGCGCCGTCCCCGTTCGTGTCGAAGGACGAACAGGCGTCAATCGACGTGGTGCCCAGCGCGATTTTGACGCCCTTGATCAGCTCGTCCACCGTCACGCTGCCGTCCTGATTGCAGTCACCCACACACACAGACCAGAGGCGTCGGAATAGGCGGGGGACGTTGGTGTGCGCCACGAAAGGCGCGGAGAACCAGTGGATGCAAGTTCCACACGAACAATTGTCGGTTCAGTTCGATAGCTACCCGTGGGGCGGGTGGGGTAACCCACCGGTCTTGAGCGACGGGG
>JBGQHM010000283.1:0-8861 GCA_041497995.1 Binatia bacterium | reverse complement strand
CGGCGCACTCGGCGTCTCCGTCATCGTCGGTGTCGCCGTCGGCGTGGCCGTGGGCGGCTCGGTCACCGTCGGCGTATTCGTCGGCGTCGGTGAAACCCCGCTCGTCGGCGTCAACGTCACCGTCTCGGTTGGCGTCGGCGTCGGTGTTCTAGTGAGCGTCGGAGTCGCCGTGCGAGTTGGGGTCCGCGTTGGCGTAGCAGTTCGCGTCGGCGTGGGGGTTCGCGTCGCGGTTGACGTCGGTGTCGCTGTGGAAGTGGGCGTACAGGCCGGGGTACCCGCACACAGCGTCGTCGCGTCGCAGAGGTCGCCGGCCGTGCACGGGTCGCCATCGTCGCACGACACGCTGGCCGTTGTCGGATACTCGCAGCCGGTAGGCGTACACGTCCCCGGCCCGCTCTGGCACACTCCGGGCGTGGTGCACTCCCCGTTCACGTCGCACGGTTCGCGCGCCTCCAAGAAGACTTCATCTTTGGTTCGGCTGCACGCCCATGCGACCGGGAGACTCCCCGACGTCGGACGCGCGACCTGCAACTGAAACCATTCTCCGGTACAAGCGTCACCCGCTTGCGGCAATTGCCGGGCGATGACCACTAACATTTGCCCGTTCCACAACCGCGCCGTGCGCGTGCCGCTCATCGATGGCTGGTTGCGTGCCGTTACGCCACCTTCCGCTGGCGGGCTGACGACCCGGACAATCGTCGGCGCCGGATCGGTCGTGACGCACTGGCTACTGGGACAACAGCGACCAGTGGTGCACCCCGTGAGAGTCTCGGGAATCCACAGCTCGGGCGGCAGCGCCTGGGTTGCCGGTACGTAGATGTGCAACCACGTCCCTACCCGCTCGTAGGCCACGAACCGATTGCCGAGGCTCGCGGACGCTGACTGACTAAACTGGGTGCTAGGAACTCCTTGCAGAAAGAGCGACGAGGCGAGCACGCGGACCACTGTCGGCGTGCTCGGCGTCACGGCGTAGAGCTGACGTGCCGCGTCTTGATACCCTGCGAAGTCTGGAGCCAGTGACGAATAGCCTTGCCCGATGAAGGCCGCGGTCTTCGCTTCGAAGTGCAGGTGGGGCTTGAAGTCCTGGAACGGACATGATGGCACACCTGGACAGGACCCACGCCGTGGTACCCCGTAGCTTGAATTGCCCATGATGCCGATCGGTGTCGATTCAATCACACCTTGCCCGCTTTGAATGTTTGCATCGATCGAATCCAAGTGCCCGTAGGTGTAGTCCACGCCGTCGTTGCCAAGCACCGTCACCGAGTTTCCCAGACCTTCGTCTGGACAGCCGCTCCCCGGGCATGCGCCTACAGGGGGCGTCGCACAGATCTGAATCGGCTGCACCAACACCACCGTACCGGTTACTCCCGCCACTACGGGCGTATCGTACGAACACGGGGCCGCTGGCCCAATGATGTCCATCCCCGTGTGGTATCCGTTCGCGGTCGTGAGCGCGTACGTCGCGTAGTCGTTCGGCGGAACAACCAAGAAGTTCGGATTTGCGATCGGCCACTGCGCCGCGGCGACTAGCGAAGCATGGAGCGGCAACAGGAGCCAGGCGGCTGCCGCTCGCAGACCTATCCATTTCTTGGACGTTCCCATTGTCCGGCGAAAAACTTTGCGCGCTCCGGCTACGAGATCCAGTCAGAAGCTACCAACTGACAGCCTGATTTTGCAATGGAAGCACATGTGGGGGGCTCAGGGTCCGCGTGGCTCCAGAATCCGCGTGGGGTCGATGGAGAACACTGCCACGTCGCCATCGTGGAAGACCGGGGTCCCGAAGCGGTCCTGCAGCGCCGGTGGCAACGGCGTCGATTCCGACACGAGATACAGCGGCCGCCGGAGTGCCTTGAGATACTCTGTTTGCGCATCGTCAATTGCCTCGCCGGCGAGCAACACCGTAGCAATGCGGGCGCGAAGCTCGGCGTCGTGGTGCGGCAAGACCATGTAGCTGGACCGATAACTTGTGAACATCACTCGCTCGGTCAACGCCGGGAACTCCGGCATGTTGCCGACTGCGGTCGTGAACGGCGGCCCCGGGTCCAGAACGAATACCGCATCCGTCGGCGTGCTCTGCCGCACCCACGCGTAGAGGTGGGCTAGCGGCGAGCCCGCGGGCAAACGATCGAGGCGTTGCTGCGTGAACGCCAGCGCCACCGGCGGCCGGCGCAGGTAGGCACCCATGACGAGCACCGTCGTCGGCAAGAATACCATCCATAGTCCCAACCACGTCAGCCGCGCACGAGTGCGAGACCACTGCGGCGACGGCACGACGCTCCCGACCGCGGGAACGGCGAGCAGGAAAGCGCCGGCTTGGAACAGGTTGCAGTGGTTCTCAACCGGCAACTGGATGACCGTGCCGGCCCCGACGAGCACCGCGCCCGCCATCAACACGCCGATGAGAAAGCGGCGGGTATCGCCGCGCTGCCGAAGCACTCCGACAACGGCCATCACGAGAATGAGGCCGGCGCTCGCCCCGACCCGAACCATGGCGGATAGCGATAGGTCGACCTGCATGGCTCGCTCAGCGTCCCCGAGCAGCAAATGGAGATACGTCGGTGCCGCCAGCGCCACTCCCATCGCGAGCCCGCCGCCGGCCCACAGCGCCCGCCCGCGCCAGAGACGCGTGCCGGCGACCGCACCGCTGCTCAGGTCTTGCAGCGGGAGCCACGCCGCTAACACCAGACCCCCACTCAGCGCCAGCGCGCCAGGCGCGCCGATGGCAAACGAGAACGCGGTGGATAGAGCGCTGCTCAGCACGAGCCCCATGCACGACGCGACCGAGGCTCGCCGCAGCCAGGTGAGCACACAGAGCACCGTGACCAAGAGCAACACCAGGCCGATGGGGCGCGCTGTGATGTTGAAAAAGAAGTTGATCGGGGGTCCGTACAGATCATACGGATCATTCAGCCGCGCGAAGGACATCATGGGGTGGGCGATGCCCCAGAGGTGGTTGGGGTCATCGTGCAACGGCGCAGTACCGCGGAGCGCGATTTTCCCGAGAAGGATGGCCACGCCGAATGGGTTGGTGCCACCGAAGGCCAAGAGGCCAAGAGCGAGACCGGGGATGGTGCCGCCATACAAGCGGTGCCCCAGGCTGGCAGCGGTCAACCACGCGATACACACCGACCCTAGAATCATCCACTCGAAGGCGTGCAGCGGGTGCACTCCGAACACGCGGCCCAGACGCGCGCCGCAATACTGGAAGAACCAGTAGTAGGGCACGCGCGCCCCGGCGAAGAACGGATTCTCAGGCGGGGCGTCGAGCAACGACGTCGCCGCGAAGCGCTGCGCAATCGCCGTGTGCAACAGGCCGTGAGCCGATACAAGAGTGCGAGGGCTCTCGCGATGAGCATAGACAATTGGCGCCACGCACAGCAGCGCCGCGAGCAAGGCTGCGCCAAGGTACCGCAGACTGGATTCGCCTGAACGCCGAGTCGCCGCGTCACTCGCCGTCATGCGAACCCTGCACCCCCACCCCGTCCCTCTTCTTGAAAAACGTGAAGTACTGGAACGGTCCGCGGTCGCTCAATCTTACTGTGACGCGCTCGTACTGCCGGTGAAATTCCGGTTCGGCCCAGATCTGGTGCTCCGAGGTCTGCACGAGCTTCCGGGCCATGTCGGAGTCGTCGAGAGGGCGCGGCAGCACTGCCACGTTTCCCAGCAAGATGTACTCGGGCGATCGCGATAGCACGTATCGGCCGTCTCCCTTCTCATGTCCGGCGCGGCCGGTGCCGGGTTTCATCCCGGCCGCGCGCGCGATGTGCGCGTCGGTCAATCCCAGCATGTCGATGACGCGGAGATTCGTGTAGTAGCCGATGGCTCCCGCCGGCGTGGCCGCGACGACGGCGTCCGCCGGCGCATGGGCATCGAGCCAGCGCGCCGCGGTCGCCAGTCGGTCGACGAAATAGTTGTCGAACCAGGTGTACCCCTCGGCGTTCATTGGGAAGGTCAGCTCCGACTGCGGCTCGTACCAGCGGTGCGTATCCGGAAACAGCAGAACCGGAAGAGTCTGTCGCGCACTGCCCCCCACGGCAGCGGCGAGCAGCAGCGTGGCACTTACCGGGGCAACCCAGCGCGGCGCTACGCGCTCATGCAGTCGGCGATAGAGTTCCAGAGCCCCCTCCTGAACCAGCAGGTAGACGAAGGGAGCGATCGGAACAATGAACCGAAAGAACGCCAGGCCGTCGCCACCAACGTACACAACGTAGGCGCCATACGCGCACACCTGGAGGACGAAGAAATCGACCCAGCGCTGCCATCGCCGCCACAGCAAGGCGAAGGGCGGTAAGAAGACGTACCAGCCATAGTTGCGGAGGTACTCGACGATGTAGCGTATGCCGCGCCGATACTGCTCCAGCCCGGCGCCCACTTTGGCGTGAAAGGTATTCGGAACCCACTCACCGTAGTAGGCGACACGCCATAACAAATGCGGCAGACACACGACGGCGAAGCCAGCAATCCAGACGACGGTCCGTGCACTCACCGGGTGGCGACGAGCGCGCATCTCGGTGATCACAAGATGGACGGAGGCTGCCGCGAAGAACACGACGCCCTCGGGACGTGTGAGCGCTGCCATGGCGAACAGGAGCGCTGGGAGCAGGAGAACACGTTGCGCATCGAGCGCGGCGAGGTAGGTGACCGACGCGGCAAACACCAGGAAGGTGAACAGCGTCGTCTCGAGGCCGCTCGTCGACCAGGCACAGAATGATGAGTTGGCCGCCAGAAATGCCGCGGCGACGAGACTGGAGGCTTGCAGCGTGCCGTGCAGACGTACGGAGAACCAGACAACGAGCGCGATCGTCGCGGCCCCGAAGGTCACGCCAAGCGCCTGTGCCAGCGGCAGGAAGTCGGTCGTCGGCTTGATCCATACCAGCCCACTCAGCAGCATCGCCCAGAAGAAGTTGGTGTAGCCCTCGACACGCTCCCCCAAATTGTAGACGAGCCCGTTGCCCGCGACGAAGTTCCGTGCATACCGGAACGTGATGAAGGCATCGTCGACGACGTAGCTCACAGCCAGGCAATGCCACCCGTAGGCAGCGAGAACGACAGCGGCGAGTGCAATGACGAACGGACGACGGTTCATGCGTAGGAACCACCGCGAGATGAGTTGCTCAGAGGTGGATCCTAGTCTTCCACCACGTGGGTCTCGAACTCGCTACGGTATGCGCGCCAGCGCTCCCAGTCGAACCGACCCGTGTCGCTCAAGCAGTCGACAGCACCGTACGCCATCGCCAGCGTGTGATGCGTGTTGTCGTGGGCAAACAATCCTTGGCGGCCGAAGGTCAGCATCCGGTCGAGCCCGGCAACCCAGGCGTCGAGGCGCTGGAAGTGCGCCTCATACCCGCGCCGATAAATTGGGTAGGCGAACGGGAGTCGTCTGGTCACTATGCCAACGATGGGCGCGCGAATCGGCAGTCCGCAGCGCGCCAACGAGTCCTGCACGAGCGCCGCCAAGTCTGCATCCGAGGACCGCCAGACCGCATCCTCCACCGAGCAGGGCAACTCGCCGCACAGCACCGTCCGGTCTGCAGGCTCCGTGCGAGCACTGTAGTTCTTCGGCTCCGACAGGCGCGTCAACCGGATCTCTGCCTCAGGAAAGTAGTGCGCGTCGAAGGGCGTGAACTGCGACTGCGCGAGCACTACGTAGATGAGAATCATCGCGCGATAGTCGATGCCCTGGCAGGCGTCCATCACCTCAGCGGGCGGGGGCGGGTCGATCACTCGCGCCAGGACGCTGATCGGAATGGTCGACCACACATGCTCCGCCTCGAGGGATTGGACACCGTCGGCCGACTCGGTTTCGATGCGATGCGGAGTGCCCAGGCGCACGGCGCGCACCTTCGTTTCCAGCCGGATGTCGGCGCCCAGACCACGTGCGGCATCGGCGATTCGTTGGCTGATCTGGCCGTAGCCGTTGCGCGGATAGTAGAATCGCCCCGCCTCGGGCGCTTTCAACCCCGGCACCAACGTCAGCACCTTGCGCACCATCTTGCCCAAAGAGCCGGCCGCGACCCTGCGCCGGGCCTGTGTGGCGCTCAACTCGTCGGGGGGTACACCCCAGATCTTCACGGCGTAGGGAAAGTAGAAGTCGCGGCAGATGGTCCCGCCGAGCCCGCGCTCCAACTCACTCGCAAAGGTCGCAGCCTCTCCGTCGGTGGGTGTGGGCAGCAACTTTCGCAGCGCATCGAGGATGACCCCCATGCCGAATGACGGCGGCAGACCGAGCAGGTCGACCGGCCGGATCGGGAAGTGAATCCACCTCTGGCGCAACCGGATGCGTCCGTGCCGTGGGCGGCTGAGCAAATCGGGGCCCAACAGCTCGCGAATGTCCGCGAGGATCTCGGGATGGCACGCGGGGTGAAGCCGGTGGCTGCCGTAGTCGACGGGCACGCCTTCGAGCTCGAAGCTGCCGGCGTTGCCTCCGACGTCGTCGCGTTGCTCGACAACGACCGCACGTGCTTTGGTCGAGCGGTGCAGCAACCATGCAGCGGCCACGCCGGAGGGACCGCCGCCAAGGATCGCAACGCGTGTCATCCCGCTAAATCACGAACGGGACGAAGCGCCGGGTGCGTGTGCGGTACACGTCGTATCCCGGCAACTGCTCGCTGAGCATGCGCTCCTCACGCACGGTGCGCCACACGACGTACGGTACCAAGACGCCGACCCCGAGTACGAGCCACGAATTGAGACTCAGCTCCAAGCCAAGGAGCATAGCGAGATCGCCGGTGTAGATCGGGTGCCGAATGTAGCGATAGAGACCGGTCGCGACGACCGACTGATGCTGCACGATCTGTGCGGCCTCAATATCCGCCCAGTTGTCCCCGAGCTGCGTGCGCCCAAGAATCGCCACGCAGAGACCGAACGTGTAGAGAGGCACTCCGAGGAGCCGCAGGAGCAGGGGGTTCCCGGCGATCGGCAGGATCTCACTCGACAGCGTTTGTGCGACCAACCCTGCTAGAATCGTGATCTTGACGCCCTTCAGAAGCATCGCCCATACGGACTGTGGCGCGGGGCTCGTACTCGGCGCTCGCCGTCGCTTCAGCACTTCCCAAACGAGCTTGTGAACGACCAACCCGGTCAGGAGATAGAGACGCAGCACGTCCAGCGTCATTCCGTTCCGTCCCCCTGCTTCCGCGGCGCACGCAGCTCCTTTGGTTGCACTCCAAAGACCGCGTTGGGGCTGAGTCGGCCGAGACGCATGGTCATGGCGTCGCCGAGCATGCCGATCAGCAGCAGTTGTAGCCCAGTGAGGAACGCCAACAGCGCAGACGCGGAGATGTTCGGATCGCGAATCATGTCGATCGTCATCTTGGTGGTGCCATACACCAGACAGAGACCGACCAAGGGCAAGAACACGCGCAGCGGCCGAAACAGCATCGCCGTGCGCAGGATCAAAATGGCAAAGGTGCCGGCGTCCCACGGCACGATCTTCGACGTCCCCCGCCGTGGCCGGTAGTCGATCGGCACGTAGCTGACCGCGTACTTGTCACAGTGCATGGCCAATGTGATCGTCGTCGTCCAACTGAACTGATCGGGAAGGATCGGGAAGTACTGCATGACTACGTCGCGCCGAAACACGCGCAGCCCGCTGTTGAGGTCGGGAATGCGCGCGCCCGACACGTAGTTTGCCAGGTGGTTCAGCATCCATTTGGCCGGCCGGCGCACCGCCGGAATGTAGACATTTGCGCCGATGCGGGCGCCGACGACCATGTCGGCATGCTCGAGGTCGTCGATCATCGCTGGGAGATAGACAGCGGGATACGTGCCATCGGCATCGATGATCCCCACCACATCGTGGGTGGCGGCGGCAATCCCGGTTTTCAGCGCCGCGCCGTATCCGCGGTTGCTGCGGTGTTGGATGACACGCGCCCCCGCCTCGCCGGCCACGCGGGCTGTGCCGTCGCTCGAACCGTCATCGACGACGATAATTTCGCTGTCGATGCCCTTGGTGTGCAGCCGCTCCCGAATCTCGGCGATCACCGGCGCAATCCCACCTTCCTCGTTGAGGGCGGGGATCACGATGCTCACCGTCTTGGTCATTGTGCGTGCCCCAGCCGGGCGAGGCGTTCGTGATTCCGCTCACGGCAGACGGTGACCTGACCATCTCCAAGGGTTCCCGGAAACACTTTCACAACCTCGAACTCTCTATCGACCACTTCCCAGACCTCCGGATGGTACGCTCTCAGCTCGACCGGTAGCGTGTACACCAACCAGACGCGTGGGTGTGAGCGCAGGACTCCTTTGAGCTCGTCGGCGCTGTCGACCGCGTTCCAGCGCGGCGCGAAGTACCGGCGGTACGCGACGCCGGCAAGACCCACCGCCACCACAGCATCGCCATGTTGTAGCGCACCTTCGACGTAGTCGCGCGCTCCGGTGAAGTCCTGCTTCGGTAGTGCATAGGCACGTTGCAACGAGTACGCGGATGCCGCGATCATCAGTAGGACAGCGCCGGTCCCTGCGGCGGTTGCGAACGCGGCGCGGTTCCGCAGTGGCAGCGGCGCGAGCACCAAGCGGGCAACGGTCATCGCTCCGTGCACGGCAATCAGGATCGCGAACCCCATCGCGAAGAAGAAGAACCGTGGCCACAGATTGTGTCCGAGCGCTAGCATCGTTGCGCCACCGAGTAGGGGCGGCAGGATCAACGTCGCTGCCGCCATCCAGCTGCGACGCGCCAGACTCAGCCAGCCCGCGGCAACCACAAACCCCCCGCAGAGAACAACGACCAGCGCCCCAAAGCCGACCTGCAGGCTGCGGAGGCTCTCGCTGACTACCCAGAACGGATTCGTCCATTCCGACTCCAAAGACACTTCGTGCAAACCGGTACGGAGAAACTCCGGCAACGACAGTGCATAGAT
>JBGQHM010000282.1:0-8867 GCA_041497995.1 Binatia bacterium | reverse complement strand
CAGATGTAGCAGCCGATGCATTCCTGGAAGCGGTCCTGCACCGGTTGCAACCCACGCCCCGGCAGACTGTTGGGGGCGAGGTACTCGATGCACTGCACCGGACAGAACTCCGGGCACTTGCCGCACGGGAAGCAGAGGTTGACGTCCATGAATGCGACCTCGCGTGGCCGCTTTTTCTTTTCGCTGATCTCATCGGGCCACGGCGCGGCGGGGATGCGCTCTTCTTTGAGACGTCGCTTGATGATGTCGATTGCGTCAGCCATCGGCGGTTCCTTTCATCGCGGCGTGCGAAGACGCGGGTTTGAAACCCGCCGCTGCAATACAGGGCGCTCTTCGTAGCGGCGGGTTTCAAACCCGCTCATTCACTAACACCACTTAGCGGAAGTTCGGCATCACCTCTTCCCTGAAACGCCGCAGCAGCTTGGGATCGTACGGCGGTTGGATGTTCATGATGATATGCGTTACGCCCACGTCGGTGTAGGCGCGAATCCGATCGGTGATTTCCTGCGGCGAGCCCGCCAGGATCGAACCGGCGACACGCTTGTTCTCGATGAGGCGCGCACCCAGGCGAATCGCCGGTCCAACTAGCGGGATATCGCTGATCGAGTACAAGACCATGAACGCCTGCACCTCGATGTCGCAGGGCGTGCGCCCGATGCGCTGGCACTCCTGCCGCACGATCTGCATGCGATTCTTGATCCCCTGCGGCGACACACCGATCGGCACGTTCCACGCGTCGGCATACTTCGCGACCAGCGGCATGATCCACTTCTTGCCCTTGCCGCCGATGACGATGGGCGGATGCGGCTGCTGCACGTTGGGCGGATTGTAGGGCGCGTTCTTCAACGTGTAGTACTTGCCTGCGAACGACGGGTGATCCGTCGTCCACAGCTTGGTGATCACTTCGAGCGCCTCGCCCAGCCGTTCGGCGCGCTCCTTGGCCGTGTAGAACGGAAAGCCGTACGCGATGTGTTCCGGCTCGAACCACGCGGCGCCGATGCCGAGGTACAGACGCCCACCGCTGATGATATCGACGGTCGTCGCCATCTTGGCCAGCAACGCCGGGTTGCGGTAGGTGTTGCCGGTGACCAGCGTGCCGATGCGCAGCTTCGTGGTGTGCGCCGCCAAAGCTGCCAGCAGCGTCCACCCCTCGAGGCCCGGGCCGTTGATATCGCCGCGGATGGGCGCGAAGTGATCGTAGTCCCAGGCGCTGTCGAAACCGAGCGACTCGGCTTCCTTCCAAATCGCCACAATGTCTTGATAGGTGACGTCTTGCTGCCCGGTTTGAATTCCGAAGAGGATCTTCTTTGCGGGTGCAGCCGGCGTCTGTGCCGCCGCGCCCAACGACAACCCGATCACCAACAACGCTGAGAGGAACGTGCGCATCGTCGCCTCCATTCGTCTTGTGGCAATACTCCGCGGCGGCGATCATTTCCTCATTGCGCCGCTCGGTCAATGGGGAGTGCACGACGTCGCCTCTTGACCGTGGGCGAAGGGGCGCGATACCCGTCGGTAGGAGAGGAAGGTTTGACGCGACGCCTGCAGCAACCGTGGGGCATGGTGATCGTCGCCGTGGGCCTGGTGACCAGCCTCGGTGCATGCGGGGGCAGCGGTGGCGGCGGCGCGCCCGCTATGCGCGTCACACCCGTGCAGTGGACGAAGTGCGATCTGGGGTTCCAATGCGGCACCGTCACCGTGCCGGTCGACTACGACCACCCGAGCGCCGCTAGGCTCAGTATCGCCGTGGTCCGCAAGCCGGCCACGGATGCCGCGCACCGGATCGGCTCGCTGGTGCTCAACCCTGGAGGACCGGGTCTCTCCGGCGTCGCGACGCTGATGTTTCTGGCCGGCGTCTTTCCAGAGCCGGTGCGCCAGCGGTTCGATCTGGTGTCCTTCGATCCACGCGGCACGGGAGCGAGCGCGCGGATCGATTGTCGTACCGATCTGTCTGCCATCGTCTCGGCCGCGCCCGTGCCGGCAGCAGCTGGCGCGCCCCTGCCGGTCGCGCCACTCTATGTCGAGATGGGTGCCGCCTGCACCCGGGTCGCTGGTCAGCTGTTCCCTTTCGTCAACACCATTAATTCGGCGCGCGACCTCGACCGCATCCGTGAGGCGCTCGGCGACGAGCAGCTGACCTACCTCGGTGTGTCCTACGGATCGCGCTTGGGCTCGGTGTATGCCGAGCTGTTCCCGCGCCGCGTGCGCGCACTGATCCTCGACGGCGCCATTGAGCCGACGGCGCCGGTCGACGAGCAGGCGCGTGACCAGGCCGCGGCGGCGGAAGCGGCGCTCGGCCGCTTTCTGGACACGTGCAAGGCGCGTCCTACCTGCCAGATCGGACCGGACCCAGCCGGCTTCTATGACATGCTGCACACGCAGCTCGCGCGGCAACCGCTTCCTCCGCCCGGCAACGGCGATGACCACGCGGTCACCGATGGCGACCTGCAGGCCGCCACCCTGGCAGCGATCTCGCTGCCGACGTTCTACGGCACGCAGTACCTCGACGCCCTCGCCGCGGCGGGCCAGGGCGACGGCGTGCCGCTGCGCGCAGTCGCGCGCAGCCTCTACAGCGATCCAGACGGTCGCCCTGCGCTCGATGCCTATTGGACCATTCTCTGTGCGGATGAGAGGGAACACCCGAGCGCTGCCGCAGCCGGTGCGTTGGCGGAAGAGCTCGAGCAGCGGTCGCCTCGCGTCGGTGCGTACTCGGCGAGCTACTTGGTGGCGGGCTGCGCCGATTGGCCGTTGCCGCCGAAGCCGATCCCAGTGGTCCACGCGAAGGGCGCGCCGGCGATCGTGGTGATTGGCACCACGGGCGACCCCAACACCCCATACGCATGGGCCCGAGCAATGGCGAACGCGCTGGAATCTGGCGTCGTCGTCACACGTCAAGGTGAAGGGCATACGTGGTTCGCGAGCGGCTCTCGCAACAAGTGCGTCAACGACATCGTCGCCGCGTATTTCGTCGATCTCACAGTGCCCGCCGACGGCACCACCTGCAGCGCCAGCGGGAAGCCGGTACCGTAGGATGGGGAGGATCGGATGGATCGCTTGCATGAGCAGCGGCGGCTGGCTACTGAGAAACATCTTCCGCTGAGCTGTCGGACTTGGCACTCAACAGCGACCAACGGGAGCGGACCATAGAAATGACGCTGACCGCAGGTCCTAGGATTGCAGTCCCCAAGGAGACGATATGTCCGTTGCCCGACTCGACTTCGGCATCTTCCTCGCGCCGTTTCACCCCGTGAATGAGAACCCAACCCTCTCACTGCAACGCGACTTCGAGCTGATCGAGTGGCTCGACCGCCTCGGCTACGACGAAGCGTGGATCGGTGAGCACCACTCCGCGGGGTACGAGATCATCGCGTCGCCCGAAGTGTTCATTGCGGCGGCGGCGGAGCGCACGCGCCACATCCGACTCGGAACCGGCGTGTCCTCGGTGCCGTACCATCATCCGCTGATGCTGGCGGACCGCATCATGCAGCTCGACCATCAGACGCGCGGCCGCGTGATGTTCGGCGTCGGCCCGGGGGCGTTGCCGTCCGACGCGTTCATGATGGGCATCGATGTGCAGCGCCAGCGCGAGATGATGGATGAAGCGCTCGCCGCGCTCGTACCGCTGCTGCGCGGTGAGACCGTGACCATGGAGACCGATTGGTTCAAGCTGCGCAACGCGCAGCTGCAGCTGCGTCCCTACACCAAGCCGTACATCGAGATCGCCGTCGCCTCGCAGGTCTCGCCCGCGGGCGCGCGCGCGGCCGGCAAGTACGGGCTGAGTCTGCTGTCGATCGGTGCGACCAGCACGGGCGGCTTCAATGCACTGTCGAGCAACTGGGACATCTGCGAGGGCAAGGCGCGCGAGCATGGTCAGGTCGCCGATCGCAACCGCTGGCGCCTCGTCGGTCCCATGCACATCGCCGAGACGCGCGAGCAAGCACGACGAAATGTCCGCTTCGGCCTCGAAGCGTGGCTCGACTACTTCCGGCGCGTCGCCGCGCTGCCGCTCGCACCCGAGGGCGACATCGACGACGCCGTCGACGCGATGAACAACACCGGCTTCGCCGTCATCGGCGACGTCGACGACGCCATTGCACAGATCGAACGCCTCCAGAACCAGTCAGGCGGCTTCGGCTGCATGCTGCAGATGGCGCACGAATGGGCCGACCGCGAAGCGACGATGAAGAGCTACGAGCTGATCGCGCGCTACGTTATGCCGCGCTTCCAGAACGCGACCGAGGGCACCGTGAAGTCGCGCGACTGGGCCGCGGACAATCGCCCTGAGTTCATCGGCAGCGCGGTGCAGGCAATCATGACGGAGATCTCCAAGCACGCTGCTGAGCAGGAGCAGAAGGAACAAACGCGGCAGAGCGCGTAGCCTTACCTTCCAGCGCCGGAGATCGGGCGCGTAAGAGGACCCCTTCAGTCAATGGGACATCCATGCAAGGCGGCGTCGACGCCACGCATGAGATCATCAACGGTGACGCGCCCATCGCCGTTGGTGTCTGCCATCGGGCAGTTGGATGGAGAGCCGTTGCCGAGCGCCCTGTTGACGGCTTGAACGATCTCCCCGACCGTCACTCGCTTGTCCTGATTGCAGTCACAAGCGCAGGCCCCCGACGGCACGCCAACAATGACCACGCCGGATGGCGAGACGCCGAACGGGATCGTTGCCGTCGGCTGGCGACTCGCAATGTCAAGAACGACCGCCCTACCGCCTGAGACTACGTACGCGAAGCGACCATCCGGTGCGATCGCTATGCGGCCGGTCACATCTGGAACCGTAGCGACCACTCCTCGCGTCGCGGTATCGATGATGTCTATCCCGCCGGGGTGAAGGTAGTACGCCACGAATGCGAGGGCCAAGCTTCCATCCGGCGTAACCGCCACACTCAAGTAGCCGCCCCCGCCGATCGTCGTGCTGAGACTCAGATCTCCCGCATCAACAACAGCGACTCCCCCAACGATGTCGTTGAGGAAGAACAGGAAGGTCGCCGCATACACAGAGCCGCCGTCGGGTGTGATGGCGAGGTCGCGGATCGGTTCGCCGACCGGCACCGAGTTGATGACCACTCCGGTAGCAAGATCGATTGCTGCGAGGGCGCCAGCGTGCCGCAACCCGAACGAGCTGTCGTAGACGCCTGCATAGAGGACGTTTCGCGTCGGGCTCAGCGCGACTGACGTGGTGAGATTGTCGACGGCCAGCGTCTGCACGACATTCAGGGACTCCGCGTCGATCGCAACGATCGCGGTTTTCACACCTGTTTGGGTCGAGGCCGCACTGCTCACATAGACCCGAGAGCCGTCGCCCGCAGTCGCCACTCCGTATGGAGACTCAACATGCGCAGCGCCAGTAATCTTATTGGTTGCGGTATCGAGAGCGGCGACTTCGTTGGCAAGCGCATTCGCGACGTAGATGCGCGTGCCATCAGGCGCGGCTGCCAGCGCCGCCGGCCCCGCCGGCGGGAACAGTGGCGTTACCGCTCCCGTACGTAAGTCGGCAGCCAACAGCGCTCCGCCAGCAGCGTTTGTATCCACGTTGGCGACGTAGGCAGTGGCACCGTCCGGGGTGACCGCCAGACCCTGCGGACGATGTCCCAGCGGCGCGCTTCGACTCACCTGCCCGGCAGTCACATCGACCACGAGCAGCGCACTGGTCTCGACGTCGGCAAGCAGGAGAGATGTGCCGTCCGGAGTGATGGCAACGTCGGAAGGCGATGTAAACGGCGGCAGCGTAGTGCGACCGACGATGGTGTGTGTGGCCGTGTCGATCGCCAAGACACTGTCACCGGACGTTACGTACGCGCGTCTTCCGTCCGGACCCACCACGATGTTGCTTCCATCGCGGTCGAGCGCGATCGTGTCGGTCACGACCTTCCTCTCGGTATCGATCACGGAGACCGTGGGGACCCCGGCTGCGTAAACTGTCTTGCCATCGGGCGCGACCGCAACATCGAAGAAGTCCCCGGACAGCGCTCCGGCCACCGTGTTGGCGGCAGTGTCGATCACAAAGAGCCTGAATGGGCCGGTCACGTACAAGAACGTCCCATCGCCTGTCACCGCAACGTTTGCGTATCCACCTGTTCCGGGCGTTTCCATGCGAACCGTGCGGGTCACCTCGCGACGCGCCATGTCGATGGTAGCGACCGAGATCGCGTCGTACTCGTGGTTGACGACGTACGCAATGCGGTCGTCAGGGCTAAAGGTGACGCCTTCCGGACGGCACTCTGCGGACACGCAGTGGAGGCTGATGTTGCTGATCGCGTGGCTGGCGAGGTCGACGATCGAGACGCTGTCTGTTTGCGCGTTGGTCACCACGGCCGTGCGCCCGTCGTGACTGATGGCGATACCAAACGGGCGCAGGCCTGGCCCGAGCGGGACCGTCGCCGTAACAGCATGCGTCGTAGTGTCGATCACGCTGACGATATCCAGCGCATCGTCCGTCACGTAGGCGATCTGCTTCGCGTCAACGGACGGGGACCAGGCGCTCACCAGAGCCGCCGAAAGCAGCAGACACAGGGAGAGCGGACGGCTAGGCCAACGCCAGGTTAGCCGCTCGCGAAGTCGCCGTCTTTCCGTCATGGCCAGTCCTCCGTGTGTACGTTGGGATGCGCGACCAGCAAGCAAATCGTGCGCTTTCGATCCTTGAGAGTCAACGATGACTGCCGGGTTCCGGTCTTTCTCCTCTCCGTGCGCACTTCCGCGAACCGGAGAAGCCGCAGGGTGGCGCGCTCAGAGCGCCGGCTCGGATGCGATGGTGTAGCGCTGCTGGTACGCGGCGTAGCGCCGCCGCTCGACCGCCGGGTCGAGGCCTGATTGCGCGAGCGTGTAGCGGTGCCCGCCGTGCTTGTCCTTCGGATTGGCCGCCAGGAAGCGACGCATGCGGCTCTCCGCCTCCGCCGTAAACTCCATATCGAAGTGCGTGTAGATGCGGCGCACCATCGCGGTCTCGTCGGCGATGAGCTCGGCGAACTGCATGTCGAAGACCTGATCGTCGCGCAACGCGCCGCTGGCGCGCACCTGCATCGTTCTCTCGAGGCCTTGCGCCAGGACCTGGGTCCACTCCGCACCGATGGCGTGCGGGTCGATGCGGTCGCTGGCCATGCCGCGCAGCATCGCCACCAGGCTGGCGAGCGACGCGATCACCTTCAGCGGATCGCGATGCGTCTGCACGATACGCGCATCGGGATAGACGGCGAGCAGGGCGTCGAGTGACCACAAGTGTCCCGGCGACTTGAGTATCCAGCGCTCCGCCGGGCAGCGCCACTGCAGGTACTGCAGCCAGCGCTGGTGCGACGCGTACACCCAACGCATATCCACGGCGTCGAGCCAGTGCTGATAACTTGGAACGTGGTACGTCGTCGGATAGATCATCGTCGCGAACTCGTGCTGCGTGATGGCGACGCACTCCTGCGGCAGCTGCGCGCCCATGGGATGCATCGACTTGAAGCCGGGGACGAGCTTGTCGACGCCGGAGAAGTGTTTCTCCACCTGCGCGATGCGTGGGTCGCTCTCGTAGGTGGCGCGCTCGGGCGGCGGCCATGGATGCATGACCTCCCACGTCATCGGCACGCGGTTGGCGGGATCCTGCGCCAGGAGCTCATGCAGAATCGTCGTTCCCGTGCGCGGCAGGCCGAGGATGAACAGCGGCCGGCGGATGGGCGCCGCGGTGATCTCCGGATGCTGCTTGAGCGTGTCGACGAAGTGGAGGCGGTTCTCCAACGTGCGCACCGCATCGCTGCGCGCGATGATGCGGCCGAGCAGCGTCAGTGCCGCCTCGTTCTCGAATGAGACCAGCAGGACCCGCAGTGGCGCGCGAAAGCCATCATCACCGAAGTCGGACAGCCCGGCGTTCTTCGCGGCCTGCCTAAGCAGCGAGTGTTCGTCGAGACGCACCAGCGGTACGCCGGCGCCGCGCAGGGCGCCGCCGACACCGTTGAACACGCGCAGGCCCAGGGGGCGGTACGGTCGAATCGCCGCCATGCGCGCCGACGCCCTCCGCAGGAGCTAGTCGCGGCCGAACGGTGCGTCGAGCGCGAAGCGCCAGGTGCCGTCGGTTTGCCGCCGCATCAGCTCGATCGCCTTCCCGCTACTGGCCTGGCCACCGACGGTCATGGTCCAGTCGTTGTAGATCATCGCCAGATCCTTCCCGACCGGGATCACGCGCGTGATCTTCATCTTGAGCGTCGGCTTCATCGCCACGAACCCGGCCAGCGCCGCGCGAATCGCCGCGGCACCGTGTACCGCCTCGCCTTCTTGCGGTACGAACGTCGCATCGGACTCGTACAACGCGACGAGCCCATCTAGGTTGCCGGCGTTGATGTGTTGTTCGAAAAGTTCATCGCATTCCTCAGCGGTGCGTGCAGGCATGGGGCATCCTCCTTTTCTGCAGTGAACGACGTTGTGCACGCGGTCTTTAGTCCCTGAGCTCCGGTAAGATCAAGCACGTCAGGAACCGACAGAAGCGTACAACGAGCCCGCGAGACGGGGCGCGGTAGGCTCACGAGATCCATCACGCGTCGAAGCGGGCAGCCAAAGCTGGTGAGCATATGGGCACCAATTGAGGACGGTGGGCACTCGGGCTATACGGTATCCATGAGCGTCCGGGACCGCCTGGAACTTGCCAGAAACCAGCTAAAGCGGGGTTCAAGCGTCATGGGACCCTCCAGATTGGTCCGTTTTGGCGATGTTCGCCTTTCTTTGCCTTGAGAACGCCGTCGCAGCCGCTGCACTCCACGCGGGGACAAGCTTCAAGATCACCAGCCATTCGAAGTCTACGGCCACCTTACGAGCCACATCCATTAGATATCGATCTGAGGATATATGATGCGACGAAGATACCGAGCATGATTGCGGCAGGTCATGATGTT
>JBGQHM010000281.1:0-9070 GCA_041497995.1 Binatia bacterium | reverse complement strand
TGTGCAGTTATCCATACATCGAGCCTGCGCTGTTGCGCCAAGCGGCTGCGGCGCAGCCCGTTTCGGCACTGGCCCGGACATTGGATAGACATCCTGTTTGCTCCTTCCTCATCGGCGATGAACCGATGACTCAGTGAACCAATGGCTCAATTCCAGTTTGTCCCGCGCAACGGCACACCTGTCCCGCAAGTTGTCACGCCTTGAGGACTGAAAGGGTGGAAGCGAATGACGGTGTGCAATGCGATGCTCTGCTTGTGACCATGCGAACGATGCGGCAGCGAAGTTCTGCGAAGCGTGCGGGAAGGCGCTGGCGCGCCTCTGTCCGAGCTGCGGCCATGAGCTGAAGCCGCAGGCCAAGTTCTGCCCCGGATGCGGGACAGCGCGCCGCTACCCGGTCCTGTCGTCCCAGCGCGCAGCGCTCGGCGGCGCATCAGCTGCCGATGGCGAACGCCGCCAGCTCACCGTGCTGTTCTGCGACCTGGTGGGCTCGACGGAGATTGCATCCCGCCTCGATCCCGAGGATTGGCGCGAGATCGCCGCCGCCTATCAGCGCACCGCCGCGGATGCAGTCAAACGATTTGGCGGCCATGTCGACAAGTATCTGGGCGACGGCCTGGTGTGCTTCTTCGGCGTCCCGCAGGCGCATGAGGACGACGCCGAACGTGCCGCGCGCGCCGGGCTCGCGATCGTCGATGCCGTGCACAAACTGAACACCGAGGTCACCACAGAGCACCGTGTGTCCCTGCGCGTGCGCGTCGGTATGCACACCGGCCCGGTCGTTGTCGGCCAGGGTGGCGGCGATGCACCCGACGTCTTCGGCGACACACCGAACGTGGCGGCCCGAGTGCAAGCGGTCGCAGAGCCCGACACCGTGGTCATCACCGCCGCGACGCAACGTCTGGTCGCGGGATTGTTCGCGGTCGAGAACCGAGGCTCGCAGCAGCTCAAGGGCGTGCTTGAACCGACGACGCTGTTCCGGGTGCTCGCCCCCAGCGGCATGCGGGGACGGCTGGCCGCCATTGCAGCGCACGGCCACACACCGTTCGTCGGCCGTGAGCAAGACCGCCGGCTCCTGCTCGATCGCTGGGAGCAGGTGCAGGAGGGGGATGGACAGGTCGTCCTCATCGGCGGCGAAGCAGGGATCGGGAAGTCGCGCCTGGTGCAGCAGTTCAAGGCGGACCTCGGCGCCACACCCCACACCTGGCTCGAATGTGCTTGCTCGCCGTATCACCAGCACACGCCCTTCTCTGCCGCCATCGACCTGATGCAGCAGACCTTCAATTGGCCGGTGGACGTGCCGGTCGAGGCACGCCTCGATGCGTTGGCGCAGGCGCTGGAAGTCGGAGGGCTCATCCCGGCGGAGACGGTGCCCCTGTTGGCGCAGCTGCTCGACCTGCCCGTGCCGCCGGAGCGCTTCCCGCCGCTGATGCTCTCGCCCGAGCAACAGCGGAAGAAGCTGCTCGCGACGCTGGTCGCGTGGGGGATAGCCGCGGCGCGGTTGCAGCCAACGGTGATCGTGGTCGAGGACCTGCACTGGGCAGACCCGTCGACGCTCGACTTCTTGGCGTTGCTAGCCGAACAGGGAGCAACAGCACCGCTGCTGTTGGTGCTCACCGCCCGCTCGGAGTTCCGGCCGTCGTGGCCGCTGCGCGCGCATCACGCGCAAGTGACGCTCAATCGCCTGAGCAAGAAGCACGTCCTAGAGATGATCACCTGCGTGACGATGCAGCTTGTGCAATCCGCCGACGTCATGGAGACGCTGGTCGCACGCACCAGCGGCGTGCCGCTCTTCGTGGAGGAGCTGACCAAGGCGGTCGTCGAGGCGGAAGCCGCGGGTATCACCACGCGGGAAATCCCGGCGACGCTACAAGACTCGCTGATGGCGCGGCTCGACCGGCTCGGGCCGGCAAAGGAAATCGCGCTCATCGCTGCCGTCATCGGCAGGGAATTCAGCTACGCGCTGCTACGCGAGGTTGTCGGGGCACGGTCAGTAGCGCCGGACGATACACGTCTGCAGGCCATGCTGACGACACTTGCGAACGCGGAGCTCATCTTCACGCAAGGCCTGCCACCGGAAGCAACGTACACGTTCAAGCATGCGTTGATTCAAGAGACGGCCTACGGCGCGTTGCTCAAGAGTCGGCGGCGCGAACTGCACCACGCCGTAACGGAGGCGCTGGTGAAGGGGGGCACGGCCGCGTCAGCGGTCCTGGCGTACCACTGGGAAGCGGCTGGTGAGGTGGAGGCGGCGGTGGCCGCCTGGCAGCAGGCAGCGGAGCAGGCGCAGCGCAGTGCGGCGGTGCTCGAAGCCGAGGCGCACTACCGGCGAGCGCTAAGCGCGCTGGCGGCGCTGCCGGATGAGGCGGCGCGATGGCAGCTCGAGCTGCCCCTACAGATCGCCCTCTTCATGCTGCTGATGGTCACGCGGGGACCGTTGGATACCGCCACCGAGGAAGCAGTCGCGCGGGCCGGCGCGCTGGCCGACCAGCTTGGTGATGCGACGCAGGCCGTCCTCGTGCTCGCAGGACCATGGGGTGCCGCGCACACAAGCTCTGACCAACGCGCTGCGTTGGCGATTGCTCGGCAGATGCAGCGGCTTGCCCAGCGCGACGGTGCGGCTGCCCCACGCGTCATAGCGCACATGAGCATGGGCATACCTCTGGTCCTGCTCGGTGAGCTGGACGCCGGCCGGTCACACCTCGAGCAAGTGTTGGTGCTCTTCAACGACGACGACTTTCGCTGGTTTCCGGCGAACCCGAAGGTCCTGGCGCTCATGTTCTTGTCGTATGAGGCCTTGGTGACGGGACGCACAGATGGCGCCCTGCGGCTTCAACAGGAAGCGGCGGCAGCCGCGGCGCAGCGTGGCGTGCTGAGCGACGTCGCATGCGCAGAGTTCATCCCGCTCGTCATGGCCGCCATTCGCCGGGAGTCGGCTGGTTGGGTGGAGCCGGCTCGACGCTATCTCGATCTGTGCGCAGCGCACGATCTCCCGATGTTTCTAGCGCCCGCCCAGGCGTTTGGCGGGTGGATCTTGGCATGTGAGGGGGATCCCGCTGGTGGGCTCGCGCTGCTCCGCGACGCGGTGCCTCGCGACCGCATGCGGATGTTCCTCGCCCTGCGCTCGAGCCTGCTGGCAGAGGTGTACGCTCAGAGCGGGGCGCTGGCCGAAGCGCTCGCCACGCTCGACGAGGCCTTCGCCGCCATCGGCGACGAGGAGATCTGGCGGCCGGACCTCCTGCGCCTGCGCGGCGACCTTTTGATTGCGGAATGCGGATTGCGGAATGCGGAATCGGACGCCAATCCGCAATCCGAAATTGGCGGAGGCCGAGCGCTGCTACCGCGAAGCCATCGAGCGGGCTCGCGGCATGGGCGCCAAAGCGTTCGAGTTGCGCGCGGCGACGCGCCTCGGCCGCCTGCTCCAATCGCGCGGCTGCGGCGCCGAAGCCCGTGAGCTACTCGCCCCGCTCTATGCGTCGTTCACCGAGGGCTTCGACACCCCCGATCTGCGCGAGGCCAAGGCACTGTTGGAGGAGCTGCACCACGTTGCGCTTCCTGGTCCGTCTAATCCAACCGTCTCCGTCCTCAATGAGCCGATGACTCAATGAATCAGTGGCCCAATTCCGATTTGTCCCCTGCAACGGCACACCTGTCCCGCGAATTGTCACGCCTCGGTGGTGAACAGGTCCGGTGATTTGAGCAATCCACGGCTCGAAAAGGAGGCCACGTCATGACGATACGAAATCTCGTTGAGGTTGCGCTGGTGAGTACGAGTTTACTGGTCGTGGCTGCATGCGGCGGGAGCGGAGACCCGTCTCCCCAGCCGACGGCGACTAGCACACCCACGTCAACGCCTACGGCGACGAGGACACCCACGCCCACACTGACGGCCACCACTACTCCGACGGCAACCGCGACGCACACGGCGACTCCGACGCGGACACCAACTCCGACGCGGACCCGCCCGCCCACCCAGACTCCGACTCCAACGGCAAGCCCGACGCCCGCCCGCGTTCTGATGCGCGCGTCGAAGTCGGGCAACATCGCGATCGCCGATGATGATTCGATCGTCGTAACGACCAATCCCGACGACGGCTCGATCTCCGTTTTTTCGGCGGCGGACAACTCGCTCGTAACGCGCGTCACAACGGGCCGCGAACCGAGCGCAGTGGTCATCCACCCCGACAACACTACCGCCTTTGTTGCCAACCGCGCCGACGCCACGGTGGTGAAGGTGACGAACATCAACACAGCGATGCGTGTCGTGTCTGGCACTGTCGGCGTCGGCTCCGAGCCGACCGGCTTGGCGCTGTCGCCGACGGGCGCCAAGCTCTTCGTCGCGGAATGGGCTGAAGGGCGCGTGTCGGTCATCGACACGGCGACGCTGCGCGTCGTCGGCACCATCGATTCCGTGCGCAATCCACGCGCCGTGGCCGTGACCAACAACGGCGACACGAACGACAACGATGAGACGGTGGTGGTTACGGAATTCTACGGCGAGCCGAACCCCGACGTCTCGCAATGCCCGAACGGCAACGCCGAAGCGTGTGATACCGGACGCATCGGCCGCGTGCGGCTATACAACGCCGGCACGCTCGCCCCGCTGGCACCCATCACCTTCAATCCGATCGACAGTGGCTTCGTACCGGATGGCAGTGCCGCGGGGTCCCCCACGGTGATGACCGCGCCCAACCAACTCGGCGCGGTCGCGATCCACGACGGTAAGATTTACGTCACATCGATCTCGGCGTCTCCGCAGCCGCCCGTCAAGTTCAACACCAACGTCTTCCCAGTGGTCTACGTCGCTGACCTCCGCACTGCCACGGAGGACCGGTCGACTGTTGGCAGCGCCAACCTGGCAAAGCTCGCCGATGACGTGATTCCCGACGTTCCGGCGCCAACGCCGCCGCCGGTGCCGTGCATGAGTCCGTCACCGTGTATCCCGGTCACCAACAGCACGCGCTTCTTCCTCGCGGACATCGTCGACCTCGATTTCGATGACAGCGTCGCCGCGCCCGCTAGCACTGCCTACGTCATTTCACGCGGTGCCGACGTGGTGCAGCGCGTCGTCTACGATCCCGCGAGCGGAGTCAGCGCCGGGCTGCCGCAGATCGACCTCGCCGCCAGCTACAACAGCCTCGCCGACGGCTGCCAGAACCCGATCGGCATCGTCGTTTCCAGCCGATTGCGCCGCGCTTATGTGAACTGCTGGGTGACCCAACGGCTCGGCGTGATTGATCTGTCGAGCCAGGCGGTCAGTGTGAATGTTCAGTCAGTCGACTTGCCGGCAACCGGCTCCCCTGCAGATGATGTCCGGCTGGGGAAGCGCTTCTACTTCACCGGCCGCGGCCGCTGGTCCGAGGATGGCGAGGGCTACGCGTCGTGCGGCTCGTGTCACACCGACGGGTTGAGCGACAACATCACCTGGGGCTTCACCCCCGGGCCGCGCCAAGCCACATCGATGGACGGCTCGTTCTCGCACGGTGTGGGAACGCAGAAGCAGCGCGTCTTCAACTGGACCGCGATCAACGACGAGATTTACGACTTCGAACGCGTCACGCGCAATGTCTTGGGCGGCCTCGGCGCGATCACCACGTCGACAAGCGGCATGTGCGGCACGCTCGAGCAAGAACAGCCGGTGACGTTGCCGGCAGACAACCTCGGCCAGCCGGTCGAGGAGGTTCAGGACGCGAGTGCAGGTGTGTGCACGACCGACTGGGACAAGATCGACGCCTTCGTCCGAACCATTCGGCCGCCGCGTGGGCGCCGCGGACTCGATGCCGTGTCGGTCGCGCGCGGTGCGGTGATCTTCGGGGCGACCGGTAGCTCCGCCAGCGCCGGTGCTTGCGTGACGTGCCACGGTGGTGCGGGCTGGAGCGTCTCGCGACGGTTCTACACTCCGTCGTCGGCAGTCAATAGCGCACTGGCGACGACGCCCTTCGATCCGCCGACGACGGATTCCTTCTGGCCGCCGCAAACAGTGCAGATCTCCAAGCAACCTGCCGCCGCCGACGACACCAGCGCCGCCATCGGCCCCAACGAGGTCGCCTGCGTGCTGCGCAACGTCGGCACCTTCGGTATCCCCAGAGCCACCGCGGCCACCGACGCGCTCGAGAAGAAGGCGGACGGCAGCCGCGCCGAAGGCCGCGGTGGGTTCAACGTCCCCTCGCTCTACGGCCTCGCCGTCGGCGCACCCTACTTCCACCATGGCCAGGCCAAGACCCTGGAAGAAATCATCGGCGACCCGAAATGGCTCACACACCTGCGCGCCGGCAACTCGGGCTTCACGCCGACTACACGGGATGGGCAGGACCTCGTCAACTTCCTGCTGTCCATCGACGCGGCGACCGTCGAGCAACCGATCCCCGCAAATTTCGATGCTTGCCCAACGCAGCCGTCAGCCAACGCCAGCCGTACGATCACCGTGCGATGAGCGAGATGTGAGGAGCCAGTGCAATGAAACGACGCGTCGCAGTGTACAGTTTTCTACTGGGAGTGTTCATCTCCTCCTTATCCTGCCTTCGCGGTGCTAACGCGCAAGAGCGGGCCCTGCTGCAAGGCGAGATCGTCGATCTGCCTTGCTACATGGTGACCGGCGGTCGTGGTGCGGACTACCAGGCGTGCGCACTCCTGTGTGCCAGGAAGGGAGTCCCGATTGGCATTGTGACCGACGCCGGCGAGCTCTTCCTGTTGCTGACTGAAAGCAACAACCCGGAGCCCTACGAAGCAGCGCGCCAACTGGCAGGTCTACGTGCGGAGCTGACTGGCAGGCTGGTCAGCAAACACGGTGTAGCGAGTCTCATCGTCGAGTCCGCAGAAGGACGCTGACGGCCGCGCATTCAGACGTTCCGACCGCGCACGCGGGGCACAACGGCCCCCACGGTTTCTGAGGCGTGCGCGTCCAATCGGGGTCCTACCCCACAACCAGCGCCGCAAAGCGCCAAGGGAGGATTGTATGCAAACTTCGAGGACATCTGCACACGGCACCACGCTGCCGACTCGCCGGCTCATCGCGTGCGCCGCCGCACTCACCCTCGCCTACTCCATCTCGCGACCGCCGCTGGCCCACGCCGACGATGCGCATGACGTCGTGCCGCCCGCCGTCCCCACCACTCTGCAAGTGCCGGCGGGGAACACCCCGTTCCTCGTCGGGCACGCCGACGGCACCCAGGACTACATCTGCCTGCCCTGCCCAAACACAATTACGACTGCAGCGACGTGTCCAGCTTCCGGCTTCGCCTGGGCGTTCTTCGGGCCGCAGGCCACCTTGTTCGACCACAACGACGAGCAAATCATCACCCACTTCCTCAGCCCCAACCTCGGCCCCGTCACGCCTGAGCTCGCTGGCACAGCCCGCGCCACATGGCAGGACTCCGAGGACACCAGCACCGTCTGGGCGAAGGCCATGGCCACCTCCTCAGACCCCGCCTTCGTCGCACCGAATGCGATTCCCTGGCTTCTGCTGCAACCAGTTGGATCGCAATCCGGACCGAGCAACGGCGACAGGCTCACAGCGACCACCTTCATCCAGCGGCTGAATACAGTTGGAGGAGTCGCGCCCGTCACCGGATGTGCCGTGTCGACCGATGTCGGCAGCAAGACGCTGGTGCACTACACCGCGAACTACTTCTTCTACAAGGCCACCCAGAAGGCCCACCGGAATGGCCATCACCAGGACTGATCTACGGCCGAAGGAAGGAAGGTACAGTCAAATGAAAGCTCCAGATCTATTCGCAGCCCTGCTGATGAGTAGCAGCCTGTTCATGTTGTCCGCCTGCGGCGGGAACAACGAAGCGCCTCCTCTGCCGGCAGCCACGAACACACCGACGGCAACACTCACGCGGACATCGACACAGGTGCCGCCGAGCACGTCAACGCCGACACCAACGACGACGCGCACTAGCACGCCAAGCGCAACCGCCACGCACACACAGCCGCCGACGAGTACGTCAACGCCGACAGCGACCGCGACGCGCACGAACACGGCAACCGCAACGCCGACCCCCACACACACGCGCACCGCCACGCCGACGGCAACCGCGACATCCACTTTCACCCCGACGTCGATCGTGTCGCCTGTTGTCCCGGACACTCTCAAGGTGGCAGCGGGGCAGACTCCGTTCCTCGTGGGTCACGCCGACGGCACCCAGAACTACATCTGCCTGCCGTGCCCAAATGCAATTACGACTGCAGCAACGTGTCCCGCGTCCGGCTTCGCTTGGGCATTCTTCGGGCCGCAGGCCACCTTGCTCAACGACCAGGACGAGCAAATCATCACCCACTTCCTCAGCCCCAACCCGGACGAGAGCGGCACACCGCGCGCCACGTGGCAGGACTCGCAGGACACCAGCCGCGTCTGGGCCAAGGCGATGGCTACTTCCTCCGATTCCGCCTTCGTCGCACCTGGTGCGATTCCCTGGCTCCTGCTGCAGGTGGTTGGCGCCCAATCGGGGCGAACCGGCGGTAACAAGCTGACCGCGACCACCTTCATCCAGCGGGTCAACACGTCTGGAGGGGTCGCACCTGCCACCGGATGTGTAGTGTCAACGGACGTTGGGAATAAGGCTCTCGTGCATTACACCGCCAACTATTTCTTCTACAAGGCCGGGACAGACTCTCTGTACATCGGCGACGAGACCGATCTGACGGTTTCCGTTCCGAGCACGGTGAAGCGGTTTGACGCGACGACAGGAGCGTTTCTGGGCGCGTTCGTAACCGACAATAGTGGCGGCTTGCAGGGACCCCGGGGCATCGTATTCGAGGACCCCGGTCAGCTGCTGGTCGTCAACCAGAATGCAAACCTTGACGGCGTCAACGGAACAGTCTTGCGGTACAACGGCAAGACGGGAGCCTTTTGGGAGGCCATCGTCCCGGCCACGGATCCGACTGCACTGCAGCAGCCGCGCGGCATGGTCCTCTGGGATCACAAGGTCCTGTTCGTGGCCGATCTTGGGTTAGTGCCGCCCGACAATGCCCCGGGCAGACTGCTGGAGTTTACGAAGGACGGGACGTTTGTCGCCGATCGCACGCCCGATGCGCCCGATTTTCCGAGAGAGCAGTTCTTCCCTCGCGG
>JBGQHM010000280.1:0-9090 GCA_041497995.1 Binatia bacterium | reverse complement strand
TTGAGACGCATCGCCGTCGTAGCGAACTCGGCGTGACAGTCTTGCTTGACGGTACCGCCTCCGGGGATCGGGCAGCTGGGCGGGCACATAGCCCAACCCAGAGTGGGCGTGAGCAGAAGTCCGCCCACCCAAACGGCGACGTATGCAGTACATTTCATGGTAGGGCCTCTCCGCCAGTGATAGTAGGCGGCGGCAAGCTGAGTCAACACGAAACACTTTCACGACGCAGATGCGTTGACCTCAACGGTCGGGATGCGCGCGCGAACGGACGTAGGGCGGCTCGTGAGCTCCGTGCAGGCGCTCGCGCAAGCTTGTCATCTGACTCGACTCCGTAGTACGAGCACGGTGGAGGAGCCGACCGACGATCGACTTCAATCCCTACTCGTACGACATCCACGAGGACCCGTTCCCCACGTATCGGCAGCTGCGCACGCATGCGCCGGTGTATCGCAATGAGGCGCTCGGGTTCTGGGCGCTGTCGCGTTACGATGACGTGTTCGCGGCGTTCAAGGACCCGCTGACGTTCTCGAACGCCCAGGGCGTGTCGCTTGAACGGTCGAGTGCGGGCGAGGCGTCGGCGCTGGCGTCATTCCTGGCCATGGATCCGCCGCGCCACGATCAGATGCGTGCGTTGGTGTCGCGCGGCTTCACGCCGCGACGAGTCGCAGACCTCGAGCCGCGGGTGCGTGCGCTCACGACAGGGTACGCCGACGACTTCATTACCGCCGGCCACTGCGACATCATCCAGGACTTCGCGGCCAAGCTCCCGATGGCCGTGGTGGGCGAGCTGCTCGGCGTACCCGCAACCGACCGCGACACCTTGCGGCATTGGGCCGATGCGGTCGTACACCGCGACGAGGGGCGGCCGGATGTTCCGCCTGCCGCGCTCGAAGCCTCCGGCCGACTGGTGGCGTATTTTCGCGAGCTGTTGGCCGACCGCAAGCGGCACCCGAGCACTGATCTGACCAGTGCGCTCATCGAAGCCGAGATCGATGGCACGCGCCTGGAGGATCGCGACGTGATCGCGTTCCTCTTTCTGATGATCATCGCCGGGAACGAGACGACGACGAAGCTGATTGGCAACGCGCTCTTCTGGCTCTGGAAGAACCCACGCGAGCGCGATCGGGTGCGCCGAGATGCGGCGCTCATCCCGAGCTGGATCGAGGAGACGCTGCGCTATGACAGCTCGACACAAATGCTGGCGCGCACGCTGACGCACGACGTCGAGCTGCACGGGCAGCGATTGCGTGCCGGTGATCGGCTCCTGCTGCTGATCGGGGCGGCGAACCGTGACGAGCGTGTCTTCGATCAGCCCGACGTGTTCGACATTCTGCGCGACACCAGCCAGCATCTCGCCTTCGGCAAGGGCACGCACTTTTGCCTCGGCGCCGCACTCGCCCGCCTCGAAACACGTGTCGCGCTCGAAGCCGTCCAAGCGCGTCTGCCAGACTTCGAGATCGACGCCGCGAAGATCGTCCGCGTGCATTCCCCCAATGTGCGCGGCTTTGCGTCGATGCCTATAGCATTCACGCCGCGCTCTTGACGCACGCAACCCTCTTCTCCTCATTCACACACTGATGCTACTGAATGCCCAAAGTGATTTCCGCGTGCTCCGCAGGTGTCAGCGCACGCACGTTCACCGGGATCGCACTCTGGCGCGGGATCCCCGAGATGGGCTCAAAGTCGCGCTCGGAAGTGACCAGGCGGTTCGTGCTGCCAACGTCGCCGTCCGGTAGGCCGGCGCGCGCGTGCGCCATTGAGATCACACCGGGAAGCACGTCCCTCGACTCCTCCGCAACGCCGCAGATCCACGCATGATCGGAGTCGATGCGAACGACATCGCCGGTGCGGACGCCGATACGCTGCATGTCGAGCGGATGCATGAATGCTGGGCTATACGGGAACCGGCGGCGGAGCTCTGGTAGGTGATCGCCCGTGGAGTTGTACACATCGAGCATGCGGCGGCTGATCAGGCGGTGCGTGAACCCCTCGTCGCCGCCGTAGCCGCCCGCGGCCGAAAACCGCTCGGTACGGATCTCGCGGATCTGATCAATCACGGCACATGGTGCGACGTTCATCCGCGCAGCCATGCGATCCGGCCGCGCCGGCTGTACGTGGACCGGCTCCGCCGGCTCGAAGACGTGCCCGCCGGGATACGTGCGGACCTCGTCGAGCGGAACCCGCGAACCGGCATGGGTGAAGTCGAGATACTCGTCCGGTGTGGGCTTGTGGTCGATATCGAGTTGCCGGCCGTCGTCGAGCACCAGCGGTGTCCGCATGCGGTGCGCGAGGCCCCAGAAGAACTCCCACTCCTCGATCACATCGAGCGCGGGGCGTAGGAGCGCAGGTGTGTACTGTGCAAATGGGACATCCAACTGCATCTCGGCGGTTCGTGACGTGCCTGGCTTCTCCATCGATAGCTTGCAGCCGAAAACATAGTGGGCATGCTGCGCCGTCGCGGTCATCTTCACATCGAGCACGACGCACAGCTCGAGCGCCTGCAGTGCCTCAACGACCTTGCGCTGGTCCGGAAACGCCATCACGGGGTTGCCGCCCACGCACACCAACGCCTTGATCTGGCCTGCGCCCGGGGTGAGGACCTCGTCGGCAAACACGTTGATCGGCATCTCGCCGCCAAACGGCCCACGGCCGAACTGTCCGAGCCCGCGAAAGCGCGAGCGTGGCCCTTGACCCCAGATCTCCTGCGGCGGCTGCACCTCGGCGTAGAAGGACCGCGGTGGCTTGAGCACGCCCGGGTTGCGAACGAGATCGCCGCCGCGGTTGAAGCGGCCGCACAGGCTGTTGAGCGCAACGACGAGGTGCTGCGTGACGTCGGGACGTGGCGCCATGTTCACGCCCGTGCAGGTCATGGCGGCGCCGCGCTTCCCCGCCGCAAACGTGCGCGCCGCCGCGGTCATCTGCGATGCATCTACACCAGTGCGCGCCTTCACGTAGTCCGGGGTGTACGCGGCGATCGCCGCGCCCAGAGCCTCCAGCCCTTCCACGTGCGCAGCAACGAAGTCGCCATCGTAGAGCTTCTCCGCGATGATGATGCGCAGCATACCGGCGAGCAGCGTCGGATCTTCGCCTGGTTTGACCTGCAGGTGGATGTCGGCCGCACGTGCGAGCTCGGTGCGCCGCGGATCGATGGCGATGATCCTCATCCCGCGCCGCCGCGCGTCACGCAGGTACTTGAAGGCGTTGGCGTACGGGGGGCCGCCGTCGCGTGAGAATGCAGAGACCCCGGGATTGTTGCCGACAAACATCATCACGTCGGCGTCTGCGAACCGATTCACGCCGGCGTCCCACGTCCCATGCCGTGCCCAACCGGTCTGTTGCGACGGCTGGTCGATGGTGTTGGGCGTGAAGTACCAGTGTGAGCCAACGGCGTTGATCCAGGCGATGATCAACGGCTTGGCCGCGCTGAAAAGGCCGTGGGTGCCGGAGTAGACGGCGATCGCCGTGGGGCCGTCGCGTGCGATGAGCGCCTGCAAGTATCCGGCAATCTCATCCATTGCCTGTTCGCTGGGAATGGCGCCAAAGGTTCCGTCCGGCCTCTGCCGGACCGCGCCGCACAAGCGGTCCGGGTGCGTGTGCTGCGCGGGCAGCTCGCGACCTTTCACGCAGAGGTACCCTTGTGAAACGACGTGCTCCTTGTCGCCGCGGACGGCCACGACGCGGTCATCGTCGATGTCGACCTCAATGCCGCAGACGGCGTGGCAGAAGCGGCAGAAGCTCTTGTGAGTCTGCACGGACATGGTGCTTGTCTCTTACCACAAACACGACGGACCCAAACATGCCCCGGGCGTCTTATGGACGGCGCCCGCAAACTATCGGCTATCGGTGATGCGGCAGGTGCGGAGGTCGTGTCGGTCGCGGCCGCGGTCCGCGGGTGGACGGCGGCGGCACGCACAAACCTGGAGCGAGGTCGACGCCGGTGGTCGAATGCGAGCTGCACACACAATTCGCGCAGAACACCGCGTCGGCATCGAACTCGTGCAGACACGTACTTTCCCGAACTTCGTTGCCGCAGACGGCGCCGTTGGCGCCGCGCAGACCCGTGAGCTGGCAACAGCCACGGCGCTCGGCAGGTGTCGCGGTGACGGTCGGCGTCGGTGTGTGCGTCACGCAAGTCCCGATGTCGAAGGAGAAGCCCGACTCGGAGTGTGAGGAGCAGGCACAGTCGGCACAGAACGACGGCTCGCCCTTGGTCTCGTTGAGGCAGCTCGTCTGCGTAATGTCGTTACCACAGATCGCGTGCCCCACGGAACGCACATCATCGACCTGGCAGCAGCCGCGCGGCTGCGTTGGCGACGGGGTCGGCGTCTTTGTTGGGGTTGCGGTCGGCGTTGGCGTGCTCGGGAGCACACCGAGGATGCATCGCTGGCTCTGCTGGTCGCACACCCAGCGGCGTAGAAACACGCTACCGGGCTTCAGCAAGCTGCACTCACGCCGCGTCAGGTCGTCGCAACGGCGCTGCCCTTTCGACGGGGACGCGTCGGTGGAGCGCGACAAGAACTGGCAGCAGCCCTGCTCCTCCTGGGCTCCGGCCGTGTGGCCGGCACCAAGGGCAAGGAACAACGACAGTCCTGCACCGAGGCACCCGAGCAGCCTCCAAATTCGTTCCAGAGGGGCAACCATGTGAGCCTGAATGTAAGGTGCGGGGGCGCGCTAAGTCAAGGAGATTTGGCCAGTCTCGGCGCTGAGCACCGCAAATTTGCCGTGCGAGGTGGCGCGATTGCAATGCAGGACGAATCAGTATAGCGTCCGGCGCCTCGAAGAAGCTATCAGCAAGCAGCTGTCAGCTATCAGGATGAAGTGAAATTTCTGAAAGCTGAAAGCTGAAAGCTGACGGCTGAACGCTCTCTCATGGGATCGCTCATCGTCTGGTGGTTGGTGCTTGAAGGCCTCGGCCTGATCACCTTGCCGCTCACGTTCCGGCTCTTCTCCGCCCGCGCCGATCACGGCTACGGCTTCGCCAAGATCGTGGCGTTGCTGGTCGTCGCCTACGTCTCGTGGCTGCTGACCCACCTCGGGATTCTCGCCTTCCACACGTCGCTGACACTGACGCTGGCGGCATTCGTTCTCCTCAACGCCTGGTTGGCGTGGCAGAGCCGCACTGCGCTCGGTGAATGGCTCGCCGGTCCCGGCCGGCGGGCCATCCTCATGCACGACGCCTTCTGGAGCGCCGGCTTCCTGTTCTTTGCGTGGCAGCGATCGCTCGGGCCGGAGATCTTCGGTGCCGAGAAGTACATGGACTTCGCCTTCTTCAACACCCTGAGCCGCACCGACGTGCTCCCGCCGCAAGATCCGTGGATGGCAGGCAAGGAGTTCAACTACTACTACTTCGGCTATCAGATGTTCGCCGTTCTGGCGCGCCTGACACCGGTTGCCAATCATATCGCCTACAACCTCTGTGTAGTCACTGTGGGCGGGCTCGCCTTCGGCGAGGCCGCCGCCATCGGGTTTACGCTGACGCGGCGGACCGTGTTCGCGTTCATCACCGGCGCCACCTTGATGCTGATCGGCAACATCGACGGCCTTCTCCAGCTCTGGGAGAAAGGCGGCTTCACACAATTCGACTACTGGCGCTCGTCGCGCATCGTCGCCAAAGGCGACACGATCAACGAGTTCCCCTACTTCACCGCCATTCACGGCGATCTGCATCCTCACTACATCGTGCTGCCGGTGACGCTGCTGTTTCTGGCGTTGCTGCTCGACCCGGAGAAGTTCCGGCGGCGCACGGAATTGTCATGGCTCCAGGGCCTGTGGTGGTACGCGCCGATCACCTTCGTGCTCGCGTCGATGATCGTCATCAGCCCGTGGGAGCTGCCGGTAGGTGCGATGGTCGCCTTTCTGCTCGCCGGACGCGATCAGCCGTTGCGGCCGTTGGTGTCGTGGCCGCGCATCAGGCTCGGCGCCACAGTAGGTGTGATGCTGGCGGTGTCATACGCGCTGTACCTGCCTTTCTATCGGCACTTTGCCGCACCGCCGGGTGGTGTCGGGCTGAAGTTCGCACAGACCTCGCTGATCGAGTTCCTGATCGTCTTCGGTGCGCTGCTCTTGCCGGGGGCGCTGTACCTTGCCGGCGAGGTGGCGTCGCGCCTGTCGATCACGCGTGAGGTTGGGCAGCTCCTGGTCGCCGCCGGATTGCTGGCAACGGTGGTCGCCTATCTGGCTGGCAACGCGGTCTACGTCGTGCTGCTCGTATACGGGGGCGCCGCATTGGCGTGCACGTACGCAACTGACGACACCGAGCGCCGCGCTGCTACGCTGTTGCTGCTGGCCGCCAGCCTGGCGCTGCTGGCCTGCGAGTTGGTGTTCATCAAGGACGCATACGGCGACAAGCTCTATCGCATGAACACCGTCTTCAAGCTCTATTTCCAATCGTGGATCTTGCTGTCGATTGCAGCGCCGTGGTGCTGGGCGGCGGTAGCGGAACGCAATCAGCGCCAACCGAGCGCGACCCACACGGCCGAGGTGGTGGCGGTGTCGGCGCTGTTCCTCATCTCCTGCGCCTACCCGGTTGGCATCAGCGCCACACGTCTGTCCGGCCGCGGCGCGCCGAGCACCCTCGACGGTACGGCATACCTCGAGCGCGAACACCCCGACGAGTTTGCCGTCATCAAGTGGATGCGCGAGAACATCGGTGACCTGCCCGTGGTCCTCGAAGCCACGGGCAACCCGTACTCGTACTATGCACGCTTCTCCAGTAACACCGGCTTGCCCACGGTATTGGGGTGGGCCAACCATGAGGGTTTGTGGCGCAGTCATGAGAACGAGGTCGGGCAACGTTCGACTGAGGTCACTCGCATTTACAACGCCCCGACGCTCGCCGAGGTGGCGCCACTACTCGATCGCTATCACGTTCAGTACATCGTCGTCGGCGAGCTGGAGCGCAAAGACTACCAAACCCCCGGGCTGGCAAAGTTCAGTGAGCTCCCGGTTGCCTTCTCGCAGGGTGGCACCACCCTCTACAGGCGATGAGGGTGCACAGCGTGGGCGTCGCGGCGCGCGCCCGCACCGTTGATCTCGCGATGAAGGACCAGCCGTTCAACGAGCAGTATTACGAGCACACCAAGCTCGCGGGCGATCGCATCGCGCTGCGCTGGTACGCGCGCGTCGTGCAGCGGTTGCGTCCCGAGGGAGGGCGCTTGCTCGATTTCGGTTGCGGGACGGGCCACCTGCTGAAGCGGCTCTCCGCGCACTTCGAAGCCTACGGATACGACGCCTCGCCGTTTGCCCGCACGCAGTGCCGGAGCACGGCACCCGACGCGGTGATCTTGGAAGAATGGGATTCGCTGCCGGCGGCGAGCCTCGACGTCATTGTCTCCTTACACACGTTGGAGCACCTGCCGCGACCCTTGCCGATCCTGCAGGGTCTCGCCGGCAAGCTCGTGAGCGGTGGCACGCTGTTCTTTGTCGTGCCGAACCCAGGTGGTCTCGGGCATCAGCTCAAAGGCCCGAAGTGGTTTGCGTACCAAGACGCGACGCACGTGAGCCTGTTGACCCGTGCGGAGTGGGTGATGCTGGTGCGGAAAGCGGGCCTCGATGTGCTCCGTGTACGCGGCGATGGACTGTGGGACGCGCCCTACGTGCCGCTGCTCCCCACCGCACTCCAGCGCGTCCTCTTCGGGGCGCCGGCGGCCGTACAAGTGTTCTGGCCCTTCGGCCAGCCGTTCCTGCCTCCGGCCCTCGGCGAGTGTTTGATTGTCACGGCCCGCAAGCATTGATACAGGCGACGCGCTATGAGTGCAGCCCCTTCCTCCCGGTGGTCGAGATCCAGTTTGTTGGTTGTCGCGATCGTCATCTTCGCGGCAGCGGCGCGGTTGACGCATCTAGCGTGGGACCAGAATCATTTCTTCCATCCCGATGAGCGCGCCGTGGCCGGCGCCGTCATGCGCATCTCGTTGCGCCCGCTGCAGCTCAATCCGCAGTTCTTCGCGTACGGATCGCTCCCCATCTATCTGGCGCGGATCACCAGCAGCGTGGCGGCGCTGATCGATCCGCGCGCCGCGGGCTACGATGGCGTGATTCTGAGCGGACGGGGGATGTCTGCGGTGATTGGGACGTTGACCGTCCTCGTCTTGATCATCCTCGGCACTCGGCTCTACGACCGCACGGTCGGCTTGCTGGCCGGCATCCTGCTGGCGGCCTGCGCGTTGCACATACAGAACTCGCGCTTCCTGACTGTCGACGTGACGCTGACGTTCTTCGTGTTGCTCGCGCTGTCGCAGATGGTCCGCGCCAGCCTCGACGGGCGCGCCAGTGAATTCGTTTTCAGCGGTATCGCCATCGGCCTCGCCACGGCCTCGAAATTCAGCGCCATGCCGCTGTTCCTGCCGCTCGCCATTGCCGCGCTGCATCGCTACTTCGTCGAGCGCAAGTTTCTCTCGGTGACCGGCCGGCTCCTCATGGCCGTCATCGCTGCCGCCGCCACGTTCGCACTGGCGCAGCCATACGCCATCCTCGATTTCCACGCCTTCTTCCACGACATCGTCGAGCAGAGCACGATGGTGCGCACCGCCGGGGTCTTCCCGTACACCGTGCAGTACATGGGCACGGTGAAATACTGGTACGACATCGAGCAGCTGGTGGTCTGGGGTATGGCACCGGCGTTGGGGCTCGTAGCGGTGTGGGCGACGCTGACGCGCGTCGGCGTCGCCTGGCGGACGCGGCGCGCCGAAGAATGGATTCTCCTGTCGTGGGTCGTCCCGTTCTTCCTGATCACCGGTTGGTTCGAGGTGAAGTTCCCGCGCTACCTGCTGCCCATCTATCCGATCATGATCCTGTGGGGGGCGGACTGGCTGGTGCGGTGGTACCGCAGCGGCCGGCTGCTTGGACGCCTAGCGGCGCCCGTGGTGGTGGCGGGCACGCTCGCCTCGGCTTTCGCGTTCATGTCCACGTACACGCGACCCCATACCGTCGTCACGGCTTCGGAGTGGATGTATCGGCATGTGCCGCCGGGCAGCAAGATCCTCTCGCAGCATTGGGACGAGGGCTTCCCGTTCTCGCTCCCCAACCACAGCGCCAGCATCTACAAGGTCACGGAGTTCGGCTACTACGAGCCGGACAATTCGGCAAAGATCC
>JBGQHM010000279.1:0-9113 GCA_041497995.1 Binatia bacterium | reverse complement strand
CGTCCGCGTGAGGATGACCAGGAGCAGCACTGCCCATACTAGGCTTTCTCTGGCTCTCATATCGGGCCGAAGTCCATCACCAACGGGTGCTCTCCAAACGTGACGGTCGGTACATCCAACAGGTCTTGCGAGTCAAGATGTTTCTCCCTGCCGGGCTGAACTGCTACAGTGCGGGTCGGTTCACCGCGCGGCTAGGTAGGCCACCGAACAGCCCGGACCACGCCGGGCCCGCCGCGCGGAGTTTCACTTTGTGTGGAGCACTGATGTGGAGGTGCGGATGCAATCAACGAGCGAGGGCACCGCGGGGCGAGCGGCAGCCACCGAACCACAGGCCCCACCGTCTCTCGAAGATCGCGCGACCCAGTGGCGGCGCCGCTTCCGTGAAGTCGAGACGACGATCATCGCGGCGTTGAACACCGACAGCCAACAGGTGACGTTGTCTCGCTCCGATGTCGACGCTGTCCTGGAGGCTCTTCGTGAAGCGAAAATGTGGATTATCAACCTTCCAAACCTTGAGCGATACAGCCACGCGCTCGAGGCGTTGCGGGGGCGTTCAGCCAAAGACTCCTCGAACGCCCGCGTACGCACGGCGGCGAATCGATTGCTGGGCTTACCAGATCGCTCCAACGACCATCCGCAGCAATACGACGAGGCTGAAGTCGTCGCGACGTATCTATGCCTCAGCGGGCAGGTGCCTCCACCTCGTACGCTGGAAGAGCAGCTGCGAGTGGTGTGGTGCTGGCAAAAGGCCACGGGAAAGCGTTCGCAGCGTGCGATCAGCCGGCGCCACCGCAAGCCACTTGATCGAATATCCGCGGTTGAAGCCGTCACCAAGATCTTCGGGTTTCTCATGTCCACTGCCTGCCTGGAATTTCTGAAGCAAGCTCGGAAGAAACGACCTGCCGATCAGCACTTCAAGCTGCCAGCGCTCAAAAAGAGGTAGATAGGCGCCGACCTCGGTGTGGGAGGGAAGGTTGGGCGACGTGATTCCTTCCCGTGACGGCCACACATGGGGGCAAGTATCCTTGCGCCATGTGGTTACTGGTTACGTCAGCGGCGCGACGGCTGGATCTCTCATCGGATCAGGTTCGGCGACTTGTCGATAGCGGTAAGCTGAAGGCGACGCACGCGGCCGGCGGTGTTCGCCTGATCGATGGCGACGACGTAGAGCGGCTAGCGCGCGAGCGGGGCCGCGCGCAGATCCTTACCGCTGCGGTCGACGGAGCGGGGGACGAGGCCGCCAAATGAGCGTGGAGACGGCACGACCGCGCATCGATCTCGACGCGCTGCGCAAGGTCGTCAGCATTCCGCACGTGCTGGAGCGCTCCGGCGTACCATTCACCGGTCGGCGCGGTCGCTGCCCGATTCACGGCGGCGACAATCCGACGGCCTTCTCGGTGAGCGATGACGGGCAGCTGTTCCACTGTTTCGTCTGTGGTGCAGGGGGCGATGTCTTCGAGCTCGTGAAGCGGCTCGATGGCTGTGACTTTGCACTCGCGGTTGCCGTCGTGACCGAGTTCAGTGGCTACACGCCGGGCACCGCTCCGAAGCTGACCGCCGCGGAGGTTCAGCGCCGCACGGAAGTTGCACGACGGCGGGCCGCGCTCAAACGCTGGCGCAATGCCCGGCTGGTGCAGCTCGGTGACGCTATCCGAGTGCTCACGGATGACGCCGAGTGGCTCGGGCAACAGCTCTGCCAGGCACGTGCCCGCGGCCAGGGCGAGGCCGTCGAGCAACTATGGTGGTGGCAGCTCGAACAGACGCATACGCAACTCGCTGTCGCCGAGTGGCTCACGGTTCAGCTTGAGGATGCGAACGAGCCTGAGTGGTTGCGCCTCTGGATCGAGGAACGCACCAAGTCGCAGTGGGGGCAATCGTGCACGACCGCGTAGGCGAGGAGATCCTCATGCCGGTGTGCGCGGCACTCGGTGACAATGGCGATGGTGACGCCGCGGAGTCGTTGGCAGAGCGCGCAGCGATCCAAGGTGAAGACGACGATGGTGCTGGGCTTGAACCGCTGCTGATTCTGAAGCGACGTCGGGTAGTCGACATGGTGGCCAACCGTCTCGAACCCGTCGTGGATCATATCGCGACCCGAAAGGCAGCTACACTTGTCAGCAGTGCCGGCGGCACCGGGAAGACGTGCGCGCTGCTCCAAGTCGCAATCGAGGGATCACAGAAACTGCCCATCTTCGGCAGCAGCGAACTCGTGCCCCACGGTGAGCGCTGGCTGTACTTCAACGCTGAAGATCAGCAGCCCGCCATCGACTACTGGCTGGCAAAACTGCTCTCTCACTATGACCTGCAGGAGTCGCCCGTTGACCTGTTTCCGGCATGCGAAACGGCCCGCGGTGAGTTCCTGTTTACGCCGGCCAACTGTGAACGCCTGGCCACGCGCATCAACGCCGAGCGGTACGACGGCGTGATCGTGGACACCGCCATAGCCGTGCTGGACCTGCCGTCTGGGGCTAAGTTCATCGACCCGCTTGCGATCCGGACGTGGTGGCGCCGCACGGGTGGGCTGCTGCTCCGCGAGACGAATGCAGCCCTGATCATTGCCGCACACGACAACCGCGCGGGCGAGCCAGTGTCTGGAACCGCCGATTGGCGCAACTTCGCTCGGCTGGTGTTGCACCTGGAGACCGTCGGAAAGAACGCCGGTCAAACGCTTCTGACCCTCAAACACGTGAAAGGGAATCTGGGCCGCCCCTTCAAACAAATTGCGCTCTCACGCTGCCCCCGAACCCTGACTTCCAGGGTGACGCAATTCGATTGGGGCGACGATCGCGGCGCCGACCGACCCGCGACCCCACAGGATGTTGATGACCTACTGGCGCGCACCCTACGGGCCGAGATCATCCAGTTGCCATCGGAGGAGCGCACGAAAGACAAGGTCGAAGCGCAACTCTACCGACGCACACGAGAGCACGGAATCAAGCGCACTGAAGTCCGGGACTTCATCAAGACCAGTGTCACCACCGAAGAGCGCAAGATCGGCCGCACCATCGGCATGGTCGTCACCGGTGTTCGGACCCCAGAAAGCGAGGCGCCGTGACGCTCCGCCCGACGCTCCGCCACGCTCCGCCGCGCAGCGTGGTCCGACGCTCCGCCACGACGCTCCGCCGAGGCCCCTATAGGGAGAACGGGGGGCCGGCGTCGCCACGCTCCGCCACGACGCTCCGCCACGCTCACGCTCCGCTGAGACCCACCGCGGCAGGGCGGGTGCTCTTTCGAGCAGCACCCCGCCCCTGCCTTCCCTCCGGAGGTGATTTTCACTGCCGCAGACACAGCCCCTCTGCCGCAACCGATGCTTTCCGCAATGCAGGTGCCGTTTCATGAGGATCGACGGCGCCACCAAGTTCCTAACAATCAAGGAGGCGGCGGCCCGGGCTCGTCAGTCGCCCCGCACCATCCGGCGAGCGCTTGCGGGCGAGGTGAAGCCGTTACGTCACTGTCGTATCGGCCGGCGAGTCATCATCAGCGAGACCGACCTCAATCACTGGCTTGAGGATCATGCGGTCATGCCAGCGCTTCAGCCCGAAGTGAAGGAAGAGCTCGGCGCGCTGTTTCCTGAGCTGCGGAGTCACCCAGGAGTCACCCCGGCAAGGGGCAACGCCGAAAAGGGCAATGGGCATCAGGGATGACCGTATGACTACCGATCCGATGAGCGCCCCCGACTTCAAATTGCACTGCCGACAGTGTCCTGAGACGTTCGTCGAGATGGTCGACCTACTGCGCCACGCCGAGAAGGCACACGAGCCGCGACGCCCTAAGCAGCGGAAGGCGCGAACGGGAGCCAAGAGCGCCGATCGCGCCACCGGACAGGCCACGGCATCACCTGCGGCCCCAACGTCGCCTCCGGAGGCAGCATGAGCGCCAGCATCCCCACCGCGCACACAATCGGCGCCGCGATCCGACACCAGACAGCCCGCCAGATTGCCGAGTGCGGCGCCTGCGGGGTTGAGATCGAGACGCCGGCAGGCCCGGTGCTCGTTGTGACGCCGACAGAGCGACCGTTATGCGCAGACTGCGGCACCGAGTTTGCGCCGGCGCTGCAGCGCCTCGTGGAATTTGCTCAGGGCGACATCTGGCCACGTGTGCAGGCAGAGCGACCGTCGTTGGGCGAATGGCTTGAGGTCTTCGCGATCCTCGAGACGCTCCGCAGCGGCTACCGGAGGACAGCGTGACGGGGCTCGAGGCGATGATTGACCCGGGGGGCTGTTCGGCCGGTGGTTTGTTCGTTGCGCCGAAAGCAGCGTGATGTGCGTGTGTGAAGGGAGACCCTGATGGCGAGTGAGCACGACAACGTCCAGAAACGACTGGCGCCGATGCAACAACGGTTTGTTGAGGAGTATCTTGTCGACCTCAACGCCACACAGGCGGCAATCCGGGCGGGATACAGTGCCAAGACGGCGGAATCATGTGGCAGTCGCCTGTTGATAAACGTCAAGGTCCAGGCAGCGATAGCCGTAGGGCGGGAGCGCTTGTTGAAGCGAACTGAGTGGACGCAGGAGCGTGTGGTTCGTCAACTTGAGTCCATCGTCGAATCGGACATCGGCAATCTGTTCGAAGCATTGGAAAGTGGTCGGCTTGTGATCCGATCGCTCAACAACATTCCAGCGGAGGCGCGTAGAGCTATCGCATCGATCAAGGTCCGCCGCATCATGGGTGCGGAAGGCCAGTTTGTCGAAGTGATCGAATGCAAGCTGTGGGACAAACTCGCAGCGATCGACCAACTGAATCGCATCTTCGGTTTCTACAAGCCGACCAAGGTGGAACTCACTGCAACCGAGGCGGCACAGGAGTTGGCGCGCATGCTGGGCGTGTCACCGGAGCAGTTGCCGAACGTGCCGGCGGCGGACACGACGGTGCACTGAGTCGGTCCATAAACGATGGAGGAGGAAGAGGAGATGATCACACAGCAAGAGATCGATGCATTCAACCGCGAGCTGACCCGGATGCAAAAGCTCGGGAGTTTCGCAAAGGGCATCGCGATGGACACACTTACGTGGGGAAACCTATCGGTGGGATGGGCCGCGAACGCGCCAACCCACTATGTTCGCGCCCGGACGGTGCTCGAAACGGCCGAGGACGCGATGCGGCGCGAAGTCGACGAGATTGACGCGCAGCTCGCGACGCTGAGTGCCGCACCGGCGCCGCTGGGCGGGAGCGGCGCCGCTGCGGACCTCGCTCGCCGCGTACGGGATCTAGAGGCCCAGCGTGCGAGGCTCAACCAACAACGTACCCGCGTGCAAGGGTTTCTGGCCACTGCCACGCCGGCGATGGAAGCGGTCGCAAAAGAAGGGGCGCAACGCGTCTGTCGAGCGTTGTTTGCGCGCGCCCAGCAGGAAGTAGAGGGCCTTGTGCAAGATCGGTTGCAGGCCGCGCAGCCTCAGGTCCGCAATGCCTTGCAGAATCTTGAAAGGATCGAGGGCGACCTCAAGCGGGCAGAGACGATTCTCGGTGTGCCGCTCACCACGTTCGACCTGGTCCTGCCAGAGCGAGCCGCGTGGAAGCAGGCTGCCGAGGCCGCCCCTGTCTGCTTCGAGCGCCGACAACTTGCAGAAAGGAAGAAGGTCGCATGAGACAGACACCAGGATTCGAGACAACGGCCGCGGCACCCTATGAGACGGCAATTCCAACGCAGCGCGAGCAGCGGCTCTCGTTCGAGTCCGCAGTAGCCCGCGTGCGGCGCGACATGGGCGAGCAAGCCCGCGTCGTGCGGCACACCATGAACGGCCGTCAGTGCGCCACAATCACCCGCAGCACAGCGCGACCCGGCGCACGGAGCGCGCGCCGACAGTGGGCCGAGCGCCAGTTGCAGGAATTGGCGCGGCGCCGTCATCTGCAGGCGCTGGACGACTTGCGGAAGGTGCAGCTCGACCTTGCAGCGGCTGGCATCTCGACGCGCGGCCGGTGATGCGCGTGTGTTTGGGCTTGGAGCGGGAGCGGAGCTTGCAGCCTCCGTGCGTCCGTCGCGCCGCAGCCGTGGGCCCTCCCCGCACACGGCTGTGGTTCCCGCTCCCCTGATGATCGAGGTGCCTTAATGCCCATGCTGCCCCCGGGCTGGAAGCCCGTGCTCTCAAGCCCCATGGCGCGCAAGATCCTGATCGTCACCGTCAACCCCTACGGCGCCGACCCCACAACGGACCAACATCTGGCGTTGCAGCCCGGCTCTATCCGTTGCGCGTCGCATCCCGACGTCACCGTGGCGGATAGTGACGGGCTCAAGTGGCCGTTCTGGGCAACGCTGCTCAACTGGCCGGTGATCGAGTACCAGCTCGCTATTCAAGACCGGCGCGCCACGATTCCCGATACTCAAGTGAGCATTGCCGCCGACTCTGGGCTTGCGGCCATGCTGCTTGACCGCGGCGGTGGCCTCAGCGCGACGGCACGCATCGATCTCATCAGCGACGGGATGACGTTCGACCAGTGCATCCCGCTCATCGCTGGAAGAGTGCAGAACCCGCCGCAGATCGACCGACGCACGGGTGGTGTGCGGCTGACGATCACGGACGGCGATCCGGAGCGCGAAGTGGCCTATCCGCCAGAGGTGGCTACGTCCGCCGAGTTTCCCGATGCGCCGAGGCGGGTGATTGACAGCGCTGTGCTCACAACGGTGATGGGTGTTGCACCCGATAAGGTGATTGGCTTCCCGATCAACGAGGATGATGACGGGCTGTCCACGCGGTTTTTCATCGCATCGCCGGCCTACACGGCGGGCCGGCGGAGGTGCAGCACGATGGTATCCCTTACACGAGCGGGGCGAGTATCCGGCAGTCCAAGACACCGTGGCGCACCTTCACCGAAGTGGTGCTGGACCATGGCGTCGACGCCTCGGTGGAGATCTCCGTCAGTGGCGGCGCGGGCGTGATGGAACAGGACGCACTGACCTACCTGCTCCAGTTTGCCGGCTACCCGATCACGCCGGAAGCAGCGATGATGCTGCGCAACGTCAAGCCATTCGATCTGTCCGTGCTCCTGAATGCCTCGGGCAACGTGCTGGCGACGCTGCGCAACCTCATCGCGCAGACCCGCTTCGCCTCGACGTTCCGGCACGGGAAGTTCCATCTGTTCGACTTGGTGTCGGAGACGCCACTCGCAGAGCTGGGCATCGGCACCGGGCTGCTCTTTCCGCTGGCGCAACAGCCGCAGGGACAAGGCACCGTGTTCAACCGCTTCGTGCTGCAATGCGGGCGGGATCATCAGGGCTCTACGGCCACGGTAGCGAAGCCGCTCTTCACCGTCGTACGCGACATGGATCATGGCTCGGTGGAGATCAAGAGTCTGCTGGCAGAGAGCGAACGCTTCTATGGGCCGGCGTCAGATGCCCGTGTTCTCTGCGGCTGACCTGGCAGTCACGCGCGACCTCGAGACGGGCGCACCGAATGGGTGTCCTGCCGGTGAGCTCCTCGCCGACTTACTGGCGCGCACGCACGCCGTGGCGCCGCGGGCGCGAGCGTACCAAGCCGACTGGCACCGGGGCATGCCGCTGGACGTCGGATGGAATGTGCTGCTCAGGGACGGCCCGGAACAACTTAACGGGGCGCTGCGCCGGATCGTGTCGTGGAAGCTCGCAGCGACGGGGCCGCAGATTGTGGTGCTGTGAGTCTGATGAACGCGAAGCGCAAGGGTACCCGCAACGAGCACCGCAGCAAGGCGCTGCTCGAGGCCGCCGGCTACGCGGTGTGCCGTGCGGCGGCGAGTCTCGGCGTGTGGGATCTGATCGGTGTGTCGGCAACCGACTTCGTGCTCGTGCAATGTAAGACTCGGGATTGGCCGGGCTCAGCGGAGATGGAAACGCTGCGCGACTTCGCGGCGCCTCCGAACGCGCGCAAGCTCGTGCATCGGTGGCGAGACCGGCAGCGGGCGCCAGATGTGCGCAATGTCTAGTTTCAGTGACTGGTCTGAGTGGCGCTAATGACCTGCTGCACGGTTGCCAGGAGCGCGGCGCGATTGGCAGGCTTCGTCAGGTAGGCGCTCGCCTGCATGATGCTGCCCAGCATGTACGAGTCAGGGAAGAGGGAATGGACAATCACCGGGACGCCCGCCATGCGCGGCTGACGCAACTGGTGCAGCCTGAAAGCGACGCCATTCATGTTGGGCATCTCGATATCGAGCAGGATCACGTCGGGCAATGGATTATGGCGCAGTGCAGTGAGCGCCTCGTGACCGTTGACAGCCTCGTCTGCCCGATACCCCGCGGCCTCCAACACCTTCCTAAGGACTGCGCGTACCAACTCGCTATCGTCGACGATCAGAATGCGGCCCGCGTCCATGGAAACGCGGCCACATATCCCACGCCCCCTGGGTCGCGTCTATGCAGGTAGTGGTTGCCGCTATCGGCTCCATGGAAGAGTGTCGCGGCGCCGCGACGTTTCAGAGGTTACGCTGTCGCGCGACACGCCGCATGGACCAGAGTCCCACGAGCAGCAGCCCCACCGCAAGAAAGAGCACATTGCGGTTGGATACGGCCGGTGCGGCGCTCACGCTGCTGCACACGCCTGCCTTGCAGAGCCCGCTCGCGCACTGGGTGTTGGCGGTACAGGGATCGCCGTCAGGAAGGCTGTGCGGGGATGCCGTCGCGGTTGGCGTGCTCGTTGGTGTTGGTGTCCCGGTCGGCGTGGGCGTGTTGGTTGCTGTGGGCGTGGGAGTGCCCGTACTAGTTGGTGTCGCTGTGGGTTGCACACATGTACCGGGACAAACCAGTTCGGCGGCACCGCCTTGGCCTCCCCCCTGCCAAACGAGGGCGCCGCAGCCTGTAGTGTTGTTGGGGTCGCAGACGAGGCCGGGGGTGATGCAGATGGGTGGGCTGGTCATTGAGCCAAAGCAACACGGCTCGCCGGAAAGTCCGCAACCGTTGGCACTAGCGCGCCCCGCACCCAGCAGGAGCACCACTAGCACGGCCAACCCGATGCGCGTCATGGTGATTGGTCTACAGGAACGGCGGTGCAATTCAAGGACGGGGCTCAAGGACAGCAGCGCCGGCAGCATCACGGAGAGCTGCAACGCGACGATTCAGGCGGAGCGATGCCGCAACCGCCACACCCCGAGGGCGCTCAGCCCAGCGAACAACAGGCCCAGCGCCCAACCACCCAACGCCGGAGCCGCTG
>JBGQHM010000278.1:0-9130 GCA_041497995.1 Binatia bacterium | reverse complement strand
GAGTGGGGGCAGGAGCCTTCAAGGTCAATGTAACGGCCTCTGGCGCTGCACCACTGAATTCTTCAGCAGTGACGATCTCATCTCATGCAAATCAGAGGCGGGCCTCGATGCAGAACCGGCTGGCTTGCATAACCAGCGTTGCTAGCCATGGCGGACTGGAACCGACGAACGAAGGCCCCTGACTCGAGGGGACGTAGTCACGCGTGTTTGGATTGGATCGACATCCGCCCGAAAGTATAGGAACGCCACAAAACCCGGCGGGTGTTAACACTGCCTGGACTCTAGCCCGACCGAGCAAAGTATTGCAATCGCGGGTTGCGCTGGTCCAGGCGTGACGCCGGCGGATGATTGGTCGAATCACCCCGCCGCTGCCCTGCCCGCCCCCGCCAATCGGGAACCGTCGCGTCAATGTTGCGAGCTTCCGGGCGGTGTCCTCGATTCGATTTGGTATGGTTCTCAGATCGAATTTGCGGAGCATGTGACGTGTCCGGTCGGCCCGCCGGTCGGACCCGCGCAGGCCCCTATATCGTGAAGCCTCCCAGCTGAGCGTGCGGGGCCTGTCGCGCTAGCCGCAGCGACGGCAACAAAGTGCCAAACCGGGCAAAGCGGCTGTGCCGGTATCTGTCACTCCCTCTGATTACTTGAAGCTTAATTCCGGGAGGCTCTGGGAGCCTCCGATCATCAGATCGACCGGTGCTGGTACGTGCGTTGCTCCCTGGAGGTTCTGTGGGTGACGAATGAAAGACGCGAACCGCCCGCCCTAACTACCACAACGGTACAGCCAGGGACGCCGTAGTCATTGGGATTTGGAAACTACCTACCACGAAACAACAACCCCGAAGGAGAACACAATGAAGGCTCTGAGGAACAATGAAGGTTTTACATTGATCGAACTACTGGTCGTCGTGGCCATCATCGGTATCTTGGCGGCGATCGCTATCCCGCAGTTTGCGCTGTATCGCCAGCGCGGGTTCGACGCACGCGCTCAGTCTGATCTGCGAAACGCCGCGACGGCTGAGGAAGCTACCTTTGCATCGGGCAACGTGTACGTCGCCTGCACCCAGACCGATTGCAACAGCAAGATTAGCTTCCAGCCGTCCAAGGGCGTCAACCTCACCATGGCCTTGGTGGGCACCACAGGCTTTACAGGAACGTCGAAGCACAGCAACGGTGGTGTGACCTGGACCTACGACAGCGCCAACGGCGGTATCACCAACCCGTAGTGGGCTGAAGAACGGACTTGTGCCCCGAACGACGGGCTGACGGCTCCTCCAAGCGCTCACGTCGGTCGCCGCTCGGGGCACAACACTTACCGCCAACTGGGAATGATCGCACGGCCGGCCCCGCAAAGGGCCGGCCGCGCCATCATTCGACGCTCTCGGATCACCTCACCCACAATTCCGGCTCGATCTTCTGTACGTCCAGTCTAGGGCAACAGCGATCTCGCACCGACCCTACTGGGGGGACGATGGTTGCGCTCCAAGGGCCTTCCCCAACCGCGTGAGCCGCGGGCGCAGGAAGGTCTCCTGCCATGCACCGTTGGCCATCGCGCGTCGATAGGTGTCGCGGGCGCGCGGAATGTCTCCCAGTCTGAGGTACACGGATGCCAGATGGGTGCAGACCATCGCCCCGTGGCGTTGAGTGGCGTGCACGGAGCGTCCCTCTTCGACCAGCTCAAGGGCCTTTTCGAGGTGCTCTCGCGCCAGTTTCAGTCGCCCTTCGTTGGCGTAGATCGTGCCGAGGTTGGCATGTATCCGCGGATTCCCGGGCGCCCTTGTCAGACTGTCTTGCCACAGCCGCTCTGGGACCCGCCAGAGTAGATTCCGCTGCCAGGTCAGCAACACGCACGTGCTGACCGCCAGCCCGGCCAACAGCGCGAGGCTGCCAGCAACAACCCCGGAACGTGCGCGCCGCTCGCGCGTCACGTAGCGCGCGAGGTCCGCAACTAGCAGCGCCAGCAACCCGAGCACTCCCAGGATAGGAAGATACATGCGGCGTTCGGCGGCAACGTCTGCGATCGGAACCAGGCTCGACGTCGGTGCCAGGTTGATGAAAAACCACAGCGCGCACAGGCCATACAGCGGCCGCCGCCGCCAGCACCGTAGCGTCGCGACCAGACCGAGGAGCAGCACGCAGCCGGGCAGCAAGACGCCCGGAGCCATCAGAGTCCGCGCCAATGGCCAATCGTAATCCAGGACTTGACCATACGGCACCACGGTCAGCTGCAGATAGTGCACGATCACACCGGCTTGCGTGTAAAGATACTCGAGCGGAGTGAACCGGCTGAAGCCGAAACCGGCGCTGAGCGCGTACTCGGGGTGAGAAAGGACAACGAGTGCAGGCACCGCCCATCCGGCACCGAGGACTGCGTAGAACACCCAGTTGGCCCGCAGTACGGTCGTGGCGCGGCGCCCAGCCGCAGCCCAGTCCAGCAAAAACAGCAAGAGCGGGGCAACGGCGGCGCTCTCCTTGCTCAGCACACCCAAAAGGACGCAGGCGGCGGCAACGACGCGGGCCGCGGTGCTCCATCGAGGCAGGCCGTGCCATCGCAGAGACAGCGCCACGCAATTCATCGCGCTCAAGACAAACAACGCGGCGAGCACATCGCTGCGGCTCGAGATGTACGCGGCGACCTCCGTCTGGAGCGGATGCACCAGGAACAGTGCGCTGACTGCAAGCGCCGCCCAGTGACTGTCACCGTGGGGCGTACCCAAACGCGGCAGCTGCAGGATCAACCGCACCAGCGCATAGACCAGCAACCCATTGCCGGCGTGCAGCAGTACGTTACCCAGGTGAAATCCCCAGGGGGATGATCCACCGAGGACGTTGTTGATCGCATACGACACGTTGCTGAGTGGGCGGTTGCTGGTGAGCAAGATACTCCAGATCCGGAATTGCATCGCCAGGTTGTGGACGACGCTGGTGCCGTCATCAAAGACGAACGGGCCGGCCAGGGCCTGGGAGTAGAGCACGAACGTCGCGATCGGCAGGATCGCCAGTGTCAACACGCACAGCCAGCGGGGCGTTGTGTCCGCGGCGACGCGAGGCGGGATGTCACCCGCCGTCGCGGGTCTCGCCCTCTTCTTTGACCGCATTGGCCGCTGGGCTAGCAGAACCGCCACAACGACACCAGCGCTGCCCGCAGGAGGCCGCGCTCATCGAAGAACGGGCGGGTTTGTGCTTGCATCCCAGCGGCTTTTCGATCATTGCCTGTGAGCGGTGAGGGGGTTCGTCCAGCGGGTGCTGGGGCCAATCGGTTCCCCGTCACGACGGATTACGAGTGCGTATCCTGCATGTGACACCAAGCTTCTATCCCGCGTGGGCGTACGGTGGGGTCACCCGCTGCACCTACGAGCTGTGCCGCGCTCTGGCGCAGCGCGGCGAAGCCGTGACCGTGTGGACCACGGACGTCCTGGATGCGAGCGCTCGCATCAAGGAACGCGACGCCACGGTTGACGGCATCCAGGTCCGCCACTTCCGCAACCTGAGCAATCACCTGGCCTACCATCGACAGCTCTACTTGCCCCGCGGTCTGTGGATGCATGCACGGCGTCATGTGCGCGACTTCGATCTGGTGCACCTCCACGCGCATCGCCATGTTTTGAACACTATCGTCGCAGCTGCGGTGCGTCGTGCAGGGATCCCATATGTGCTCAGTGGCCACGGAACGGTCCAGCCGATCGAGCGCTATGTGCTGATGAAGCAGGTGGTCGACGCATTGGGCGGGCGCGCGCTGCTGCAGCGGGCTGATGCCTGCGTTGCGGTGGCGGGCGCCGAAGTAGCGCACTTCCGCGCCCTCGGCGTCGACACGCAGCGCGTGCAGGTGATTCCGAACGGGCTGCGCTTGGACGACTACGCGCGGATCCCGCCTCGTGGCACGTTTCGTCTGCAACATGCCATCGGCGACGCGCCGCTCATCCTGTTCGTCGGGAAGATCACACCGCGTAAGGGCGTTGATGTCCTCTTGCGGGCGCTGGCCCGCTTGACCGCTGACGTCCACCTGGTGATTGCGGGGAACTTCATGATGCCGGCAGAACCCATCCGCCAGCTGGCGCGTACCCTGGGGGTTGACGCACGCGTGCGCTTCGTCGGCTTCCTGCCGGACGAGCAAAAGCTGGCGGCCTACGCCGACGCCGATGTGGTTGCCTACCCGTCCGTGCACGAGATCTTCGGCCTGGTGCCCTTCGAGTCCCTGATGTGCGGCACGCCGGTCGTCGTGTGCGACGACTCGGGCTGTGGTGAGGTGCTGGGCGCGGCGGGTGCTGCCCTGCTTGTGCCTTACGGCGATGCGCAGGCACTGGCGGATGCGCTGCAGCGATTTCTCGGCGATCCGGCGTTCCGCCGTGCCACAGTCACGCGAGGTCGGTGCCATATCGAGGAATATCTTGGATGGGACCGCGTCGCTGAGCGCACCGTCTCCTTGTACCGCGAGATTCTGGAGCGCCGCCGGTGCGCTGCAGCCGTCAGGCCCACGGCATCGCTTCTGACCAACCCGCGGACTGTGGACAGCCACGTGAGCACACCGACGGAATGAACCTCGCGCCGCGCGTTGTCGTTTTGATTCTGACCTGGAACCGGCGCGACGACGTGTTGCGTTGCGTGGCCAGCCTGTCGCGCCTGACGTATCCGAACTACCTACCGGTCGTCATCGACAACGCGTCGACGGACGACACCGTAGCTGCCCTGCGCGCGCAACATCCCGAGCTCACCATCCTGCAGAACTCGCACAACCTCGGGTACGCCGGTGGCAACAACGTTGGCATGCGTTGGGCGTTGGAGCACGGCGCCGACCATGTCCTGATCATCAACAACGACACCGAGGTCACGCCGGGCATGGTCACGGAGCTGGTCCGGGTGGCCGAGAACGATCCGCGCATCGGTATCGTCGGTTGTCGCAACCTGTTGATGGAGGATCCGGCATATCTGTGGGGGGCGTACGGACGGCTTACTTACGGGCCCTTTCTGGTGCGCGTGGAGGGGCAGCGGGAACCGGACCGCGACCGCTGGCAGGTGGTCAAGGACGTCGACTGGGTGATCGGCAACGGCTGTCTCCTGCGACGTGGCGCCCTGGAGCGTACGGGGCTCCTCGACGAAGAATTTTTCGCCTATCACGAGGACGTGGATTGGTGCGTCCGCGCCCGGCGCGCCGGATACCGCGTCGTCTACGCGGGAACGGCAGCGATCATACACAAAGGCGGCTCGAGCTCGGATGGGCGGCAGCGGCATTCGGTGCCGGTGCGATATTTCCTGGGGCGCAACGGCGTCTTGTTCGTTCGCAAGAACGGGCGCTGGTATCAGCGCTTTGCGTTCGCCGTGCTCTGCGGCGGTGCGCTCCTGGCGTGGATCGTGAAGGCGGTCTGCCTACAGTTGGCGGTCGGGAACGCGCAAGTCCGTGCTCGTGGAGCGGAGTCGTGGATCATGGCCACCACTTATATTGCCGGGGTCGCTGACGGGCTGCGCGACCGGCCGATTCCGTTCGCGCGTCTCGGATTGGCGGACCCCGGGCTGCGGGGCACCGCGTAGGCGAACGCTGCCGGTGCCGGCGTCTTACCTTGCCAAACTCCAGCGGGCTGTGCTTTAAGGCGAGTGGTGCAATTCGGTACCAACCTGGTGACCTCTGTGGAGGCTGCGAGCAACAGCGCGCCCGGCGAGCTTCGAGGCAACCCTGGACCGACGAGTGAGCGCCCCTCGTCGCGCTTGGTAGCCACGCCGTCTGAGCGCCGTGGCTACGGCCCGTTGGTTGTTCAGTTTGCCATCAAGGACTTCAAGATACGCTATACACACTCCCTTCTGGGCTACGCATGGTCAGTCTTGAATCCCCTCTTGTTCTTCGTTCTCTACTACCTGGTATTCACGGTGTTTGTGCACCTCGACATCAGAAACTATCCCGGCTTCCTGTTGCTTGGCATCGTGCTGTGGAACTTCTTTGAAGAGGGCACCGGGCGGGGCGCGGCAGCGCTGATCGAGCGCGCCAACCTCCTGTCCAAGACGCCAATGCCGCGGGTGGTGGTGGTCTACTCGGTCCTGCTCTCGGCCGGGCTGACGTTTGTCATCAACCTGGTGGTTCTGATGGTCCTCTTGCGCGTGACTGGCACACCGTTGGAACTTCCGGCCCTGTGCCTACCGCTGCTGCTCGCCGATCTGGTCCTGCTCACGTTGGGTACGGCGCTGTTCTTGGCGCCGCTGCAGGTGCGCTTCCGCGATGTCGGTTACTTGTGGCGCATCCTATTGCAGATCGGGTTTTGGCTGACGCCGATCATTTATCTCGACCTCATGGTGCCGGAGCGCTGGCGATGGTTGGTGTGGGTGAATCCAGTCGGGCGAGTCATCGGCGACAGCCGCCGGGCGTTGATCTACGGGCTGTGGCCGGGTCTGCAGGGGCTGGTGTTGACCACGTTGATGTCTGTTGGGGTGTGCATCGCCGGCTTCGTAGTCTTTCGCCGGTTGCAAGCCCGTATCGTCGAATACTTCTGATGGCAGCGATCGAGGTCCACAACGTCCACAAGGCCTTCCGGATTCCCCATGAGCGGCGAACGACGTTGGCCGAGCGGATACTCGGCCTGCTGCGCCCGGTGCCCTACGAGCGCTTCGAAGCTCTCTGCGGCCTTGACTTGACGATCGAGGCGGGCTCCTTCGTCGGCATCATCGGCAGCAACGGGTCCGGAAAGTCGACCTTGCTGAAGGTGATCGCCGGGCTCTTGGTGCCAGATGCCGGCGACGTGCGCGTCAATGGATCGGTGTCCGCGCTCCTCGAATTGGGCCTCGGTTTCAGTCCCGAGCTGACGGTACGCGAGAACGTCGAGCTTTACGGCGCCATCCTGGGCTATCCGCGGCGTCACATGGCGGCGCGGATTGAAACGGCGATTGGCTTCGCCGAGCTCGAACGCTTCCGTGATGCCAAGCTGAAAAATCTCTCGACGGGAATGCAGATGCGACTCGCCTTTGCGACGGCACTGCAGGCGTCGAGTGATATCCTCCTCCTCGATGAGATTCTGGCGGTAGGGGACGCTGGGTTCCAACGCAAATGCCTTGACGTATTCGCCGACCTCAAGCAGCGCCGCACGACGGTGGTGCTGGTCACGCATGACCTCGGACAAGTCCGGCGCTTCTGCGATAGTGCGGTATTGGTCGCTGCCGGACGCGTCGTGGCGACGGGCGAGACGGAGGCGGTCATTGCCCGCTACCTCGACGGCAGTGGTCCAGACGCCGCACCTGCGCAACCCAAGCGAGCGGGCATCGGCGACGGCAGGATCTGCCTGTCCGACGGTTGGATCGAGACCGCGGCCGGGATACGGACCACGACGATCGAATCCGGGCAACGACCGACGTTGGTACTGCTTGCCGAAGCCGCCCATGACACCCAGGACCCCGTCTTTGGAGTGATCATCCGGGACGGACGCGGCTCGTACGTGTATGTGATCAACACACTCTGGATGGGTGCGCGGACTGGCACCGTGCCCGCCGGCCATACCGTGGAGATCCGCATGCCGTTCGTGGCCGCGCTGCGCAACGGCAGTTACGTGGTGGACGCCGCAGTGACCGACAGTGCCGGTGCGCTGGTGCATGACTGGGTGCACGGGATATTGGGCTTCGCGGTGACCGGAAGTGTCTGCCGCGATGGCGCGGTCGACTTGCAGGCGGAGTTCAGTATCCGCCGGCGTGCCACTGTATCCGCGGCCGCCGTCGATTCCACGGGCAACAGCGTGTCCGGAAGTGGAGGCGCACGATGAACGTGGCGGCGCCTCGCGTTGCGGTGGTGGTTACGACCTGGAACGGTTTGAGCGAGGTGCTTCCCTGCCTGGCGAGCTTCTCACAGGTCGAGTATCCGAACTATGAGGTCGTGGTGGTCGACAACGGCTCGGACGACGAGACGGTGTCCACGGTGCGCGCGCGCTTTCCCGGGGTCACCTTGCTGGTCAACGAAACCAACCTCGGCTATGCCGGCGGCACCAACGTCGGCATGCGGCACGCCCTTGAGCACGGCGCGGACTACGTCTTCATCCTCAATAACGATACGAAGGTGACCCCGCCCGTCCTCGGCGAACTGGTCAACGTCATGCGGACCGACCCGCGCATCGCGATCGCCGGCGCGAAAAACCTGCTCATGGACGACCCCACGCACACGTGGGGCAAGTACGGGGAGGTGACCTGGGGGCCCCTGCTGGTGCGGATCGTGGGCCACCTCGCACCCGACCGTCCCGAGCCGTCGCCGACCGACGTCGAATGGGTCCTGGGCAACGGTTGCATGATGAGCCGTGAGGCCTTGCTACACGTCGGCTTGTTCGACGAGACGTTCTTTCAGGTCCACGAGGATGTCGATTGGGCCGTGCGGGCGCGGCAGCTTGGGTATCGCGTCGTCTACGTCGATACCGCCCACATCCACCACCGCGGCGCCGCGAGCTGGGATCCTCGCAAGCCGGTGAGATTCTCGTACCGCTATCTCCTGGGTCGCAACGCGATCACGTTCGCCCGCAAGTACGCCAACGCCGCACAGTGGGCGAAGCTGCTCACGCTCATGGGTGTGGGGCTCATCCTGCGCGTGTCGCTGCAGGGCGCCTACTTCGCCTTCGGCGGTGTGCGCGGGCAGGTCCCCTGGGTCAAGGGGGTTGCGGATGGATTTCGTCACCAGCTGCACCGCGAGCAGACAATCAGTTATTCACGCCTTGGACCGCGTGTGGGTACAGACGCACCGATCCATCGCCTGCTGCGCTGGATCGGCCCATAGATGGGCCGGACTGTGTGCTCCATTGCCGGCCTGCTGCCCCTCGCGCGCCGTTGATTCATAGGACGCAGCGGTGAGTACGCCACACACGCCCCCGCGGGTTGCAGCGGTTATTATCGCCTGGAATCGGGTTGACGAAGTAGTCGCGTGCCTCGAGAGCTTCGCGTGTCTACAATACCCGAACTGCGAGGTCATCGTCGTCGACAACGGGTCGGAGGACGCCACCGTGCCGACCATCCGCGAGCGCTTTCCGTGGGTGACACTGGTCGTCAACTCTGAGAACCTCGGCTACGTGGGCGGCAGCAACGTCGGCTTTCGGCACGCACTCGATCGTCACGCCGACTACGTCCTGCTCCTCAACCAGGACACGAAAATGACCCCAACCGTGGTGAGTGAGCTGGTCCGGGT
>JBGQHM010000277.1:0-9145 GCA_041497995.1 Binatia bacterium | reverse complement strand
TGCGCGATGCGCGTCAGTAGCTCGGTGGTGACCGCGGTCTTGATGAGGAAGCCGCGCGGTGGCAGCGTGCCCTGCTCGCGCCGCGTCTCGATGATGTACGCCGCGAGCAACACGGCGATCTCGTTGCCACTCAGCGCCCGCCACTGGCCGTCGATGGGAATCACCACGCCGAGGCGGTCTGCATCGGGGTCGGTCGCCAGCCCGGCGTCGGCGCCCAGGTCGCGGGCTTGCGCCGTGACCAGCTCCATCGACTCCGGCACCTCGGGGTTTGGCATACGAAACTTCACGCCGGGGAAGGCGCCATCGGCTGCGAGCTGCTCCTCGACGAATCGCATGTCGAACCCGGCGCGCGGTAGGATGTCGCCGACGGTGTGGCGGCCGGTACCGTGGAGCGGCGTGTACACGATCAAGGCGCGCCGCGCGCTCGGGTCGAGTGATCTCGAGATGTTCTCGCCGACGTAGAGGGCGTGCAGTGCCGCGTCCCACCAGTGCACGCGTCCCGAGGTGACCGCGTCAGCGAAATCACCTGGCGCGACGTCGGTGACCGCTTCCACTGCGTGGGCCAGCTCTTCGTCGTCTGGTGGGACCGGTTGGCCGCCGCTGCGCATGTAGAACTTCGCGCCGTTGTCGTCAGGATGGTTGTGCGATGCGGAGATGTTGAGGCCGCCGTGCGCGCGCAGATGGCGGATGGCGAACGACAGCTCCGGGGTCGACAGGTAGAAATCATCGTCGCCGCGCACGGTGTGGACCTCGACACCGTTGGCGGCGTAGACCGCGCACGCCAGCCGCGCCAAATCGCGCGAGCTGACGCCCAGCAACGGGTTGGGCACCGACGCATCGTACAACCCGCGCAGGTCGCGGAAGACGCGCACGTCGAAGGCGACCACCACGCGGAGCGCCTGCCCCGCACAGTGTTTGCGAAGGTAGTGCACGTGCCCTTGGACCGAGGTGATCACCGTCTCGGGGTTCATGCGGTTCGGGCCAATGCCGACCGGGCCGCGGCGCCCGCCGGTGCCGAACGGGATCATGCGGTAGAACGAGTCGACCAGCAGGTCCCATTGCCGGCGGTTCGCCAGGCTCTCGATCTGTAGGCGGAACGCGGCGTAGCGCGTCCCGTTCCACCAGACGGTGAGATTTCGCACGGCCTGCTCGCGGTAGGTGTCATGCACCGCGACGCTGCGCAGGCCGGCGATCACGTCATCGAGGGTCATCCATTGCGACGCGACGGCTCACGCAACCGTGACCGACTTCGCCAGCGAGCGCGGCTTGTCGACGTTGCGCTTCAGCGCGGTCGCGGTGAAGTAGGCGAGCAGCTGGGCTGCCACCAGTGGCAGAAACGGCGCGGTGAGGTCGTGCGTCGCGGTCAGCACCAGGCGCTCGTCGAAGATGTCCTCATTCGCATCAAAGGTGAGACCGAAGACGAAGCCGCCACGCGCGTGGACCTCTTCGACGCTCGACATGGTCATGGCGTACAGGTCGCCGGCGCTCGGCGGCGGGACGAAGACCAGCGTGTACAGCTTGTCATCAACGAGCGACAAGGTACCGTGTTTCAGGAAGCCGCCCGGCATGCCCTCGGCGTGTATGTAGGTGACCTCCTTCATCTTGAGCGCCGACTCGAGCGCGACTGGGTAGTAGACGCCACGGCCGAGGAACAGCCAGTTGTGTACGTGCGCATGGCGATACGCCGCCGCACGTATCAAACCGGACTTCTCGTTGATGAGGATCTCAATCTCGCCCGGCAGCGCGGCCAACGCGGCTTCGCACTCGCGGCGCTTCGCCGCGGACAACGTGCCGCGTCGCGTGCCCAGCTCGATGGCGAGCCGCATCAACAGGATCATCTGCGACAGCGCCGCCTTGGTGCTGACGACGCATACCTCCGGACCCGAGCCCTGCAGGACGACGCGATCGACCAAGCGGGCGATCGATGAGCCGACGACGTTGACGATCGCCGCGGTCTTGGCGCCGCGCTCCTTGGCGTGCCGCAGGCTCATGACGGTGTCGTAGGTTTCACCCGACTGCGAGATGGCCAAGACCAGCGAGTGCGCATCGGAACGGTCGAGGTGCCGGAACTCGTCGGAGCTCATCGCCGGCACGTCCATGTCGGCGAGCGTCGCGAACAGATACTGGCCCATGACCGCCACGTAGTATGTCGTGCCCACGCCGAGCAGGTGCACGCGCCGCGCGCTCTCGATCATGTCAGCGAGGCCGTTGATCTCATCCGCGCCGATCGCCAGTGAGTTGCGTACGGCCAGCGGCTGCTCGTGGATCTCCTTCAGCATGTAGTGCGGGTAGCCACCTTTGCGCGACAGCTCCGAGTCCCACGGCACGACCGTGATCGTCTTGTCGAGCACCTCGCCGGTGCGCAGACTCTTCACCGAGTAGCTGTCCTTCGAGACGATGCCGTACTCGCCGTCTTCGAGGATGACGGTGTTTTTGGTGTAGTCGATAAAGGCATTGAAGTCGGAGCCGATGTAGTTCGACTCGCTGCCGACACCGATGATCAGCGGGCCTTCATGCCGGGCGCAGAAGATGCGTTGTGGATCGTTGGTGGAGATCATCGCCAGGGCGTAGCTGCCTTCCAACCCCGTCAGCGCGCTTACCCAGGCGGCCTCGATGTCCCCGAGCTCGGAGAAGCGCTGCTCGATGAGGTGCGCGATGATCTCCGTGTCGGTCTCGGAGCGGAAGCGGTGCCCGGCCTTGAGCAACGCCTCGCGCAGGGCCTTGTAGTTGGAGATGATGCCGTTGTGCACGACGGCGAAGTCGCCGCGGCAGCTGAGGTGAGGGTGCGCGTTCTCCTTGGTGACCTTGCCGTGCGTCGCCCACCGCGTGTGCGCGATACCGACGTAGGAGTTCAGGTGGCGGATGCTCTCCTTGCTGTCCACCTCGTCTACGGTGCCGATATCTTTGCGGACCTCGATGTGGTCGTGGTTCAGAAAGGCGACGCCGCACGAGTCGTAGCCGCGGTACTCCAGATGGTGGACACCTTCGTACAGGCGGTCGCCGATGGAATGGAAACTGGCAACGCCAGCGATGCCGCACATGCGCCGTTACCTCCCGCCGCCGATGGTGGCGTGGTGCGGCACGCAGGTGCCCGGTGCCAGCACCGCCCCCGCAGCCAGGGTGTTTCCGGCCCCCACCTTCACGTCGTCGCCCATGAACGCGCCGAGCTTGGTGAGCCCGGAGTCGATCGATTCGCCGCGTACGTCGACCCACACCGGCGTCCGGTCCAGGTTGTTGTTGATCGTCATGATTCCGGAACCGATGTCGACGTTCTCGCCGATCACGCTATCGCCGACGAAGGACAGACGACCGACTTTTGAGTTGCCGAAGAGGACACAGTTCTTGAGCTCGACGCCGTAGCCGATCATCGAGCCGGCACCGAGGGAGGAGTACGAGCGCACCAAAACGTTGTGGCCGACGTAGCAATCGCGGCCGATGTAACACGGACCGGCAAGGACGACACCCGCCTTGATCACCGATCCGGGCTCGATGCGCACCGGTCCGTTGATGGTCACGTTCCCTTCGATGACGGCGTGTCGGGAAATGCGCGCCTCCTCCCACGTGTCCATGACCATGCGGTTGGCCGCCAGGATGTCCCACGGATACTCGACGTCGATCCAGCCTTCCTCCCAAATCGAGGCGTGCAGGCCCGGGGCCTGGGTCAGCTCGTCGAAGACGCGCTCCATATCGCCGCCGCTCTTCTCCAGCAACGTGAACACCTCCATCGGCAGGACGAACACGCCGGCCAGGACGTAGTTGCCGAGGCCGGCGGTGGTCGGCTTCTCGACGATCTTCCTGATGCGCGTGCCGCTCAAGTAGACGTTGCCGTAGCGCACGGTCGGTGGCCCGGGCAGACAGACACCGGCGATCGGGCCCTTGAAGGAGTTGAACGACTGCAGGAGCTGATGGAACGGATTGGCCGAGGTCACGACGTCGCCGTACACCAGGATGAAAAATTCACCCGGCATGAAGCGGCCGCGCGCGCAGAGGATCGCATCGACGATTCCCCCGGGGCGGTCCTGTTCGACGTACGAGAGGTGGACCCCGACGTCGTGGCCATCCTGGAAAGTGGACTTCACTTTCTCGCCGTGTTGGCCGAGGACGACGGTGACATCGGTGACGCCGACTTCGCACAGGTGGGTGAGGGTGCGGCGCATGAGCGAGCCGCCGGCGACCACCGTCATGGCCTTCGGCCGCGTGGACGAGAAGGGGACGAGCGTGCGACCGGCTCCCCCCGTGAGAATCAGTGCCTTCATCGCGGTCCTCTCAGGGCGCTTAGCCTACTGTGTCACCGGTATGTTTCACAAGCCCGGCGTGAGCCCCGGCGCGCGCCGTCTGCGCCGCCAATAGCAGGGCGGCGATCATACTGCGCGGGTCCGCCTTGCCGGTGCCGGCGATGTCGAAGGCCGTTCCATGGTCGGGCGAGGTCCGCACGAACGGCAGGCCGAGGGTGACGTTGACGCCGTCGGCGAAGTGCAGCAACTTGAAGGGAGCGAGACCTTGATCGTGATACATACAGACGACGGCGTCGTAGCGCCCCTCCACGGCGTGCGCGAAGACGCTGTCCGCGGCCAGCGGCCCGACGACTTCGACGGCATGGCGGCGCGCCGCCTGGACAGCTGGTGCAATGATGCGTCCCTCCTCATCGCCGAACAGCCCGTGCTCGCCGGCGTGCGGATTCAGCCCACAGACGGCGATGCGCGGCGCGCGGATGCCGAATTGCTGGCGCAGCGCGCCGGCGGTGATCTCAATGGTCTGCTGCACGCCGTCGCGTGTCAGACGTCTCGGGACGTCGGCGAGTGCCAGGTGGATGGTCACGAGGACCACGCGCAGCCGTGGGCCAGCCATCATCATACGGACCGGCACGCCGCCGCACAGCTCGGCCAGCAATTCGGTGTGCCCCGGAAAGTCATGACCGGCGGCGACAACGTGCGCTTTGTTGATCGGCGCCGTTACCACGCCGTACGCACGGCCTGTCTGTACCAGCCGCACCGCTTCGAGGATCGCGGCGTACGCCGCTTCGCCGCAGGCGGCGGCCCCGCGGGCGGTGCGCGGCTCACCCGGCTGTCGATAGCGTGCGGACAGCTGTGAAGAGATCGCGAGCGCGACGCGGCCACGCGACGTTCGCTCGCCGCCGCTCGCGAAGGCCACGCGGGCACCGAGGCGCTGTGCCGTGTCGTGCCATACTCCCGCGTCGCCGACAAGGATCGGCTCGATGCGTGCGGCGACGGCAGGCGTCGTGATGGCTTTCAGCGCGACCTCTGGCCCGATGCCGGCCGGGTCGCCCATGCTGATGGCGAGCGGGACTGGGGACTGTCCCCGCTGCGGGGACAGTCCCCTTCTCAATCCCGCATCTCGACGTGATGGCGCTTGCGCAGCTCTTCGGTCAGCCACTTTTGAAAGCGATCCTCGAGCGCCGCATTGTACAGCTGCTGTTTGATCTGATCCTGCAGCTCGCCGAGGTTTTCGTGCGACGCCCCTTCACGGGCTTCCAGTTTGATCAGATGAATCCCGGCCTTCGTCCGTACCGGCTCACTCACCTCACCGACCTTGAGTTTCTCGGCGCTCTTCTCGATCTCATCGAGCATCTCGCCGTGCTTGAACCAGCCCAGGTCGCCGCCGTTCTTGCCGGTCGGATCGTCGGAGTATTGCTGCGCCATCTCGGCGAAGTCTGCCCCTTTCTTGATGCGTGCCCGCACCTCGTCGGCCTTCGCGGTGGTCGCGGCGACCTGATCGGGGCTGGGGTTGGGGTCGAGATGGAAAAGAATGTGCGCCACCTGGATGCGCTCGGGAGTGGAGTACTCAGACAGGTGCGCCTTGTAGTAGCGCTCCACCTCCTCGGGGGTGACGCTGACCTTGCCGCGGATCTCGCGGTTGATCAGCTGCGCCTTCTGGATGTCCTCACGCACCTGTGCGCGGTAGCTCTCCTTGGAGAGGCCCTGCGCGGCGAGCGCCTGCTGCAGCTGCTCCTCGGTGAGATGGTTCCGCTCCTTGATGCCCTCGATGTAATGGTCGATGTCCTCGTCGCGGACGATGATACCCTTGTCGCTGGCTTCCTTCTCGATCACCTTGTCGGTGATCAGCGCTTCCAGGGTCTGCGACTGATCGAGCACGGGACCTCCTTGGCGGGTACGGAGGTTTTTCTCGCTGTACTGTTTGAGCTGGTAGAGCGTGATCGGGTCGCCGTCGACGGTGGCGACGATCTTGTTGACGACGGTGGCGCGGGCGGACGACACAGCGAGCCCCAGGCCAAGAGCGCTGACGGCCACCAGGGCCCTGATTTGAGGAATGCGCACTAGCATCATTGGCACCGCCGCTAACATGTCTCTCTCAGCTCTTGCAAGACCGCCTTGGTCTCTTCGAGCAGTCCGTCCCAGTCGCGCACGTCCGGCCTGAAGCTCAGTTGGAAATCGGCGGACAACTTGAAGCGTCCTTCACCCCGATGCACCATCGCCACCAATTTGTCGACGTTGACCGGTGCATCGGGATGGAACTGTAGCGTGACCGCGCCCTCGCGCAATGCCGCGCGCACGACCATGTACTCTTTGAGGCTGCGCCGCAAATCCATTATGCGCAGGAAACTGTCTACCGTAGGTGGCAGCGGGCCGTAGCGGTCGCGCAGCTCGTTGGCGATGTCGTTGAGATCCGTCTGCCCGCGAATCGCTGCCAGGCGACGATAGAACACGAGCCGCTGGTTCTCGTCGGGGATGTAGCTCTCCGGGATGAAGGCGGGAATGCCTAGTTGGATCTCCGGCTCCACTTCATGCTGCACGTGTTCGCCGCGCAGCTCGTGGACGGCCTCTTCCATCATCTGCTGGTACAGCTCGAAGCCGACGGCAGCGATCTGTCCGGACTGCTGCTTGCCGAGCAGGTTGCCGGCGCCGCGTATTTCCAGGTCGTGCGCCGCCAGCTTGAAGCCGCCGCCCAGGTCGTCCAGCTCTTGCAATGCCCGCAGCCGCATCTGTGCGTCGCGCGAGATGAGCTGCTCGCCGGGGATCATCAGATAGGCATAGGCGCGCTCGTGGGAACGCCCGACGCGGCCGCGCAGCTGATAGAGCTGCGCCAAACCGAAGTGATCGGCACGGTCGATGATGATGGTGTTGGCATTCGGGACGTCCAGTCCAGATTCAATGATCGCCGAGCACACCAGCACCGTGACCTTCTTGGAGAAGAACTCGCCCATCACCCGTTCGAGGTCGTCTTCGTGCATCTGGCCGTGCGCCACGGCGAACGTTGCGTCGGGCACCAGCTCGCGCAGCCGGCGAGCGCGGATCTCGATGGTCTCGACCCGATTGTGCACGAAGAACACCTGCCCGCCGCGCGCCAGCTCGCGCAAGATGGCCTCGCGGATGATGCCCTCGTCGTAACGGGTGACGTACGTGCGGATGGCCAGCCGATCGATCGGCGGCGTCTCGATCACGCTGAGGTCACGGATGCCGAGCAGCGACATCTGTAACGTACGCGGGATCGGCGTGGCGGTGAGCGTCATCACGTCGACCAGCTTGCGCATCTGTTTGATCTGCTCTTTGTTCTTCACGCCGAAGCGGTGCTCTTCGTCGACGACGAGCAGACCGAGGTTCTTGAAGTTGATGTCCTTCTGCAGCAAGCGGTGCGTGCCGATGACGATGTCCACCTCGCCGCTGGCGACGCCTTTCACCACCGCTTGAATCTCGGAACGACTCAGGAAGCGGGACAGCATCTCCACACGGACCGGGTGGCCCTGAAAGCGCTGGCGGAAGGTGTTGTAGTGCTGCTGCGCGAGCACCGTCGTGGGTACCAGCACGGCGACTTGCCGCCCGTCGAGCACAGCGAGAAAGGCGGCGCGCATCGCCACCTCCGTTTTGCCATATCCTACGTCGCCGCAGATGAGCCGGTCCATCGGTTTGGTACGCTGCATGTCGCTGAGCACGTCGTTGATGGCGTTGAGCTGGTCCGGTGTCTCCTCGAACGCGAAGGCCGCTTCGAACTCGCGGAAGTACGGGTCCGGCGTGCTGAACGCCTTGCCTTCCATGATCTCGCGCGCCGCGTAGATGCCGAGCAGCTCCTTGGCCATGGAGAAGATGGACTCGCGCGTCTTGCGTTTGACCTTCTCCCAGCTGGTGCCGCCGAGCTTGTCGAGCGCCGGCGTCGTGCCGTCGGCGCCGACGTACTTCTGCACCAGGTTGATGCGATCGACTGGAAGGTAGAGCCGATCGCCACCGGAGTAGTCGAGGTGCAGGTAGTCCCCTTCGAGATCCGACACGCGTAGATGCTTGAGACCGCGGTAGCGTCCGACGCCGTGATCGATGTGCACGACGAAGTCCTCCGGCTTCAGCTCGCTGAGGTTCTTGAGGAGCTGCGAGACCTCAACCTTGCGCGTGCGGCGGCGCTGCCGTGCCTCGCCGAAGATGTCGGCCTCGGTGACGACGACGAGGCGTTCGTCGGGGATGCGGAAGCCCTCGCTCAGGTGACCGACGAGCAGTCGTGGGTGTGCACCGGCGGACGCGAGCGCGGCGGCGATACTGGTCACACGCTCCACCGTCACGTCGTGGTTGTCGAACAGACGGCTCAAGCGTTCGACCTGCGGTACGGTGCTGACGACGACCACGACGCGATGTCCTTCGGCGCACCACGCGCGCACGCGTTCGGCGACCGGGCCGAAGGAGACTTCCTTGCGGCCGGCGATGCGTTCGATCTTCAGGTCACGCGTCAGGAACGAATGCACGGACAGATGGCGCTCATCCTCGGTCGCCGAGAGGACATCGAGTGGCTCCAGCTCGATCGTCGAGAAGTCGGCGAACGTCGCGCGCCACTCGGTGGGCGACAGGTACAGCTGCTCAGCCGGCGGAAAGAAGCGATGCTCAGCCGCGCGCTCGCTGGCGCGCCGCTCGATGGTGGTCCAGGTGCGCTCGAGTGCTGCATCGACTTCACCCGCGCCGTCCAGCCATACCAGCGTCTGCGCTGGCAAGTACGCGGCCAGCGTGTCGAGGGCCGGGTAGAAGTACGGCAGAAAGAACTCGACGCCCGGGAACAGCAGGCCGTTCGTCAGGCCATCGAGAATCTGGTTGCGTTCCTGGCGCGCAATCTCGAGGTCGGATGCACGTGCCTCGATGGCGCGTAACGTGTCGCGGCTGCTCCGTCCGCGCGCGTCGAACTCCCGCACGGG
>JBGQHM010000276.1:0-9196 GCA_041497995.1 Binatia bacterium | reverse complement strand
GGCACGCGAGCGCCTGCGGGGCGAAGGCCGCATCGGGACGACCGGGCGCGGGATCGGTCCCACGTATGAAGACAAAATGGCGCGCATCGGCATCCGCGTCGCCGACTTCTTCGACGACGACACCTTCACCGACGCCTTACGACGGACGATCGAGGAGAAGAACGCCTACCTCAGCTCCATGCTGAAGGAGCAAACCCTCGACTTCCACGCCATCCATCGCGAGTACCAGGCCTTCCGCCAGCGCCTCGCTCCTTACGTCTGCGACACGGCCGTCCTCTTGTACGATGCACTGCGCGACGCCAAGCGCGTGCTGCTCGAAGGCGGCCAAGGGACGATGCTCGATGTCGACCACGGCACGTATCCGTACGTGACGTCATCGAACACGGTCGCCGGCGCGGCCTGCACCGGCACCGGTATTGCGCCGAACCAGATCAGCAGCGTCGTGGGTATCGTGAAGGCGTACACCACGCGCGTCGGCAGCGGCCCCTTTCCAACCGAGTTGCACGATCCGCTCGGCAAGAAGCTGCAGCAAGACGGTGATGAGTTCGGTGCCACCACCGGGCGGCCGCGGCGCTGCGGTTGGTTCGACGCGGTGGTCGTTCGTCATGCGGTGCGGCTCAATGGAATGAACGGTCTCGCCCTCACCAAGATCGACGTGCTCACTGGATTCGACACCATCAGAGTGTGCACCGCCTACGAGCTCAACGGCCGCCGGCTTGAAGATTTCCCCGCCAGTAGCGCCGTCCTGCGTGGCATCAAGCCGATCTATGAAGAGTGGCCTGGGTGGAACGAACCGATCAACAAGGCGCGTTCGCTGAGTGACCTACCGGCCAACGCCCGCGCCTACATCCGCCGCTTGGAGGAAATCACCGGCGCGCCGATGATGATGGTATCGGTCGGCGCCGGACGGGATGAAACGATTCTGCTGCGCAACCCGTTTGCAGCCGGGTGAGCAACGCTCGTCTTAGAAGGAAATCCCGAATTGGCCGGTCATGGCCTTCACGACATTGGGAGGCTGACCGATCAGTGTGCTGGCGTCGTGGACGCCTCCTGAAGCAGTCGTGTTCGGCACCACCTTCGGCGCGCAGTCCGGACGCGGTACGCTCGATCCTGATACTAGCGCGTGGCCCGTGGCCACGCTCTCAAAGCGTCCACCGCCAATAAAACTGAATCCCTCCAGCTGCTGACGGAAGAAGGTCTCATTGTAGCGCCGTGGCGTCGTCGGCAACTGCCCCTTCTCGACCGTCGTCGCTTCGTGCGCCGTGATGATCACACCAGGACCGGACGGATCCAAGAGGCTGTGCACTTCCACCTTTCCGTTGAACCCGAGCACCTCGGTGATTTCATCATCAGGATCGTAGCTGACGGAGAACTCCGTGCCGCGCACACCGGCGACCGCGGTTGCGGTCTTCACCTGATAGCTAGACCCCGGCCTGCCGTAGTAGTCGCTGACGATGCTATTGAGCTTGCCGTGGATCAGGTCGAAGTACGATCGCGCCTTGTTGTTCGCCGGATCGAAAACCTGCTCGTTGACGACAACTAGCGACTGCTCCGCCACGGACAGCACGCTGTCGTCTTGGAAGACAATCTTGAACCGTCCCGGCTTACCAGTACGCAGTTGATCGCCCCGCTCGATCGGTGCGCCGATCACCGCAGACGTCCAGGCGCCGCTGCGGCCAATATCGGCCGTACCTTCATACTCGGCAACCGTACCGACCTCCTGTGCCAGCACCGGTACGGCGGATAACAACAGAGCCGCCACGAATGCCGAACGCTGCAATCTGGCCATCATCAGTACCTCACTTCTACCGCAACCGAACCGACCTCCCGGTCGTAGTTGTAGGTAGGGTTGTTCGAGTTGTTGAAGTCGCCAAAAAACGCTCCACTCAACGTAAGGTACTCGTTCATCCGCCGGCTGACAAGGACGACGGGGAGATGGTCCTCGTCCCGACGGCCGTTGCTGTCGGCCTTGGTGTAATGCTCGCGGTGATAGCTGTAGGCAACGTACCCTTGGATGTCGGCCGGTAACATATATCCGAACCCTGCGGACACTTCCTGGCCGTCATACGCGTACTGAAAGGGATCACACGTAGGTGGGGGCCCCTGGCATCCGTTTGGTGAACCCGCGAGCGGGACCTCGGCGTCGAAGCGGTAGCCAACGAAAAAGAAGTTGTCCGGCGAGCGCAGATAGAAATACTGCCGGAAACCTGTGGCGTAGTTGAAGCCGTCGCGTATCGCATATGTTGGGTCTAAAAAGTCGCGCCGGCGCAGGCGGAAGAATACCTCGGTGCGTCCAACGTCATCCTCCGGAATCCCGATCCAGGGATACGCGGTAGCCTCTTGAAGAAAATTGGAACTGTCGAGCAGGTAGTAGTCGTAGCGCCCCACGATCCCGTAGTCGAAGAGCCCGGTCGTACCCACCAGCTGCAAGCTGGGCCCGTTGTCGGTCAGATTGAACTGCGTCAGATCGAAGTGCAGGCTCTGAAAGAACTCGTACCCGAGCGTCAATTCCGCATCCTCGCCACGCCACAAACTGTAGGTTCCATTCACATCGATGGTGAAGCGACTATCTGCACCACACCCCACTCCATTGGGACTACAGAGGCTACTCTGGATGATACTGTCATTCGGGGTCAGTGCGACGTTGGTATCGTACTGATATGCCAGGTTGCCGGCCGCCGAAAAGTTCGGGCGGTCTCGTTGCTGAATTTTGGCGAGGAAAGCGACCGCCTCGCGGCCCATCTCCGAAGTCCGGCCGCCGCTGGCAACTTCCGAGAATCGGTCACGCGCGGTGTCGTAGTACCCTTCACGATAGTCCGCCACGCCTTCATAGTACGTGGCAGCGGTCTTCAACGCGGGGTCCCGAGCCGAAGCGCGCGCAAAATTCTCGCGCGCGTTCTCGATCTCGTCTAGCCGTAATTGCGCGACACCGAGGAACAGCGAGCCCTGTCCATCAAACTCCGAGTTGCGTTGCGCCTGTTGGAGGAGTGGCACCGCCTCCTGAAACTTTCCGGTCTGCACGAGCGCAACACCGAGGTCCAAGGCCGCCGCATCGAGATCCGGTTGCGCCGCCAGCACCAACCGCAGATCGCCAATCGCCCCACTCACGTCGCCGAGTCGCGACCGAGTGACGGCACGGTAATAGCGCGCATAGACGTCGCTCGAATCGGCTTCCACGGCTTTGTCGAACAGCTCCAGTGCTTTCTGGTAGCGTCCGGCGTGGAATTCGACCAACCCCAACGACTGCAGCTGGCGAGAATCCTGCGATGCGTGCGCCGCTGGCAGCAGGACGGCACTCACTAGGACGATCACCAGCCACTGCTTCATCGGACCGTTCCGATCACAATATTCGTTGGCGTCTGTCCCACACCGACGACAGCGGTGATGACCTTGTTCAGCGATTGGTCGATCACAGACACGCTGTTGGAGAACGAGTTCACCACGTAGATGAGCGTCCCATCCGGTGTGGTCGCCACGCCCCTTGGCTGTCCGCCCACCGCGATGGTAGCCACTACCTCGTTGGAAGTCGTGTCGATGACCGAGACCGAATTGCTGTTCTCATTTGTGACGTACGCAGAGGTCCCATCCGGCGTGATCGCCACCCCTTCCGGCTGTAGTTCAACCGGCACGGTGGCAATCACGTGGTTCGACGTCAGGTCGATCACCGAAACCGTATTGGATTGTGCGTTGGGAACATATGCGAATGCAGCGTCTGGAGTGACCGCGATGTCTTGCGGCTGGGCTCCGACCGGGATCGTCGCGGTGATCGCGTTGGTTGCCGTATCGATCACCGACACGGTGTTGGAGAACTCGTTTGCGACGTAGACGGTGGCTCCGCTCGGGTTCGTCGCAATGGCCACCGGCATATCACCGACCGCGATGCTCTTGACGACAACCCGCTGCACGGTGTCGATGACGGAGACGGTGTCGCCCAGTTGGTTCACCACGTAGGCGAAGCGCCCATTGGGCAGGACCGTCACGTCGGCTGGGCGGCTCCCAACCGTGATCGTCGCCACCACGCGGTTCGCGGCCGTGTCGATGACTGATACCGAGTCAGACAACTGGTTCGTCACATAGGCGGACCGTCCATCTGGAGCGAGAGCGATGCCGACAGGTTGGTTCTGCACGGGGATCGAGCCGGCCACGGTGTTGGTCGCTGGGTCGATGATCGAGACGCTGTCTTCGATGTAGTTGGTCACGTAGGCCAAGAGCCGCGGCGCCGGCGTACTGGTGGCCGTTGGCGTCGGTGTCGCCGTCGGTGTCTGCGTTGCCGTTGCCGTCGGTGTGGCTGTCGGTGTTGGCGTCGGTGTAGAGGTCGCAGTGGCGGAGGACGTTGTCGTCGGCGTCGGCGTGGCCGTTGCGGTTGGCGTATTGGTTGGCGTTGATGTCGGCGTCGGCGTGAACGTCGGCGTAAACGTGTTCGTCGGCGTTGGCGTCCGTGTCGGTGTCGCAGTGGGTGTCGCCGTCGGCGTCGCCGTGCGCGTCGGGGTTGCGGTCGGTGTATGCGTCGGGGTCGCCGTCGCCGTCGCGGTGTGCGTAGAGGTTGGCGTTGGCGACGCCGTCGGCGTTGCCGTCGGCGTCGCAGGGACCACGGTGAACGCATACGTCAGATCGAGCGCGCTCGGCGGCGAACCCAAGTTGCTCGCCTGCACGCGGACCCGTGCGGACCCGCTCGCCAGCGACAGCATCGAGCTCGTGGCGATGAATCCCGTCACCTTGAATGCCCCACCCGTACTGCAGGGCGTTGTCGTCGCATCGTCGCAGGCGGTCAGCGTGACGGGCAGCGGAGCGAATGCTCCGTTGTTCTGCGAGAACTGGGCAACAATCGAGTTGCGATCAATGCCGCTTACAGCGTCCGCAACCGAGAAGCGGAGGGCCGCCGGCGATGCGACCGAGTCCCCGTTGTCGGGGTCGGCGTTGAAGAGGAATGGCATCGACGACACTTCGATTTCACCGCCGCCCGCCCGAGTCCCCGCAACGATCATGACGGTTGACGGCACGCTTTCAAAATTGGGTGCGGCCGGTCGTGTTGGGTCGCACGCTTGGCCCACTCCGGGAGGAGTCGTCGCGCAGGCGCTCGTCGTGCCAGCGGGGGCCGGTGCGAACGGGTTTGCAAAACCCGCCAGCGTAAATTGCCCGGTCCCCTCTGGGAGACTGTCGAGGACTAGCAGCCGTTGGCCGGTTGACGGATCGACGGGCACCGTAGTGGGATTGACGGCCAAACAGCACCGCGACCCGTCGGCCCCATCAAATGTGATGCGAACGGTCTTAACTGATGGTGGTAGGGTCGCGGTGGTCCCGCCGCCCGGCTGCTGCCAGCGGGCACGGACGGAGAAGCTCCCTGAACCGCCGCCGGACGATCCACCACCGCCCCCTCCGCAGCCCTGAATCACCGACGCACAGGCTGCCAGAGCGAACGCCAGAAGCGCCCCCCTCGACACCTGCCACCCTCCCTCCACAGGGACGGACCAGCAGCGGCTGTGCAAACTCATTCCTCCTGGTTGCGGGTCCGGTCAACATGGCCACGTCTCCTATTGACGAAGACATCGACCCAGCGCGTCCGTCGAGCGATCAGCATCTGGCACAAAAACCTTTCCCGAATTAGAGCAAATGCCATGCAAAGTAAACCGGATTCTCGACCGGTACGCTGAAGGCGGCGGCAGCAGTCGCGTCTGCCGGTCCTTCGAACAGGGGCCACTTGCCGCGTCAACTCGCCCATGGAACGAGCGTCACATTTAACCTTCTCTTCTGCACCCTCGTCTCACCAATCGAAGGAGCAACTGGGTTTATGAAGCGCACGACTTCGACGACGCATCTACCAGCTGAGGAGACCACGAATGGAGGGCGCACAAGTGCAATGAGGTAACGGTGATTGCAACCACGGCAGGATGCCGGTAAGCCCATCCGGGTACCCCGCGGTACTCGAGCCCGACGCGATACCAACGTGGAGCCGGCTCCTGCACTGGACGACGTGGCACTCATTCGGGGGACGCTTGCCGGACGGCGCGCGGACTTCGATGTGCTCGTCGAACGTTACCAAAAACCGCTCTACGCCTTCGCCTATCGCTTCGTCCACGATCACGACCAGGCAGCAGACATCGTGCAGACCTCCTTCCTCCAGGCATACACCCACCTGGCCCAGTTCTCCGGACGATCCACTTTTAAAACGTGGCTGCATCAAATCGCCCTGAATCAATGCCGGCAGCTCCATCGTTCCGACCACACCCGACAGCATGTATCCCTCGATGACGTGCGCGAGGCCGACTTGGCTGCCCCCGCTACCGAAACGGAAAGCGGCACCGCCAGCTGGAAGGCGCTGTTGGAACGGCTCATTGCTCGGCTGCCACTGCGCCAGCGCGAGGTGCTGACGCTGCGCATCTTCAGCGACCTGCCCTTCAAGGAAATCGCCCGCGTGGAGGGGATGAGCGAAAATTCCGCCAAAGTGAACTACCACCATGCCATCACGCGGTTGCGGGGCTGGTTGCGGGAGAGTGACTCATGACCCGGTGGCAGTGCCGCCGCTATCAATCGTGGCTCGTCGACCACGCCGACGGTGTCCTCGATGCATCGCAACGGCAGCGGATCGAGCGCCATCTCGCCGGCTGCCCGTCGTGTCGCGCCGATCTCGAGGCGCTGCGGAATCTGCCCCACGCAATGAGCGCATCGAGTGTCCCCGATCCGGGCGACACTTTTTGGCTCCAACAGCGCGACGCAATCGGCCGCGCCATTCGCAACCTGCCGGAACCCCGCTCCGGCTGGAGCTTGGAATGGCTGCGCGACGCACTACGGCTCAGCCTGTGGCGCTATCCGATCGCTGCGGCATTCGCTCTTCTCCTGGCGCTGTCGGTGTACCGAGTTGCGGAGCATCCCCGCGAATCGGATAGCGCAGCAATGGCAGCGCAGCTCGCGGCGCTCGACACCGACATCCTCCTTGCACTGGGCGATCTCGCCGAGGCGGTTACCCCAGCCGATGAATCTCTCAACTACCTTCCACAGGAAGAGGAGGTCGCGTTTGCGGCTCTCGCGGTCGGCGACCTTGTCGGTACGCATCCGCTGTCACACGTGCCGGACGAAACCGACCTGAGCGATGCAGACCTCGAGGGAGTCGACGATCTGATCGGCACTATCGGATGATGCACCATCCAGAAGGACGGACAGACGGAGGGAAACCATGAAACGAACTGCACTCACGACCGCGCTCGCGCTCGCCCTGCTCTCACCGGCGGCATACGCACAACCCGCAGCGGTACCACATGCCGACGCGCCGCCGCGTCGCGAACGCGCGCGGACCTTCCTGGTCCTACGAATCGTCGATGCGCTGAACCTGAACGATCAGGACGCGATCAAAGTGAGCACCATCGTGCGCCAGTCCGACGAGCGACGGCAGCAGCTGGTCAAGCAGCGCCAGGGGTTGGAGGATCAGCTGCGCACGGCGCTGGCGAAGAAACCCGCCGATTCTGCGGAGCTCAGCAAATTGGTGAGCGACGGGAATGACATTGATCAGAAGATCGCGCTCGTCCCGGAGGAGACCTTTCACGAAATGCAGAAAGTTCTCACGGTCGAGCAACAAGCCAAACTCATTTTATTTCGGCGCGAGTTGCAAGGAGAGATCCGCCGCGCCATGCAAGGCCGGCACGGCGGCGGCGGGCGGCGTGGTCAGAAAGGAAACGGCGCGACCGAAGAGCCGTAGCGGCACGGCGTACCGTACCCCTACGAGTTTGTGAACTTTTCGTCTGGGCCTCAGACATCAAAGCCTCTGGCTTCAGGAAAAACCCCGGAATTCGGGACCCTGAGGTCTGAGGTCCGAGGCCTGAGGTCGATTTTTTCACAAACTCTACGGAGCGGGCGGTGGCGTCGCCGCCGCCGGCCAGACGATGTTCGATGGCCGCGGCAGAAACACCTGATCGAAAAGTTCCGGCGGGAACGTCGGCTCTTGGCTCCAGCGCAAGTTGAAGGTTGTCTGCGTGCGCAGCTTGAAAGTCTCCATGGTGATGCTGGTCGGCATCCATTTGCGTCCGACCAGCACGTGGCTCTCGTCACGCCGCATCTTGACGAGGTTGTTGAGTGTGTCCCGATAGTAAAGGACCTTCACCGGCACCTGTTTCTCGCGATCGAAGGTGATGACCACTAGGCTGTATTGCGAGCTGCCCGGAAAAAGAGTCACCGTCAGCTCGGACCCGGTTTCGTCTGAGATGCGCGCGTCTTTGTAGCGCGCCATGCGGAAGGGTTCGAGGTCCTCACGCGTGAAGTCGCTGTCGGCAAACGTCGCATCGGGTGGAAACGGCTCGGCCTTGCTGGCGCCTTTCGTCAGACGATACGCCTGATCCCCGCTGCCAACGATCAATGCCTTCGTCCCCTCGTGATGCAGCTCAACATAAGTCTCCGCCACGGGGCGGAGCAGCGTCACGACTTGGTCCCGGCGAGTCCCACTGCCTGACGTGACTTCGAACGTGCCGTCGCCGCGCAGCGCCGCCGTCAGCTGCGCCGTCGTCTCAGCGTTGTGCAGGAACTGGTGGAGATTCTCCATCTCGGCACGTGCGGTCGCCGCAGTCATCACCAACAGCAGGATCGCAAGCATCGTCGTCCGCATGCCTTCTCCTTCCGACACGCCCGAGTCAGGCTGGCAGTCACTACAGATGCAGAACCGTCGCCAGTTGTTCCGGCGCAAAGCGAATACCAATGTAGAACGAGCCGAAGAGACCGTAGATGGCGCTGGCCTGGTCGTAGCGCAGCTCGTAGACGATGTCGCGGATCGCCTTGAGGTCGCGGGAGAATAGCGTCACACCCCACTCCCAGTCGTCGATGCCCGTGCACGTGGTGATGAGCTGTGTCACCCGATCGGCATAGCGCCGCCCGGAGTTGCCGTGTGCGATCATGTACTGCTTGCGCTGCTCGAAGCTGAGGCGGAACCAGTTGTCCTGATCGCGACGCGCCTTGGCCATGGGGTAGAAGCACAGGATTGGGTAGTTGTCCGGCAGCCGCGGATGAATGCGCGCTTCGGAGTACATTGCCGTGCGCTTCTTCAAAGCGGCGAAGCGTTGCGCAAACTCGGGCGCGCTGGGATCGAGCTTCTCTTGCTCGATGAGCAGCTTCGCCCAATCGAGCTCGCTGGTGATGTACTCGCTCGACTCTGTAAGCGACAGGAACTCGTAGACCGGCGTCAGGCAGGAACCCAACGTCGTGGCCGGGATCTCCT
>JBGQHM010000275.1:0-9223 GCA_041497995.1 Binatia bacterium | reverse complement strand
TGGTGGAACGGCGCGATTTCGCCGTCGGAACCAGTAGCCGATCTTCCAAGCTCATCCACGGCGGTCTGCGGTATCTGGCGCAGGGTGACGTCGGCCTGGTTATGGAAGCGGCGCACGAGCGACGCACCTTGCGACGCTTGGTACCGCACCTGGCGCTGCCCATCCAGATGCTCGTCCCCGTGCACAGCCGCGGCGGCTACGCCAAGATCAGTGCCGGGCTGTGGACATACGACCGGATGGCGCGCGTGCTCAAGGACGAGCGCAACGAGATGCTCAGCCGCGACGAGACGCTGGGGCTCGAACCGTCGCTGCGATCGGAAAACCTGTACGGCGCCGCGATGTACTATGAGTATCTCACCGATGACGCGCGCCTCGTCGTGCAGACTATTACCTCAGCCGCCGCACTCGGCGCTGTCGTGGCGAACTACGCCGAAGTGACGAACCTGATCACCGAAGGCGGCCGGCTGAACGGCGCGGTGGTGCGCGACGCGACCACCGACGCAGAGCTGTCCGTGCGCGCCAAGATCGTCGTCAACGCCGCCGGCCCCTGGGTCGACGCGGTACGCCTCCTCCAAGGCGATGGCGAGCGGCCACGCTTGCACCTCACCAAGGGCATCCACTTGGTCCTGCCGCGCGAGCGGCTGCCAGTGTCACGCATCGTCGTGATGAACACACCGGACCACCGCGCCGTCTTCGTCGTGCCGCGCCGGGACGTCGTCTATCTGGGTACGACGGATACCGACTACGAAGGTCGGTACGACAATCCGTGGATCACACTCGACGACGTGCGTTACCTGCTCGACGCGGCCAATGCCACCTTCACCGTCGACCGCCTCGACCTCGACGACATCGTCGGCGCGTGGGCCGGCCTGCGCCCGTTGCTGCACCAGGAGGGCAAGAAGCCGACGGAGATTTCGCGCAAGGACGAGGTCATGGTGGGGCCCACCGGTTTGCTCTCGATCGCCGGCGGCAAGCTCACGACCTATCGCAAGATGGCGGAGCGCGTCGTCGACATGGTGGCGCAGCGGCTGGTGGAGCGCGGCGAGCGGCTCCCGGAGAAGAAGGGCGACAGTGATCGCGCCGTCCTTAGCGGCGGGGAGACCGGCGACGACGTGGACGGCTTCACCGCGCGCTTGGTGGCGCGTTGGCCGCAGGTGCCCGCAGAAATCGCCGAACGGCTGGTCACCGTCTACGGCAGCAACGGCGAGCGCATGATTGAAGCCATGGCTGGCGATCCGCGTCTGGCGGAACGCTGCGCCCCGGGTGTCGCGGTGACGCGCGGCGAAGTGGCCTATGCAGTCCGTGAAGAGATGGCCATGACCCTGGAAGATTTTCTCGAGCGGCGCGCGCGCCTGTTCCTCTGGGACCCGCACAACGGGCTGACGGTGGCCGCCGAAGTCGCCCGCCTCATGGGCGAGTTGCTGGGCTGGGACGCGCAACGCCGCGACGCCGAGCTCATCGCCTACCAACGTCACGTGCGCGACGTGAAGACGTTCACACCTGCGCTCGAGGTCGTCGCACCGCAGCACGCTGCTCATGCCTGACGCCGGCGCCGCACGCCACCGCGAGGCGCTCGTCGCACGGCTCGGCGCCGACGCGGTCCGCTGGGACGACGAAGCCTTGGCGCAGCACCGCCGCGACACTTGGTGTCTCTCAGTCCTGCGCGACCTCCGCGGTACGTTGACCGCGCGTCCGCTGTGCGTCGTTCACCCAACCAGCGTCGAGCACGTCTCCGCGCTGCTCCAATACGCCAATCAGCATCGCGTCGCCGTCGTACCGTTCGGCGCCGGCTCCGGCGTGTGCGGCGGGGTACTGCCGGCAGACGGAATGATCGTCATCGATCTGCGGCGCATGAACCGCATCGTCGAGCTGAATGAGACGGCGCTGCTGGTGCGCGTGCAGGCCGGCATGATGGGGCACACCTTCGAGGCGGCGCTGAACGAGAAGGGCTACTCGATGGGTCACTTCCCACAGTCCATTGAGCTGTCCACGGTCGGAGGATGGGTAGCGACGCGCGCCGCCGGGCAGTACTCGACACGCTACGGCAGCATCGAGGACCTTCTGCTTGCGCTGGAAGTCGTGCTGCCGGACGGCAGGGTGGTACGCACGCGCGTCGGTCCGCGGTCCGCCACTGGGCCGGACATCCGCCAACTGTTCCTCGGCTCCGAAGGAACACTGGGCGTGGTGACGGAGCTGACCGCGCGCATCTTCCCGCAACCGGAGAGCAGCGTGTGTCTGTCGTACAGCTTCGCGACCATGCATCACGGGCTCGAAGCCATCCGGCGGATCATGCGCGCGGGTTGGAAGCCGCCAGTGGTACGGCTGTACGACGGCGTGGAAACAGCGCGCTTGTTCACCACCGCGAGCACGGGCGACAATAGCCTGTTGCTGCTGATCTCCGAAGGGCCGCAAGCGCTGACCGCTGCGGAAAGCAAGGCATGCGCAGATATCTGCACCGCCGCCGGCGGCACGCCAGCAGGCGACGATCCGGTGCAGCACTGGCTCGGGGAACGCAACCACGTGCCGGGCTTCGAAACGTTTCTGCAGCGGGGCTTCGTATTGGACACCATCGAGGTGGCGACGACGTGGGATCACATCGACGAGCTCTACCGCGAGGTAATCGCGGCACTGCACACGGTCGAGGGCATCGGCGTGGCCTCTGGCCATAGCTCCCACAGCTACCCGCAGGGCACGAACATCTACTTCACCTTCGTCGCCCGCCCCGACGATCCGGCACGCGCCGAGGCGACGTACCTCGCATGCTGGGAGCAGGCGATGGAAGCGACGCTGCGCTGCCATGGAACGATCTCTCATCACCACGGCATCGGCCGCCTGCGCGTGCCATGGATGCAACGCGAGCTGGGCGTCGGGCTCGACGTGCTCCGCGCTATCAAACGCACGCTCGATCCGAACGGGATCATGAATCCGGGTGTGCTGATTCCGTGACTCGTGACTGGTGACTCGTGACTCGCTCCTGCGGAAGAAAGAGTCCTGTAGCGGCGGGTTTCAAACCCGCTCCTCCATCACCGAGTCACGAACCACGAGTCATGAGTCACGTTTTGCAATGAAGCACGTCCTCGCCATCGACGAAGGCACCACCGGCGTGCGGGCGCTCATCTTCGATGAGAGCAGCGCGGTGGTTGGGTCGAAGTACCAAGAGCTGGTCGTGAGCTACCCGCGGCCGGGGTGGGTCGAGATGGACCCGCAGGCGATCTGGGAGGCGACGCGCGCCGTGTGCACACAAGCGTTGCGGGCCGCCGGGCTTGCCCCGAACGCCATCGACGCCATCGGCGTCTGCAACCAACGCGCGACCACCGTAGTGTGGGAGCGGGCATCGAGTCGCCCGGTTTATCCGGCCCTCGTCTGGCAAGACGTCCGCGCGGCCGACCGCATCCCGGAGTTGATGGCGCAGGGCATCTTCAGCAACTCCATGGCCTCCGCGGCGAAGGTCGAATGGGTGCTGCGCGCGGTGCCCAACGGCATGCAGCGGGCGGCCAACAACGAGCTGTGCTTCGGGACGATCGACAGCTGGCTGGTGTGGAAGCTCACGGGCGGCGCCACGCACGTCACCGACTACTCCAACGCATCGTGCACCAGCCTCTACGATGCGATGAACAACGAGTGGGATCAGAACGCCCTCGCCGTGTTGCAGATCCCACAAGCGATGCTGCCGGCATTGCGCTCATCGAGCGAAGTCTACGGGCACACAACGGTGGAGGCGTTCGGCGCCGTGGTCCCTGTCGCCGGTATCGCCGGTGACCAGCAGGCGGCGATGTTCGGCGAGATCGGCGTCGACAAAGGCGCGGTGAAGATCACCTATGGAACCTCGGCGATGGCCGACATCAATACCGCCGACATGCCGGTGCTGTCGATGCGCGGCGCGTATCCACTCATCTTGTGGGGACTGAACGGCCAGCGCAGCTTTTGTCTCGAAGGCACGGCCATGACCGCCGGCGCGGCGGTGCAGTGGCTGCGCGATGGCCTGGGGGTCCTGCGTACGCTCGAGGAAAGCGGACCGTTGGCGGCCCAGGTGCCCGATTCGGGCGGCGTCTGGGCGGTCCCGGCGTTCCAAGGCCTCGGCACGCCGCACATGGACCCGAACGCGCGCGCCGTCATCGGCGGCCTGTCACGCGGGAGCACGCGCGCGCATGTCGTGCGCGCGGTGCTCGAGGCGATTGCGTACCGCAGCCGTGAAGTCTTGGAGACCTTGCTCGAAGATTCCTCGACACCGCGTCCAGCGCGCCTGCGCGTCGACGGCGGAGCTGCCGCCAACAACTTCTTGTTGCAGCACCTCGCAGATGTTCTGGGATTTCCCGTCGAGCGCCCGCAGTCGATCCAAGCGTCGGCGTTAGGTGCCGCGTACCTGGCAGGCCTGGCAGCCGGCGTGTGGCGCAGCCTCGACGAAGTCAAGCACACCTGGCGCTCCGGCCGCATCTTCGAGCCGCAGTGGAGCGCCGATCAGCGCGACACCACCTTCCGCAATTGGCAGAGGGCCATCGCTGCAGCGCGCGAGCGGATTTTCTAGGGCCTGCGGCCAGCGTCATTTCTATGGTCCGCTCCCCGTTGGGTCGCTCCGGGCTGCCAAGTCCGACACGCTGTTAGTGTTTCAGTTCGCTGCAGAGTTGCTCTCACTCGCGTAGCGGCGGGTTTCAAACCCGCCATTCCACCGGCTCGCCGCCGTGACGGTGCAGCCGTTCAGAGCGTTGTTCACTGCCACGAGGATCTCATTCACCGTAATCTCGCCGTCCCGATTGGCATCGCCTGGCTCACAGTCGGAGAGCGATGCCGTGCCCAGCGCGATGTTCACCATGATGAGCAGCTCGTTGATGGTCACCTCGCCATCGCCGTTGCAGCTTCCGGTGCAGACTACCTCCACGTTCGTTGGGGTGGCGCTGGGTGTGAGAGTCGGGGTGTGCGTCGGCGTCACGGTGGATGTGACCGTTGGCGTTCCCGCGCCTGTCGGTGTGGCCGTGACCGCTGCGGTTGAGGTCTGAGTCGGCGCGACGGTGCTCGTAAAGGTGGGAGACGTCGTCGGAGTCGCCGTCGATCTCGGGGTTGCCGTATCGCTCGGTGCAGTGGCCGTGGAAGTTCGAGTCGAGGTGGGCGTTGGCGTGTGAGTCGCGGTCGCCGTGAGAGGTGGCGAGGGTGTGAGCGTCGCGGTCGGTGTTGATGTGCTCTGCGGGGTGGAGGTCGGCGTCGGGACGCTCGTGAGTGTCCTGGTCGGAGTCGACGTGAAGGTCGGTGAGACCGTCGTTGTCGACGTTGGAGAGGACGTGGTTGTGTGCGCCGGTGTCGAGGTGGGGGTGCTGGTGAACGTTCGCGTCGACGTTGGGGTTGCGGTCCCAGTGGAAGTGGGTGTCGGTGTGAAGGTTACCGTGAACGTTCGTGTTGGCGTCTCCGTGGCCGTTGGAGTGGGAGTGTAGGTCGGCGTCAGCATTCGCGTGAGGCTAGCGGTGGCCGTCACGGTCAGCGTGGGCGTCGCCGTGCGTGTCGGTGTGTTGGTCCGAGTGGGCGAGGATGTCGCGGTCGACGTGGCGGTGCGCGTCGGCGTCGATGTCGGAGTGTTCGTGAATGTTCGGGTCGGCGTCGCGGTGAGCGTAGGCGTCCGTGTAGGCGTCTCCGTGGCCGTCGAAGTGGGGGTGTAGGTTGGGGTCTGCGTTCGCGTCGGGGTTGCGGTCGCCGTCACGGTCAGCGTTGGCGTTGCCGTACGTGTGGACGTGAGTGTCGGGGTCGAAGTTTGCGTGGGAGTGACCGTGGTCGTTGGGGTCACTGTCGGTGTCCTGGTGAGTGTTCTCGTCGGTGTTGATGTCAGAGTTGCCGTTGCTGTCCGCGTGCTGGTCGAGGTAGGCGTTGGCGTGAGCGTCCGTGTCGGTGTTCGCGTCGGGGTTTCGGTTGCGGTCGGCGTGATCGTGCGCGTTGGCGTCGCGGTCTGAGTTGCCGTCGCCGTTGGCGTGTGGGTGGATGTCGGTGTGTCAGTCGGGGTCCTGGAGGGACTCCGCGTGGGCGTTTCAGTTGGCGTGAGGGTTGGTGTCCGGGTCGCCGTCAGCGTTGCAGTAGCGGTCCTCGTGGGTGTTGCCGTCGCCGTGGGCGTGGCTGTCGATGTTGGCGAGGGCGTTCGACTCGGCGTGGAAGTGCGCGTAGCTGTTGCGGTCGGCGTCTGAGTCGGCGTGGCGGTGGTGGTGCGCGTTGGGGTCGCCGTTGAAGTCGCGGTTTGGGTTGCGGTACTCGACGCGGTCGCTGTTGGGCTGGGCGTTCGAGTTGAGGTGGGTGTCGACGTTGGCGTGCGCGTTGGCGTCTGGCTTGGCGTGGCGGTGGGCGTCTTGGTCGGCGTCGCGGTATTGGTTCCCGTCCGGGTCGCGGTGTTGGTCGGCGTGATGGTCGGGGTGATGGTTGGCGTTGGCGTCTTGGTGAAACCGACCACAATGTTGCCGCCTGCCGGAGTGCACGGCACCGGCGTTTCAAAAATTCCCGGAATGATTGCCAACCCACAATTGGTCAGTTGCAGCGGGCTGTTTCCATCCGCTTGACCTTGAAACGTGACCTTCACGATGTCGACAGGCGGGGCTGCAGCCACCGGTGTCTGGCACGCCAATGAGCAATTGACCAGTCCCACCGGCGGCGTCGGTCCGGGGGTCGCGCACGCGAAGGAGCAGTTGTCGGTGAAAGGCGCCTGAGGGTCGGCGGCGATCGCTCGCACCTTCGTTGAATCGTACTGGATCGTGAAGTCGTATGCGTTGAGTTGCGAAGAGTCGTCGATCGACAGCGCCACCATAGTGGCGAGATTAACGGCGGGAATCGAGCTCTGAGTGGGATCGAAGAACACATTCCGTGAGGTCGGCGGCGCCGTCGTTGCAACCGCCGATTGGACAGGTGCAAACGCGTCGAGCCGACCGGAGCCGGAATCGCGGTCGACCCCGGCGGCGCCCGCGGTTAGCAGCTGAGCGCTCGCCATGTCGCGCTGCATGCCGCACAAGAGGGCCATGAAGATCGCCGCAGCGATGATGCGGGGCGAACGTGCCTGTCTTTCTGCGCGAAGCAGTCGGCCTTGCCCGCTCAATGGACCAGCGGTGCGAACTGCCTGGCGCGCTCCATGTTTATTCGGCATCGCAGAGGTTCCGTGACTATGGGACGAACGTTGGCGCGTTGGGCTCGCTGGCAGTCAGTTGAGCGATCTTAGTGGTGTGACTAGCATCGAGTCAACGTCGAACCGTGGAAGTTAGCGCACCAGCGGAGATGATTCGCTTCTCAGAGAAGCGGCTCACGCACCCCGTCTCTTGCTTTGGTGCCGCTGGTAGAGGCGCTCGGTGAAACCGCCCTCCTGCTCGAACGCTGAAGCCTGCGCCGCCAGCTGGCGGTCGAGTAGGCTGCAGGCCACCGCGATCAAGGCCAGCGCGGCGTTCGCTGCGATCTCAGGATAAGACGAGGTCGACGCAGTGGACGAAATGGACCCAGTGGACGCCGTGCCGGCTCCAGCCCGTCCACCCTGTCCATGCCGTCCATGTTGTCCACTCCGGACCTCCCGCACCCATTCCGCCACGGCGTCGGCGGTGGCCGGGCGGCGGGCGATCAGATCGGCGCGGCGCGGGTCGTCTCGAGGCCAGACCGGCTGGCCGTGCTGCCGGAGGAAATCTTCATAGTCGAGGCGCAGCTCTTCCAGGCTGGCGCGCGCCACGTTGGTCAGCTTCAGCTCCATCTTTTTCGAGGTGCCGCTCGCCTGGCTGCCCTCGGCGATGTTCTGCACCCCCGAACGGGCAGCCTGCACCATCTGGTCATGGGTGCGGCTGCGGAGAGAGATGTAGCGATCGCAAAACCGCAGCGTGAGGTCATAGACCAGCTGCGCCACCTGGAAGCTCTTGAGCTTCCGGTAACCCCCATGCTTGGGGATCAGCGGCTCACGCTCCACTACTGTCCACCTTGTCCATACTGTCCAATCTTATATCGTACGCTTATCATGAAGGTACAGCAACAGTGTAGCATGATTGTGTACACACAATGTGGATCGATGGCGACCTCACACTTCTGCCAACAGATAGTCCAAATCGTCCCGCGTCAGCGCGCGCGCGAAGCCGCCTTCGCCGAGGATGTCGCGGGCGAGCGCCGCTTTGCGCTGTTGCAGCTCCCAGATCTTTTCCTCGATGGTGCCCGACGTCAGCATGCGGTAGGCGATGACCGTGCGGTCTTGGCCGATGCGGTGGGTGCGGTCGATGGCTTGCGCTTCGACCGCCGGGTTCCACCATGGATCGAAGAGGACGACGTAGCTGGCGGCGGTGAGGTTGAGGCCGGTGCCGCCGGCTTTCAGCGAGATCAGAAACACGCTCGCTTGCGGGTCGCCCTGAAACGCGTCCACGACTTGCTGCCGCTTCACCGTCTGTCCGGTCAAGAGGTGGAAGGCGATGCCGCGCACTTTGAATTCGGCCTTGAGCAGCTTGAGGCATTCGACGAACTGCGAGAACAGCAACACCTTGTGCCCTTCGGCAAGCAGCGGTTCGAGCAGCTCGAACAGCGCGTCGAACTTCCCCGACCCGAGGCTCACCTTGCCGCCGGCCAGTGCCGGGTGGCAACAGATCTGCCGCAGCCGGATCAACGCGGCGAGGATGTGGATCTTGTTCTGCGTGATGCCACCAGGTGCGCCGCTCAAGCGATCGACCAGGGCGCGGCTGCGGCGCAGCTCCGCCAGATACAACTGCCGCTGCTCTTTCGTCATCTCACAGTCGAGACGCTCCTCGATGCGCTCCGGTAGCTCTGGCGCCACCTCCAACTTCGTTCGTCGCAGCAGCACCGGACGCAGTTTGGCCGCGAGTAACGTACGGACGTGCGGCGGCGCATCCAGGCGGTCGTAACGGCTCTCGAACTGGGAACGGATACCCAAATAGCCGGGGTTGACGAACTGCATGATGCTCCACAGGTCGAGGGCGCGGTTCTCCAGCGGCGTACCGGTCAACGCCAGCCGGTAGCGCGCCCGCAGCGTCAGCGCGGCGCGCGTCACGACCGCATCCGGGTTCTTGATGTTCTGCGCTTCGTCGAGGATGGCGGCGCGCAGCTCGACGGCGCGCCACGCTTCGATGTCGCGCCGCAGCAAGGCATAGTTCGTCACGATGAGGTCATGCGCCGGGATCTCGCGGCGCAGCTCGTGCCGCGTCTTGCCGCTGGTGAGCAGCAGCACGCGCAGCCCCGACGCGAAGCGCGCTGCCTCGCGTTCCCAGTTGTGCACCACCGACGCCGG
>JBGQHM010000274.1:0-9232 GCA_041497995.1 Binatia bacterium | reverse complement strand
GTGGCTACGGCTACGTTGTCGTAGCCTACGGTTGCGTAACCTACGCGAGCGTAGTACCCATGTCAACATGCTGCAGCGAAATTCATCAGTCGCGAGGGGACGGCTCACTGCCGCCGCTCGCCGGACGCAACTCATCGAAATCGGCCGCGCCACATTTGCGAAGCGCGGCTACGAAGCCACATCGGTGGAAGAAATCGCCGAACGCGCCAAGGTGTCGAAGCCCATCGTCTATGAACACTTCGGAGGGAAGGAGGGATTGTATGCTGTCGTCGTCGACCGCGAGATGGACTACGTCGTGCAGCGCATCTCGGAGAGCATTTCCTCCGGTACGCCGCGCCAACGCGTCGAACGTGCGGCGTTAGCCTTCCTGACGTACGTCAAGGAGCAGCCGGACGGGTTCGTCGTACTCTCGCGCGACGCCCCGGTCACGTTCGCACGCGGCGGCATGTCGAGTCTCCTCAACGACGTCGCCGAGCGCGTCGCCAACGTATTCACCACGGCGTTCAAGAAGGCGGGTTACGACCCGAAGACCGCGCCGATCTACGCGCACGCCCTGGTCGGCATGGTGACCTTCGTCGGCCAGTGGTGGACGGAAACGCGCAAGCCGCCGGTCGAGGAAGTCGCCAGCCACATCGCCGCGCTCGCGTGGATGGGGTTGCGCAAGCTGCCGAAACGTCCGCGGTTGAGTGCCACGACATGATGGCCTGAAGCCGTTCGTGGGTGGCAGTGTCAGGCTGGATCACGATGGGTACTCCACAGCCATTCACACCCGACGAGACCTACTGCGTTTACTGTCATGCGTTGGCGGCCGGTCCGTGCGCGACCTGCGGCGCCCTCTGTTGCGGCGATTGTGTTGAGCTAGTCATGGGTCTCACCACGCGTCGAGCCGTCTGTCGCTCGTGCCGTGAAAAGGGCCGTCTCCCGGCCGGCGCTTGGACAGCCCGTCGCGTCGTGTGGGCGTGCGCCGCAGTTCTGGTGGTGCTGGGAGTCGTGGCCGGTCTCCTTCTCTGGGCGTAACGATCCGGCCCTGTACGGCGCATCGTTCGCTTGCCCCAACCATAGGGTCCATGTAGAGCAGCGCAAAAGGGGGATCTCCATGGCCGAGCCAGCGCAGAAGGTCGTCCTCGCACCCAACTGCCGACGGCGCGCCGTATGGTTGGCGGCGCCGCAACCAACGAGGCGTATCGCGCTGCCTTGGAAAAATTCAAGGTACAGCAAGACAAGGACGAAGCGGGCGCGTCGACTCCCGAGCCCGTCGCCCAGCTCGTCGAGCGCATCTTGCGCGACCCGTCACCGCAGCTGCGCTACAGCGTCGGCATGCTCGGGCAGCGCATCGTGATCCCGGCCAAGCAGGTGCTGCCACAGCGCGTGTTTGAATGGGTGCTGTCGCGCGTGCTCGGGTTGGATTGATCGCGTTGGCGCGAGTGCGGAATGCGGAATCTCTCATGACGCGCCCGAGAAGTGCTTGACATCGACCGTCACGCGTCACTACAAGACACAAACGGAAATGAGCGGCGCAGGGCGATGCGGGCAGGACGTTCGCTGAACCGAAGGGACAGCCGGAGAGAGGAGACGAGGCCATGATCATGCGAGACCAGCTCCAGGGCATCATGCCGAATGCAGACTCGGAAGCATGGACGGATGTGCTGAACGACGCGATGGCGCGCTATGCGATCAGCAACCCGCGCAGGGAAGCGGCCTTCCTGGCGCAGATCGCGGTCGAGTCGCGCGAGCTGCGCACCCTGGTCGAGAATCTGAACTACTCTGCCCAGCGACTTACGGCCGTATGGCCAAAGCGATTCCCATCTCTCGCGGCCGCCGCGCCGTACGAACACAACCCCGAGCGACTCGCGAGTCGTGTCTATGCCAACAGACTCGGCAACGGCGATGAAGTGAGTGGAGACGGATGGAGATTTCGGGGCCGCGGACTCATCCAGGTCACCGGACGTGACAACTACCGCCGCGTCGGCCAGGCGCTGGCGTTGCCGCTGGAGGCCCAACCCGAGCTCCTCGAGCAGCCGCAGCCCGCCGCGCTCTCCGCCGCCTCCTTCTGGCAATCTCGAGGTTTGAATGAGTTGGCGGACGACTGCACTGACGACGGCCGCTTCGTCGCCATCTGCGAGGCCGTCAATGGCGGGGATGCCGGCTTAGATGAACGCCGGGCGCACTGGGCCAGTGCGAAACGTGCGTTGGGTATCGCTTGAGGGGTCGCTGCGCGGTACGGTAACTGCGCTCCAGCCATTTACCACCGGCTCCCTCGACTCCAGCGCTTCAGAACCGATCACGCGGCAGCCGATCGCGTCGTGCCGCGGCGCAGCCCGCCTGGACGCGCGCCCGTCGCTTCGCCGTCCTCGAACGTGACCTCACCCGATACGACGGTCGCACGGCTGTGACATCGAGGTCGTGCGCCCGCTCGCCGAGGACGTAGGCGCGGATCGCGCACTGCGGGACTTGCGCCGTGACGTCGAGCACGCGCGGCATCTGCGCCAATGCATTGCCCGCTGCTACGTTGCCGACTGCCCCCACCCGCTTTGACGGACGTAAGGCGGCGAGAAGGCGAAAGTGGTGGCGGAAGGTGGCGCCGTGCGTGCCGTCAGCAAAGGTCCCTGGCGGCTTTTTCGGGTCCTGAATCGGCGTTCAGATTGGAGCGGGTGGCAGTGAGTGAGGGGCTGCGTGACATCGTCCACTCCGTTGGGACCTTTCCACGACGCCTGTGCCCAGCCGGTACGGATCTCGCTTTGTGTCAGGCCCAAGGAGAGAAGCGTGGCTACAAACCTAACCGTGAAGACCAAGATCCGCATCAACGGGCGGGAGTATGCGAGCGTGGACGAGATGCCTGACGATGATCGGCGGGTGTACGAGCGGATGATGGCGCATACGGCGAGCGGTAGGGGTCTGGCTCAACCGCTGTCGAATGCGAGGATTGTCTTCAATGGTCAGGAATACGGAAGTGTGGACGAGATGCCTGCGACCGCACGCCGGCTGTATGAAGGAGTGCTGGCGAACGTTGATGCGAACCGGAATGGCCTGCCCGACGTGTTGGAGACCGCCGCGCACGGAACAAGTTGGTCGTCACTGGCACCGCCCAGTGTGACGGCTTCCGTATCAATTGGCGCTCCTCGTCCAGACTCCACGCGCGCCTGGCTGGTCCTCTCTGCCATCGTGATGGCGCTGTGGCTGATCGCTTCGTTTGAATTCGGTCGATGAGAATGTGGGAGTGACGTTGCTTCGATAGGAATTCTCGATGGACACAGAGGACCTTCTCCAGCAGATCATCTCGACGGGCACAGTCGGCGGGGGCGAGCCGCAGATCAGTGACTACACCGGCACCAAAGCCCTGATGCTTGCCGTCTTGGAAGACGGCATACGGAGTTACTGCGGGAGCGCTGGGCAGCTCCGTACCGAGGCCGAGATGTGGGTGCGCAGCAACCAGCTTGCGCCGTTTTCATTCATAGTGATCTGCGAAGCGCTCAGTCTCGACCCCGACGCCGTGCGCCGGGCGATGGCAGGGTTGCAAAGGCAATCAATGCCGCGCCGCATCCGACGAAACGCAAGACATCAACGCGTCGTGGGCAAATTGGGCTAGCGTCAGTGGCTGAGCCGACGCTAGCATCGCGTCGTCGTCTCACTATTTCTCGCGACGCCCGCCACGCTTCTTCCCGGCCACGTCCAACCCCTCGTTGAGCAGTGCAAGCACGACAGCCGCCTTCGACGCACCAAGTTTCTTGGCAAGCTGGTCGATCGCTTCAGCAACGAGTGAAGGGACGTTGAAGGTCAGTGCCCTGCTTGCACTGTTGTGATCGCGCTTCAAGTCGGCGATTCGTAGCTGTGACCGCATGTCACCCCCGATGAATCAACGCTGCGCCACCTGTCTGGGACCTCACACTAGAATGATGCGGCAGCTTGCGGTGGATGTTGGCGGATTCACTGACGACTATCAATGCACGCAGGAGCAGGAACAACAGCAGCTTCGCGTTCAGCGCCGGCGCTCTATTTCACGCTCGAGCTCGCGGTCTCGCAAAGGGTTGATGCAATTGCCGGCGTTCTGCGCGCACTGTTGGGGTGGCGGGCAGGACATCCGTGCTCCGCTGCACAGGCCGTTCTGGCAGGTGGCTCCGGACAGAATGCACAGGTTCGTGACCCCGTTGTCGCCACTGCACGGCGTGCCGTCACTTTGCCCGTTGCAGTCCGAGACTGCTCCCTGGGCCTGGCTCTGGGGCGTGGCGCCTAAGCCGCCGCATAACACGACGGCTGCCGCTAGCAGCGCGCCGAAGGCACATATCGCTGTAACCCGTTTCATTTCATCGCAGGCTATCACAACCCAACGCCGCTGGCCAAAACTCGCCGTGTGGGCTCAGCCCGCAGCAGGGATCTCTTGAGGACGGAAGTGACGCATCAACCAGAGGGTGCCGACCACCAGGCAGACCATCACCGTCGCCATAGCAAAGGTGAGGAAGTAACTGAGCATGGCCAGCACCGTGAGGACGACCGCGGCCAACAGGAACGGTTCGCGTCCACAAATGACCGCAAGCGCAATGACGAGGAGGAGATGCCACGGCGGCAAGATGGTGACCAACAGCAGAAAGAATGCACCGGCGATCAAGCAACAACTTTCGCGCAGCGCAGCAAACGGTTCGGCGGCCCGCCACTGCCGGGTGAAAATCGCAACGACCGCAACGCCAAAGAGCGCGACGCGTACACCGTGAAACAAATGGAACCCCAAGTCGGTTTCCATGAGTCCGCTGGCGCGCAAGCTCCAGAACAGCGCGGCGAGTGGCGGCGACAGCTCCGAAGGATAGATCCCGCGGGTCGCGCCCGAGTGTAGCAGCGCATCGATAACCGGAAGGAGGGACCCGGGCAGCGGTGCGAGCAGCACCCAACCGAACAGCACGGCGGCGACAGCGCAGACCAAGGCGTCACGAACCGCGGCGCGGATTCCGGCCCGTCGCAACTCGGCGACCAGGAACGCGGGGATGAAGATGACGCTGTACCACTTGTACCAAACGGACAGCACCAGCAGGCCGAGCGCCGCAGTGCTATGCCCACCCCGCCAACACCACAGCGCTGCGAGCAGCAACAAGACCATGGTGATCTCATTGTGGGCGTTGCCGGAACACTCGAAGAGGAAGAGCGGATTCCACGCAAGCAGCGGTAGCCGCGTCGCCCCCAGCCCATTTCCGGCGGCGGTCTGTCGCAGCATCGCATCGGCCACCCCGAGGGTGAGGATCAGCGTGGCGGTCGCACACGCTTTGTACAGCCACACGGTGCACCAGAGGTGCTCGCCGGCGAGGGCCTGAATCAGCCAGCTCTGCTCCAATGCCAGTGGTCCATAGAGCGCCGGCTTGTCGCGCCACTGCGCTTGAACCAGTGCTTGCCACGGATCGGACGGGAAATCGGCGATGGTCGCCAGGTACGGGTTGGCATGGTAGAAGCCCCAGATTTTTCCGTAGAAGGCGTAGAAGAATACATCCTTCGAACCCACCGGGAAACCGGCGAGCAGCACCGCGACACAAGCGACGCAGGTCACCACCAAGGTCCGACGAGGGACCGCGTCGCGCTGAAAGTATACCGCCACGTAGACGCTGCAGAGTCCGGTGAAGAGTGTGAAGTACAAAAAGAGCAGACGGAGGTCTTCGAAACGTTCGAAGTCGTTTCGCGACGGGTCGGACTTGAAGAACGAAGCGATGGATACGGCGCCGCACAGCAGCACAAGCGCACCACCGATACGCCGCCACCGTGCCGCCGGGTCGACCGACGGGGCGGTCGGCGCGTGCGCGTGCAGAGCCATGCGGCATTATAGCGAGCACGCCGCCGCGCGAAAGCTCCATCGCCTACTGTGCTGCGGCACACGGCGAAGGTGCCCGCGCGTGCAACTCCCGTCTTGTGGTTCCGCCGAGGATGCCGTAGCTGCGGGAGGATGAATTCGCGGTGGTCGCGCTCGGTCGTCGCCCTCGGTGCATTCACGATCTTGTGCGGTGGCGAGTGCGCCGCGATGGAGTCCCTGCACTCCATCTTCAAAGTGAGCCTGGGCTACCACTACAGCAGCGGAACATACGGCACCTCGGACACCACCGAGATCTCGTATCTACCCCTGATTGCCAAGGCGGAGATCGGCCAGTGGAGCATACAAGGCACTGTGCCGTACTTGCGTATCAATGGGCCGGCCGGGTTTGTTCAAGGACCAAGCGGACCGATTCAGACCACCGGCGGTCAGTCCGATGGTCTGGGGGACATTCTCCTGCGTGGCGCCTACACTCTCGAGCCGCCGGCGGCCTGGATACCATTCGTCGATTTCGTCGGCCTCATCAAGTTTCCCACGGCCAGTAGGAGTGACGGCCTTGGGACAGGCAAGTTCGACTTTGGTTTGGAGAGCGGGTTCTTTTGGTCAGTGGACAGATTCACGCCGTTCGCCACATTCGGCTATCGATTCCTCGGCAGCCCGCCGGGGATCAACCTCGATGACGTCTTCCTGGGATCTGTCGGTGGGATCTATCGAATCATCGAGAGAGTGCACGCAGGACTGTTCCTGGACTACCGGCAGTCCCCGTCCGCATCGATCGGTGAACGCCTCGAGCTGATTCCGTTCGGATCGTGGCAGTTCGACAGGCATTGGGCTGTCGACGTCTACGCTTCTGCGGGCCTCGCCAAAGGCAGCCCCGACGCCGGCACCGGCCTGCAGCTCGCGTATACGTGGTGATCGTCGATAGCCGCGCTACTTGCGGAACAGCCGCGTCTGCTACGGCCGGCCGCGCATGTCTGGCCTCGCAGGAGCGGGCGGTCGCTCAGGACGCGCTGGCCGGTCCGGTATCTGCGGCACCGGCGGGTGATCTGGTATCTCCGGCCTGGACGGTCGATCCGGTACCTGCGGCATAGACGGGCGGTCCGGTATCTGCGGTCGATCGCTCCGCTCGGGGCGCGACGGTACGGCAAATCCGCCATTTCCTTCTGGCCTCGCGTTCTGGCCGTCGCGCGCGGGTAGTCCTTCATGTTCCCCGAGCTCAGCGTGATCTGGCGGGGGTGCGCCGACCCCATCTCGCCCGCCACTTGGTCTTCCGCCTGTCAGCCCTTGTGTATTCCTCTGAGGGAACGGAGGAAGAGAAGGTAGCTCGTCCATGAGACCGATATGCTCGACGATGACGTGGTGATCGCGCACGATGCCTTGGATGCGGATGCGTGTGTCCGGCGCAGACAGCCGCGGCGCGTCTTGGGCCGCCGCCGCTGGCAGCTCAACAGAGAAGGCACCCACCTGCAGTTGCTGCCCAGTCGTCTGGCGCGCAAATCCCTCGATGTCCACTCGCGCCACGCGGCCGTCAAATGGAACGCGTGGAATCGACTCGACTGAACGGGCCGCGATCGCGCCGCCGTCCCAGTTGCCGACCACGCGTACTTCATCGCCGATCGCGAGGTGTGTGCCGCTGTCGATGTGTACCGGCGTACCGGCAATCGTCAGCATCCCGGACGCAGACTTCGTGACCGGTCCCGCTACCTGCGCCACGTCGCTCACTTCGGTGCGACTCACGCGCGACGCTACCACGACGCCATCCGCCCGCCGCATTCCGCTCACCTGCACGAACGAGCTCAGCGGGTATGCCGCCGCCACGGCCGAGTCCTGTTGCTCGTTGCCACCGCGCGTGACTGGTGACAGCTGAACCGTCTGGCCGATGACGTCGATCTCGTTGTGTTCATAGTCGACGCGAGTCACTGGCCCGCTGACAACATGGCGGACAGTGATCTGCCGCGCGTTCATCTCAGAGCCGCTGCCGGTCGCCACCACCTCAACAACTTGCCCGACGGCTAGCCGCGCCGCTGTGGCCGATGTGCCATCCATTTGTACCGGTGTGTCGGCGCCGTAGTGGATCTCAACGCCGCCGACACAGATGCTGGCGAAACCCGTGACCGTGCCAATGATGCCGGTGTCGCCGCCAGCGGAGATTCCCGTTCCGCCGACGCCGCTGTCGTCGTCGTCGGGCGCCGTCGGTTGCAGGCCTGTGCCGCCGACCCCGCCCTCGTCGGGTCGAGATCGACCACCGTCGGTGCAATTGTTGGCCGCCGCGGCTGTGGCGCACGCTAGGCACCAGACAAGGAGTGCGATCGCCAGCGGCCTGGACAAGAAGCAGTGGTCCCTACTCATGATCATCGGGCTCCACTGTAACGTCTGCAGCCTGATCTTCGACGAAGAGATAGAGCCCGAAGTTGAAGCGCTGCGATGCACCTGGCTGACCGGAATCGCGCTGCTGCAGTTGAAGCGCGCGCGCATTGAGCTCCTGCAATACCTCCATCGCCCGCTGCTTGGCGATCGCCGTCAACTCCGCTACGGCTGCGTTGCTCAGGTTGTTATAGTTCACGCTGCGGTCGAGCAGAGATCCTAGCTCACCCGGCTCACCCATCATGTTGCGGACGGCCGCCGCAATGTGATCGTGAAGATTTCGCCCGAAGTAGTACGTCATCTCCTCCGACCCTGTGGGAGGGATGAACGCCTGGACGTTCAAACAGACGCGGTCGTCGGCATCCACGTGCGCGATGCCGAGTCGCAGCCATTCATCGAGAACCACGCGCGGGCGGATATCGGTGTTCAGCGATCGCACCAGGGATTCGAAGGAAGGAACACTTCCCTCCGCAGCGACCCGCGGCAGCGGTCGCGGCATACCTTGTTCGTTCAGATATTCGGGGAGGGTTGTCCAACGCGCGATCAGTTGCGATCCGAGCGCGACCGTACGCGGCGGGCGCAATTGCAGACGTCGCTGGCCGCGCAGGCGCTTGACGTCCTTGCGGTGTATCCCGGTCAACAGGGTGATCCGGCTGTCGGTCTGCCGCTTGTCCGCGACCGGGAACTCCTTCACTGCAACGTCAACGTAGACACCTCGCAAGAGGTTCGAAACAAAGGGATACGGAATCGAGTTCGCGAGAAGCAGCCGCACCAACGGACGAAATATCCGCCGCAAGACCGCGAGTAGCCGGTCTGCCGTCTCCGCATTTTGTGCCGTCGTCTCCGCCACGTGTGACTACTTACCACAAATTTTTCGCAAATTCACTTGACGTGGGAAAAATTCCCGCGTAGTGTATCGTTCACCGTGGGAATAATTCCCACGCAAAGGGAGTGGGAGAATGACATTTGCGCGCCTGGATACAGCGACAGATCCCCAATCGGCTGGCCCGCCGTGCCTCGGTCGCACGTCCCTGAAGCCCATGCTGCGGCTACGCGGGGAGGAAAGGAGGGAGCGTATGGAGCAAT
>JBGQHM010000273.1:0-9287 GCA_041497995.1 Binatia bacterium | reverse complement strand
GCCTCGAGCTCGCGGTTGATCGTCTCGTAGTCATCCAACGGATCGCGGCCGCTGAGGCCGCTGGCGTCGATCAGATGGATGAGCACGCTGGTACGCGACACATGGCGCAGGAAGCGGTGTCCGAGCCCGAGACCGCGGTGTGCGCCTTCGATCAGACCGGGAATGTCGGCCAGCACGAAGCTCGCTTCTTCGTCGATGCGCACGACGCCGAGGTGGGGCACCAAAGTCGTGAACGGGTAGTCGGCAATGCGCGGACGCGCCGCTGATACCTTGCTGATCAACGTCGACTTGCCGGCGTTGGGGTAGCCGACCAGTCCGACGTCAGCCATGAGGTGCAACTCGAGGTGGAGCTGCAGATCCTCGCCCGGTGTACCAGGCTGCGCGTGGCGCGGGGCTTGGTTGGTCGACGTCGCGAAGTGCATGTTGCCACGCCCGCCGCGCCCGCCGTGCGCCACAATGGCACGCTCGTAGGGTTCGTGCAGATCGGCGATCAGCTCACCGGTCTCTTTGTTGCGCACGATGGTTCCGGGTGGAACGCGTACCGCTCGGTCTTCACCGCGTTTCCCGTACTGCTCCTTGCCGCGGCCGTGTTCGCCGCGCCCGGCTTTGAGCAGGGGCTGGAACTTGAAGTCGAGAAGCGTCGTGAGTCCGGGATGTACCTCGAAGATGACGTGGCCGCCGTCGCCGCCATCACCACCGTTGGGTCCGCCGGAAGGCTTGTATTTCTCGCGCAGGAAGCTGACGCAGCCGCGCCCGCCATCACCAGCGTGCACGTGGACTTCAGCTTCGTCGATGAATTTCATTGCTCTGTGCGCGGAGGGTAGCGATGCCGCGCGAGAAAGAAAAGTGCGCGGCCACAGCATGCTTGGCGCTGCCATATGACGGATCCCGATCTGACCTTGTAGGGTCCGCTGTGCGGACCTCTTTGGCGATCAAGGAAATGGTCCGCACAGCGGACCCTACGCCGATGGCGGAGGCTGGAGTGCGGGTGCCGTCAGGCCGGAAAAATGTGGACTTGCTTCCGGTCCTTGCCGACGCGCTCGTATTGCACGATGCCGTCGATCTTGGCGAACAGGGTGAAGTCGCGACCCATGCCGACGTTCTTGCCCGGGTGGATACGCGTCCCGACTTGGCGCACCAGGATGTTCCCGGCCTTGGCCACCTGGCCGGCGTACACTTTCACGCCGCGTCGTTGCCCGTTGCTGTCGCGCCCGTTGCGGGTGCTGCCTTGTCCTTTTTTATGCGCCATGACTCTCTGCTCCGGATTCGATCTGGGTTACGCGTACGGCGGTGAACTGTTGGCGATGGCCTTGGTGGCGGCGGTAGTTCTTGCGGCGCTTCTTCTTGAAGACCAGTATCTTCTTCGCCTTGCCTTGCTGCACGACCTGACCCGTCACGCGCGCCCCTGCGATCAACGGTGTGCCAACGCAGAACCCGCCGTCATTCTCGGTCATGAGCACTTCGGTGAACTCCACCTCGGCACCCGGCTCGCCGCTAAGCTTCTCGACCCGGATGACGTCTCCAGGGGCGACACGGTACTGTTTTCCGCCGGTGCGAATGACTGCATAGCTCATAGGTGATCTCCAGATTCGAAAGGAAGAATTCCCTAGAAGAACCGTTCAGACTTGTCAACCGAGCGGTGCGACGGTATGCAACTGCCATGGCGCCGATCGTGCTCACACTCTATAGCCGACCGGGATGCCATCTGTGCGCTGACATGAAGGAAATCGCCTGCCCAGTGGCACGGGAGCTGGGCGGCACGGTTACCGAGGTTGACATCTCCGGCGATGCGGAGCTCGAGGCGCGCTACGGTATGGAGATCCCGGTGCTGCTGGTCAACGGCCGCAAAGCGTTCAAGTACCGGCTGACCGAGCCGGAGCTGCGCAAGCGCCTGGCCGCCGAGCGGCGCGTGAAACCCGGCTTGAGTATTTCGTAACCGCGGACCATGCCCACGATAGCGATTGATGCGATGGGCGGCGACTTCGCCCCGGACGAAGTCGTCAAAGGCGTAGCGCAGCTGTCGCTCGAGACCGACATCCAGTGCACGCTAGTGGGTGACGAGCAGCGGATCCAGGAGATCCTGGGCGCCACGACGTACAATCCGGAGAACATCAGTATCCAGCATGCCCGTGAGTTCATCGAGATGGCCGAAGATCCGAAGACGGCGATCCGGATTAAGCGCCACGCTTCCGTTCTGGTTGCGGCCCGGCTGGTCGCCGAGGGAGAGGCGGATGCACTGGTGACTGCGGGCAACACGGGCGCTGCCGTGCTGGCCTGCGCGCAGCAATTCAAGCCGATCCACAACGTGCGACGCGCTGCGCTGGCTAGCGTCTATCCGCGGCAAACCGAGTATGCCGGGCAAGACGAGCTCGCTCTGCTGCTCGATGTCGGTGCCACCATCCGGTGCGACGCGATGGATCTGGTGCAGTTCGCTCTGATGGGCAATGCCTACGCGCGGCGCATCTCGAAAGTCGACAGCCCGCGCGTCGCTTTGCTGAACATGGGTACTGAGGAGACCAAGGGTGGTGACATCCTGGTGCAAGCCCACCGCCTGCTCAAGTCGATCCCCGACCTCAACTTCATCGGCAACATCGAAGGCAACGATCTCGCCAAGGGCAAGGCCGACGTGATTATCTGCGAAGGTCTCCTCGGCAATGTCGCGCTGAAGATGCTCGAAGGCCTGGCCGAGCTGGTTGTGGATCTCGCCGGGACAGCGGCCCGGGAAAACTGGCGTTGGAAACTGGGCCTCATGATGCTCGCGAGTGGCTTCGGTCGGTTGCGTGATTTGACTGACTTCGCCGCCTACGGTGGGGCGCCGTTTCTCGGATTCGAGCAGCTATTGATCAAGTCGCACGGCCGCTCGAACGCCCGTGCCGTGAAGAATGCAGTCAAGGTGGCGGCCAAGGCGGTGCGCGACGGTGTGACGCGTGAGATCGCCTCCGCCATCGAGCAGCTGTGATGGTGCGGCGCCGCGCAAAACGCCAGGGTCCCGAGCCCTCGCGGGTGGTCATCTTCCGCTGGGACTTGGACAAGACGTATCTCAAGAGCGAGTTCGAGTCGCTGCGCGAGCTGGTGCGCATCCCGTTCGAGAAACCCGAAGACAAAGTCGCTGTGCCAGGGGTTGTCCCCTTGATCCGCGCATTGCGCGACGTGGCGACCACGGCGGGGCGCGAGGTCCGAGTCTACTTCATTTCCGCCAGCCCGCCGCAGATCGCCAAAGCCATCAAGGAGAAACTGGCGCTCGACGGCATCGAGTACGACGGCATCGTATTCAAGAACCAGCTGCACAATCTGGTGCGCGGCAAGTTCCGCCATCTGCGCGAACAAGTCGGCTACAAGCTGACCGAGCTCTTGAAGAGCCGCGCTGAGATGTCGCCGGAGTCGACAGAGATCCTGTTCGGCGACGATTGGGAATCGGATCCGATCATCTACTCGCTCTACGCCGACGTGTTGGCGAACCGCCTCGCGGCGGACGAGCTCGACGACGTGCTGGAGACGATTGGCGTCGACCCGAAGCTCATCGCGCAGGCGAAGGATCTGGCGGCTGCCGCGCGTCACGAAGATGTGGTGACACGAATCTACATCAACCTCGAACGGCGGACACCACCGGCGCACTTCAGGCTCTTTGGATCGCGGCTGGTACCGACCTACAACTACTTCCAGACGGCGGTGTGCTTGTACCAAGATGGCCACCTGACCCTGCCGGCGGTGGCGCAGGTAGCCAACAATCTGATCGAGACGTCCGGGTACACGCCTGAGCGCCTCGCCAACTCGTTGGCGGACATCGAGCGACGCGGCCATCTCACGCAGGCAAGCACGATTGCCGCACGCGAATACCTGCATGCGCGCGGCCTGCTGCCGCGCCGTCGCACGGCCGTCGTCCGGCTCTCCCTGTGGCAGCGACTGCTGCGCTGGCTGCGGCGCGAGCGGGAGCCGCAGCCCACCGGCCAGGCCACGATCAACTACCAGACATTGGTCGCCGAGTGGCGCGGCGCGCGGTGAGGCGGATGGACACGATCGAATGTGTTGTCGTGCTGGTGACGGTCGGCTCCCGCGATGAGGGGGAGCGTATCGCGACCGCGGTGGTCGGCGACCAGCTGGCGGCGTGCGTCAACATCGTCGGTCCCATCGAGTCGATCTACCGCTGGGACGATCAGGTGCAGCATGACCAAGAACTGCTCCTCGTCATGAAGACCCGTGCCGCATTGGTCGGCGATCTCGAAGTGCGAGTCAAGGCGCTGCACTCGTATCAAACCCCCGAGATCATCGCTCTGCCGATCACGTCGGGGTCTCAGGCGTATCTGGATTGGTTGCAGGGTGCGACGCGTGCACCGACGGGGTGATCGCGCCACTACATGCGTCGGTGGTGCGGAGTGGGCGTGACGCCCTCAATGCGGAAGTCCTCTCCCCCCAACGCCGCGGCCATCCGCTGGTGCCGCCCCGCTTTGCCGGCGATCTCGAAGTTCTTGATGCGAATGCGCAGGTTGTTGGCGCTGTCCGCGTTCGCCAGCGCCTGCTCCTCCGAGATCCGTCCTTCGGCGTAGAGTGCGAAGATCGCCTGATCGAAGGTTTGTCCACCTTCCTGCGTGCTCTTCTCCATCGCTTCTTTCAGCGTGTCCGCCTCGCCTTTCTTGATGAGGTCCTTCACCCACGGCGTGTCGACCAGAACCTCGAGTGCGGCGACGCGCTTGCCGTCGATGCCTGGCACCAGCCGCTGGGAGATGATGGCGCGGAGGTTGAGAGAGAGTTGTAGGAAGATCTCGGCGTGACGGGCAACGGGAAAGAAGTTCATCACTCGTTCGATCGCCTGGTTGGCGTTGTTCGAGTGCAGCGTCGCCAAGCAGAGGTGGCCGGTTTCGGCGAACGTGATCGCCGCCTCCATCGTTTCGAGATCGCGAACCTCACCGATCAGGATCACGTCCGGCGCCTGCCGCAGCGTGTTCCGTAACGCTTCGTTGAAGGAGATCGTGTCGAAACCGACCTCGCGCTGGTTGACGATGCACTTCTTGTGAGTGTGGACGAACTCGATCGGATCCTCGACGGTGAGAATGTGGCCGGGCGTCGTCTCGTTGCGGTAGTCGAGCATCGCTGCCTGCGTCGTTGACTTGCCTGAGCCCGTTGCGCCGGTGACCAGCACCATGCCGCGGCGACTCATCGCGATCGTTTTCAGGATGGCCGGCAGTTGCAGCTCATCGAGTGTTGGGATCTGCGTTTTGATCTGTCGAATGACCACACTGGCCGCGCCACGCTGCCGAAAGACGTTGACACGGAATCGCCCGAGACGCTCCGACGCGATTGCCAAGTTCATCTCGAGCTTGTCGTCGAAGGCGGCGCGCTGGCGCTCGCTCATGAGCGAATTCGCCAGGAGCTCGACCTCCTTTGGCCCCACCACTTCGCTGCCCAAGGGCTGCGTGACACCCTCGATGCGCAGCATAGGTGGACTGTCGACGGTGAGGTACAGGTCGGACGCGCCGCGCTCCACCATCTCCGCCAAGAGCGACCGCATGTCCATTTGCTACGCTCCGCCGCTCGGCACTACGCGCGCCCCGCCATCGGCCGCTGGAAACGCGGCTGTCCGGGTTTGGCGTCCGTTGCCGCGATCACGGGACCAAAGAGGTTCGGCGTCAGCGTCCGCGACTGCGCTTCCTCGCGCGTCACCAAGCCTTTGTTGACCAGTTCGAGAAGTGCCATGTCGAGCGTACACATGCCCACGGCCTGGCCGGTCTGCATGCTGGACGGGATCTGGTGGATCTTGTTCTCACGGATCAGGTTGCGCACCGCGGGGGTGCCGATCAGGATCTCCAACGCCGCGATGCGACCGCCAGCCCGCTTGCGCAACAGTGACTGGGTGAGCACGGCTTGGATCGATTCGGCGAACATCGTCCGAATCTGTCCCTGCTGTGCCGCGGGGAAAACGTCGATGACGCGGTCGACGGTCTTCGGTGCGCTGGAAGTGTGCAGCGTTCCGAACACCAAATGCCCCGTCTCCGCCGCCGTCAGCGCCAGCGAGATCGTCTCCAGGTCGCGCATTTCGCCGACGAGGATGACGTCGGGATCCTCGCGCAGAGCGCCACGCAGAGCGGAGTTAAACGACGCCGTGTCGCGGCCGACTTCGCGCTGGTTGACCAGGCACTTCTTTGAAGAATGCACGAATTCGATCGGATCTTCGATGGTGAGGATGTGGCCCTCAAACGTCTCGTTGATGTGGTCGATCATCGCCGCGAGCGTCGTCGACTTGCCCGAGCCGGTGGGTCCGGTCACAAGGACCAAGCCCTTCTCCTTTTCGCACAGCTCTTTCATGATCGGCGGCAGCCCGAGCTCTTCGAGGGTCATGACCTGCGTGGGAATCGTTCGAAAGACCGCACCGTCGCCGCGGCGGGTCCGAAACACGTTGACCCGGAACCGGGCGATGTTGCCCAACTCGAACGAGAAGTCGACGTCGTTGGTTTCCTGAAATGTCTTGCGCACGGCGTCACCCATGATGTCGAACACCATCGTGTGCACCTGTTCCGCGCTCAGCACTGGGTGCTCAATCTTCTTCATGTCGCCGTGGATACGCACCATTGGCGGCTCCCCAGCGGACAGGTGGACGTCGGAAGCTCCTTCGCGATGTGCAAACGTCAGCAGCTGAGTGATATCCATCTAGACCTCCCCTGCTGCTGAATACAGCAAGACGCACGCCACTTGCCGATCTAGGCGACCGCGGTGCGCCCGCTGGTGTCTGACAAAGGAGAGCCCCTCGCTCGGAGGTTCGCGGAACGCGTCGCGTTACTTTGGTGACGGGAGTCAGGCCGACAGGCTGACCAGCATCGTCTGCATGAGGAGGTTGCTGAATGCGTGATACAACGTCGGCACAGCGATCGTTCCTGTCCGTACCCGCAACCAGCCGTAGAGTAGGCCGGGGAAGAACACAATTAAACGCGCGGGGCCACCAAAGAGGACATGACACGCGGCGAAGAGCGCAGCCGCCACAGGGAGCCCGATGCCCCAATCCGCCCCGGCGAACCGATGCGGGCGACCCCACACTCGGTCGAACTGGGTTTGCAAGTAGCCGCGGAAGAAGAACTCCTCGGGCAAGGCAATCAACAAGACCTGATCCAGCGCAGTCCGGGGCAGATCCGATGGGAGGTGGAAGTGAAACGTCGCGCCCTCCCACCAATGTGCCAGCACGCAATGGCCGATCACGTAGGGAACGAAGACCACGGCGACAACGACTGCATGAAACCCGCCGCCGCCGGGCCGTTCCAGACTGAGTCCATACTCAGGGTACGGGCGCTTGGTGAGCGTGATGACCGCCAGCGGGACGACGAACCACAACGTCGAGAGGTGCAGCCCAACTGCGAGGGGGAAGGTGACCGCCAGCAGCGCCAGCCCCTCGATGACGGGCTGATAGCGACGCGCGCTCACGTGCGCAGCGCCGCCTCAGGGTTTGACGCCATCTTCCACGATGATGGCAGAGAGCCCGAGCGGAGTGACCGAACGCGCAAACGCCACTGCCTGATCGTGTTGCTTGAAGCGACCGACGCGTACCCGATAGTACTGGCCCGACTGGCCGTTCTGGGTCGCGACGTAGACCCCATCGAAGTGCTTGTCCAAAGTTCCTTTGAGCCGCAGGGCGTTGCCGTGATCGGCGAATGCGCCGACCTGGACCGTATAGGCGGTGGAGGCCAACTGCGGTGGCTCGGCGCCGAGGACCTCGATGCGCACCAGCGCGGTACCTGGGCCGATCATGTCAATGCTGCGTGCCGCGGCGTACGAAAGGTCGATGGAGCGGTCCTTCGCAAACGGGCCGCGGTCGTTGATGCGCACCTCTACCGCGCGCCCATTCTGCAGATTGGTTACGGCGACGCGGGTTCCGAGCGGTAACGTCTGATGCGCTGCGGTCAGGTCGTACTGGTCATACACCTCGCCGCTAGAGGTGCGGTTGCCATGGAATCCCGGACCGTACCATGAGGCGGTGCCCACCTGTACGGCAGTTGAATGCGGCTCAACCGGAGGTGTGGATCTTCCAAAAAGGAACCCGCAACCAGACAACCCAGTTGCAGCTACCACACAGCAGACCACCCCACGCCACATAGGCGTGGATTATACGGAGAAGTGATTCGTTGGTCCAATGAACCGATGGCTCGATGAACCAATCATCAATTTCCAGCGACGGTCATGCGGGCGATCTTGATCGTCGGGGCCGCGACTGCGTGCCGCAGATCGAGGTCGTTGCCGATCACGTCAATGTTCTTGTACATGGCCATCAGGTTTCCGGCGATGGTGATCTCTTCGACCGGGTACGCGAGCTCTCCGTTCTCGATCCACATCCCGACGGCGCCACGTGAGTAGTCGCCGGTCACCGGATTCACCCCGAAGCCGATCAGCTCAGTAACGTACAGACCGGACTGCACCGACTGGATGATCTCGGCGGGTGCGACCGTCCCGGCTTGCAGGACAAAGTTCGTTGGCGCTACTTGTGGCGCGCTACCGACGGACCGTGCGGCATTGCCGGTACTGCAGCTCTTCAACTTGCGGGCGGAGTAGGCGTCGAAGAGGTAGCTTGTGAGCACGCCGCGATCGACGACGACCGTACGGCGCGTCGCGAGACCCTCGCCATCGAACGGCTTCGAGCCCAAGGCTCCGACCAGCGTGCCGTCGTCGACGACGGTGACGAACGCGGGGGCGATGCGCTCGCCAAGCTTGCCGATCAGAAATGACGTCCCTTTGTACAGAGCGTATCCCGACACCGCCGCGGCGAGATGCCGTAGGAGTCCCGCCGCCATCTCCGGATCGAAGATGACGGGGACCTCGCACGTCGCGACGGAGCGGGCATTGAGCCGTCGCAGCGCGCGCTCTGCCGCCTTCCTTCCGATGGCCGCTGGGGCTTCCATGCGTGCCAGCTTGCGCTGCGCGGAGTACCAGTAGTCGCGCTGCATCGACCCGTTCTCCGAGGCCACCGGCACGACCGACAACGATGCGCCCGAATCGCGATACTCACCGCGAAAGCCGAGACTCGACGCGTAGAGCACGCGGCTGGTCGAGGCGCTGCACTCGCCGCCCTCCGAGTTCGTGATCCGTGGATCCGCGCTGAGCGCGGCATGCTCCGCTTCCTTCGCCCACTCCAATGCGCGCTCCGCGGTAAGTGATTCGACGTCCGGATCGTAGAGGTCCAGATCCGGGATTGTCGTCGCCAACTCGCGCGCCTCAGGGAGGCCGGAGAACGGATCAGGCGCCGTGACGCGGGCCAGCGCGCAGGTGTCTTCGGCCAGACGCTCCAGCGAGTCGTGCGAGAAATCGGCGCT
>JBGQHM010000272.1:0-9296 GCA_041497995.1 Binatia bacterium | reverse complement strand
TCCCTTGCGCATCGAGCAACGCGATCACGTCGTGATACTCGAAAATCAGGACCCGCCGCGAAACCGGATGACCTTCGAGTTCATGGACGCGCTTGAGCACGCGATCGTGGCAATCCGCGCCGATCCGGGCGTGCGGGCCGTGGTACTCACCGCGGCCGGCGAAGATCACTTCAGCGTCGGGATGGACCTCAAGCAGCTCGTCTCGGGCAGCGATGCACGCGGCGGGTTCGAGGCCCTGCTCGACCAACGGCTGCGGGTGCTGTCGATGATCGAGCAGCTCGACAAGCCGGTGATCGCAACGCTCTTCGGCTATTGCCTTGGCGGCGGACTCGAGCTGCCGCTCGCGTGCCACTTCCGGCTCGCAGCCAGCGAAGGTGCACGGATCGGACTGCCCGAGCTCGACCTTGGTACCGTCCCGGCCTGGGGTGGCACGGCCCGCCTGACGCGCACCGTCGGGCGCGCCCACGCACTCGACATGATCTTGCGCCGTAAGAAGATCGACGGACCCACCGCACTTGCGATTGGCCTCGTCCATGAGGTCCACCCAATGAGCGATCTCAAGCTCAGGGCCATCGACCTCGGCGCAGAGCTCGCCGCACAGCCGCCGCTCGCCGTGGCCGGGGTGCTGCGGGCCGTCGTCGGTGCGGAGCACCTGCCGCTTGAGGACGCGCTGCGCGTCGAACGCGATGCGGTTCGGCGGTGCAGCGCCTCGGCAGATCAGCTCGAGGGCATGACGGCTTTCCTGGAGAAGCGACGGCCTGTGTTCCGCGGCAGGTGACACCGCGCCTACAGCTCCTCCAACAGCGCCTGCGCGCAGGCCCGGCGGTTGAAACCGCGGCCGTGGCGCTGCCAGAGCCGCGCCAGGCTGGTGGCGGCGCGCAGCTCGAACGTCTTCGCCTCTTGCCGCCGGGCGATCTCCAGCGATTGGCCGAAGAGCGCCTCTGCTTCAGATTGCGGATTGCGGATTTCGGATTGCGGATTGGGGGAGGGAAATCCGCATTCCGCATTCCGCATTCCGCAATCCGCAATCAAAATCTCGGCCCGCAGCCGGTGGAGCTCGGCATCGTAGTAGTGCTGGCCCTGTTGGTCGGCTTGCGCGACGCCGAGTGCGAGCGCGGCCAGTGCATTCTTGTGGCGTCCGACCTTCCGGAGGCCCTCGGCCAGCATCGCAAGGAACTGCGGCGCTTGGATCCCGACCCCGATCTGAGCCAGCCCGCCCAGCGCCTGCTGCATCTCTGCGTGCATCGCGTCTCTTCTCGCACGCGGTGACTACCACACCCGGCGCGGATTTCGGAAAGCAGCGCCGTGCTCTTAGAGCAACACGAAGAATGATCGATTGACGGGGCTCGGCTATTCTCCAACACGTCTGAGCCCGAAACGGCGGCGCACGTCGGCGGCGCTGGCGGGCACACGACCCGACTCTGTGACCCATCGGGCGGCGCGCTCCACGAGCGCGGTGTTGGTGGTGTCGGGAAACGCCGCCGGGTTGTCGCCGATGCCGATCCGGATGCCGCCGCCGCGCGCCAGCGCGTGCCGGCAGAGCCGCTCGACGAGCGCGGCATCGTCGAGTGCGTACGGTACGACCACCCACTCGACATCGAGATCGGTGGGGATCTGCCGCAGATGAAAGTCGAGCGCCTCCTCGGTCGGAAACGGACCGACGGCCCACGCCCCCGACAGGAAGATCTTCAGGAACAGCGGCGGGCGGAGCTTACCGGCCTGAGCGAGGAGGACCATCGTGCGCGTGAACCCGACATCGAAGGCACCGAGGCTCGGCACCATGCCCAGCGCATAGATGCGCTCGATCGCGTCGAGCAGGAAAGGCAGCGGGTTGGCGACCACACCGTGTTCGCGCAGGAGATCGACGCCGGGGCCGAAGCTGCGCGTGTGCTCATCCCAGACGACAATGCCGACGGATCCGAGGTCGAGTGGCGCGAGCTCGAGTCCGTGGCGTTCGCGGAGCGCCCAGACGTGCGCCAGCCGATCGTCAGGTGAGACGGGCCACGGCGGGTAGCTTGGATATGCCAACACGTCGGCAGGCCGCATGAGGTCAAGGGCCGCACCATAGAGAGCCACGTCGTCGAGTCGCTGGGTTCCCCTGACCGGATCGCGCGCATGCCAGTGCACGACCGCCGCCCCCGCGTCAGCGCAGCGCCGCGCGTCCTCAGCGCATTCCTCCGGCGAGTAGGGCACGTGCGGGTTTTGGGCGCGCATCGCCGCCTCGTTGAGTGCCACCTCGATGATGGCTGCGTCGTGCTCCATACACTGTCCGGAGAGTGATGATGCCATGTCGGGGCCTCATCACCACTCTCGCGCCGCGCCGTCAAGAGGAACCGGAGACCGCTCGTGTCTAGTGACGTTTTGTCCGTGTTGGTGTCGGCGTGGGCGTACGCGTACGCGTGGGCGTCGCGGTCAGCACTCGGGTTGGTGTCGGCGTGGGTGTCGTTGTACGCGTTGCGGTGGGCGTCGCTGTCTGTGTGAGGGTCCGCGTCGGAGTCGACGTCGGAGTGGCCGTGCGCAACGCCGTCGGTGTCCGCGAGGGCGTGAGGGTGGGCGTGCGGGAGAACGTCGGCGTCGCTGTGGAGGCGGGTGCTGGGGTGTTGGTGACCGGCGGTGTTCCACCGGAGGGGGGCACCACGATCAGGGTTATGGACGACGGTGGGAACGTCGCGGTGAATCCCGTCGCGCTCACCGCCTGGTCGGCGTCGCGGACGATGGCGCCGAGGTTGGCGGCGCTGTAGCGATAGACTTGCGCACCAGGCGCCGGGTTGAAGTGCGCCAGCGCGACCGCGCTGGTCAGCGCCTGTGCCGTCTTGTTGATGATCAAGAGAGTCAAGGCGCCGCTCGTGCTGTCCTGCGCGGCGTAGGTCGAGAGTTGTGTCTGGTCCGTGCTGAGAGCAGCGACGCTGACATCACCGAAGTGGTCGCGTGCGCCGGCATAGTTCAGGAACATGCGGAAGGCGAACGCCCCCGGCTGAGTCGCGGTCGGCGGGTCCCACAAAGTGGCGAGATCGAGACCCTCGCGCCCGAAGATGCCCAGCACATCGGCTTCAGCGAGTGCACCATTGATGTGATCCAACGCGCCCCAGTTGTACTCGCTCATCGCCAGCTTCGTGCCGGGATAGTTGGTGTTCACCCAGTCGTGCATGCGCGGAATCAGCCGCACCGGCTCTCCGATCCAGCTCTCGTCGGTGTACGTCGGGTCCCACAACGAACGCGTCGAGCGTAGCCGCAGCGATTGGGTCGATGTTCCACCAGCCGGCGACAGCGACACCGCCGAGGCTTGGGGATAGTAGTGGAGGTCGAGGTAGTCGAGGACGCGCGCGCCGTGCTGCTGCTCGTAGGCGCGTAGCTGCTGCAGGTACCAGTCGATGAACGGCACGTTACCATGCGCCAACCGGTCCTGCGGATTATTCCACCACGCTCCGCCCGGTGCCCAGTCGAGGGCCGACCAGAAATACGCGGTCCACCCCCATGACGCCGGACCGAACGTCTGCGCGCCCGGGTCCGTGGCTTTGACGGCCGCCGCGTACGCGTATGCGCGGTCGCGCATCTCGTCGTAGCTCGTCGGTGCCGGATGCACGTCGCGGTGCGTGTCGTCCCACAGCTCCGGCTCGTTGTCGAGGTCGTAGAGGCGCACTCCGCCGCTGCTGGCGGCGCCGTACTTGGTCATGAGGTGGCCCATCCATGACTGAACGAATGCCGGTGTGATCGCGGTGCTGGTGTCGAGGGGATCGTTGCCGGTGATCGGCGTGCCGTCGGAGCGCACGCCGTTACCGCAATCGGGCATCCATGGGTCAGTCGACTGCTGCGCGCCGTACTTGCCGACACTGAACCCGCAGGCGCGAGTACGGTCCTTCGGCGTCCAACCGATGAGCGGCACCGTCAGCAAGGTCTTGGTTCCAGTGCGCCGGTCCTGCTCGACGAACTGGTCGCTGGACGAGCCGTCCGGCAAGGCCGCCGGGTTGGCGACGTCGTTCGGAATGTTCTCGAAGAACCAATCGGACGCGTGGTTGTTGGTATCGGTTTGCCAGTTGTATCGAGTCGTGGCGTTGCCGCCCCAGCGCCGCACCGGGAGCTGAAGCTCGGCCGCCAGATCTTCGGCGGCGAAGTTCATTCCATAGATGTACGGACTGATCGCGTGGCGGTTCGCCGTCGCGTCGATGCTGAGTGCAGGGCCCGCGCTGGGCGGCAGAGCAGTTGGTGTTGGGACACCGGTCGCTACGAAGGCGACGTCATCGAGATAGAAGGTCGGCTGTGATGCAGCAGTTGCGTTGAACCAGTACACATAGCTAACGACCCGTGGACTCCCGAGCTCGGCCAAAGGCACATCGACCTGGGTCCACGTGCCGGCGGCTGGAGCGATGGTGCGGCTGACGAGCGTTCCGGTGTTGTTGTCGCCGACCTGGACCTGCACCGTTTGTCCTCCGACACCGCCGCCGTGGACATAGAACCGCAGAGTATCGTACGCGCTGACGTCGAGCTCTTGCCAGTCTCCGAGCTGCAGGGCGCTCCAGCCGGCGGTATAGGTGACGGCGATCGATGTGCTGCCCATATGGACTGGAGATGTGCGGTTGAAATCGTTGGTGACGCCACCCCACGACCAGTCTTGCCAGTCGCGCGCGAGCGCATCGCCGTAGACGGCGACATCGGCATGAGCGGGAATGGCGCTGCCGGCGCCGAGGATCGCAAAGCAGATGAGTAGAAGACCGATTCGTGCGTGCGTCATGGCGACCCGTGCAGCGTGGCGCGTGCCACTTGGAGGCCAACGGCCTTTGAAGTGTGGATACGATTCGCGTGTCGCCGACCCGCGACAAACGGCAGGCCATTGACGCCACCGCGGCAGTTGCGGTTGAGTGGGTGTCGATTTCAGTCAGTGCCGTTCGACTACTGGACGAGTGGGGAGATGCCCACCGCGAGCCAAACAGGAGTCACGGAGGATGAGGCGCACTAGCAAAAGCAACCAATCACCAGACCGCCGGAAGGCGAGCCGCCGTCTGACGCGGGCGGCAGGCACCGGACGCGTCGTCTTGCTGGTCGGGACGCGTAAAGGTGCGTGGTTCTTCTACGGCGATGCGTCGCGCAAACGCTGGCGCGTCGACGGGCCGCACTTCCTCGGGCACATCGTGCATCACACCGTACTGGACCCACGCGATGGTTCGACGCTCCTCGTGGCAGCGAAGACGGGCCATCTCGGGCCCACCGTCTTCCGCTCGACGGATTTGGGCAAGACCTGGAAAGAAGCGTCCAAGCCGCCTGCCTTTCGCAAGGCGGCGGAGGGCGAAAAGGGACGCGTCGTCGACCACGTCTTCTGGCTCACGCCCGGCCATGCGAGCGAACCCAAGGCGTGGTACGGCGGCACTTCGCCGGAAGGCCTCTTCCGCTCCGAAGACGGTGGTAAGACCTGGGAGCCGGTCGCCGGTTTCAACGAGCATCCGATGTATGCGCAGTGGGCGCGCGACGAGCAAGCTGGCACACCGGACGGTCCGAAGCTGCACTCGATCCTCGTCGACCCGCGCGATCCGGCGCACCTCTATCTCGGTATCTCGGGCGGCGGCGGTGGTGTCTTCGAAAGCGTCGACAAAGGCGCCGACTGGAAGCCGCTCAACGCCGGCTGCCGTTGCGACTTCCTCCCCGACCCGTATCCCGAGTTCGGCCAAGATCCGCACTGCGTCCAGCTCCATCCGCTCGCGCCTGATGTGCTCTACCAACAAAACCATTGCGGGATCTATCGCATGGAGCGGCCGCAAGCACGTTGGGAGCGCATCGGCGAGAACATGCCCAAGGATGTCGGCGACATCGGCTTTCCCATCGTGCTCCACCCGCGCGATCCGAACACCGCGTGGGTGTTTCCGATGGACGGATCGACAGTGTGGCCGCGCGTCAGCGTGAACGGCCAGGCCGCCGCGTACGTGACCCGTAACGCCGGCAAAACCTGGAAGCGACTCGACGCCGGCCTGCCGCAAAGCCAAGCGTGGTTCACCGTGCTGCGCCAGGCGATGACCGCCGACTTCCATGCTCCCCTCGGCCTGTACTTCGGCACGACGACCGGCCAGCTATGGGCGAGCACCAACGAAGGCGCCAAGTGGAGCTGCATTGCCAGCCACCTGCCGCACGTCTACGCCGTGGAGGCCGCTGAGCTCGGCGGATAAAGGTGTCGATTCCGACACCGCTGCGGTCGTACACGCAGCGACATGCCGAAGTGGAAGCCACCGGCTCGACACTCGCGCAGCTATTGGCCGACCTCGATCGACGTTATCCAGGCATCCGCTTCCGCATGATCGACGAGCAAGATGCCATCCGTCCCCACATCCGCATCTTCGTGAACCGCGAGCAAGTCCGCGACTTGAATTGGTCGCTGCATCCGTCGGACGAAGTACAGATCCTACAGGCGTTGAGCGGCGGGTAATTGTATGGCAACGAACCGGTATGGATGCGTTCGATGTTTCGGCGCTGCTCGACGGCGCGCGGCACGAGACCGGGCTCGACGATTTCGGCGACCCGAGCTTCCGCGAAGGTCTCGATGTACTCGCAGACTCACTGGCACGCGAGGCCGGGCTGAGCGATGTCGGCCGCATGGCGTACACCGGCCAAATCCTCGGCTACCTGCAGGAGCGCTTGCGGATCGAAGAGTGTTACCGCCAGCATCCGGAAATCGACGCGCAGGTGATCCAGGCTCCGATCTTCGTGACCGGCTTGCCGCGCACAGGGACCACGGCGCTCTCGAATCTCCTGGCGGCAGACCCGGCGGCGCGCTCGCTGCGCTTCTGGGAGTCGCAGCGTCCGACACCACCGCCCGAAACGGCGACGTACCGGAACGACCCGCGTATCGCCGAAGCGGATGCGATGCTCAGCGGCATGAAGCAAGCTGCGCCCGAGCTGGCGTTGATGCACGACGACACCGGCTGGAGCCCGACCGAGAACCAAGACCTCCTCGGGCAGCACTTCCGCACGCTGCACTTCGAAGGGCAGGGCACCATCCCCAGCTACGTGCAGTGGTGGCTCGGCTGCGACATGACGCCGGCGTATCGGCACCACCGTCGCGTTTTGAAGCTGCTGCAGTGGCGCTGTCCGCCGACGCGCTGGAATCTGAAGAGCCCGCCGGACATCTGCCACCTTGATGCGATGACCGCCGAGTATCCGGACGTGCGGATCATCTGGACGCATCGCGACCCCGCCAAGGTGCTGCCGTCGGTGTGCAAGCTCATCGCCGTCATCCGCGCCTTGTGTTCGGAACACGTCGACCTGCACGCGCTCGGACGTGCCGAGCTGGCGCTGTGGTCTGAAGCAATGCGTCGCGGCCTAGCGTTTCGTCGAAGCGTCGGTGACGACGCGTTTGCCGACGTGTTCATGGATGACGTCGTAGCGCGCCCGATCGAAACGGTCGCCGGCGTGTACGATCACTTCGGCCTGCCGTTCACGGCACCGGCCGAGGCGGCGATGCGTGCGTGGTCGGCTGCCAACCCGCAGCACAAGCACGGCGCGCCGCGCTACACGCTCGCAGAGTTCGGTCTCACGCTCGGTGAGGTGCGCGCCGCCGTCCGCGACTATACGCAGCACTTCAGCATCCGCTTCGAAGAGTGAAGGAGGAGCCCGTGGCCGAGTCTGACGACACCACGAAGGACGCGCTCGGCGCACAGCTCATTGCCAACGACAAGTGGTTGGTGACGAACATTCTCAAAGCCGAGCAGTGGGCGCAGGGCACTGCAGACGAGCTGCTCGACGGCAGCGCGTGGCGGCGCTTCACCGAACGTCTCGCGCAACTCGCCGATCGCATCCAGGCGGCACATGCCCCGACCGCCCCGATCGACCGCGCCGACGGATATCGCTACCTCTCGATGCTGGTGCGCAACGCCTTCGACATCGCCATCGAGGGCATCGATCCCGATCGCCCCGCGTTCAACTGGCTCACGCGTCGCAACAAGCTTGGCTGGGATTGTCCCGACGCGCTGTACGCCTCCGTCGCGATCCGCGACGATGCGACGTACCGCATCACCGGACGACGCCGCACGGTGCACTTCCTCGGATTGCAGCTCATGGCGGGTATCCGTTCGCTGCACAATACCCACGCCGATGAATGGCAGATCGCGCCGGATGGCAGCTTCGAGATCGTCGTCAGCCCAACCCGACACGCCGGCAATTGGGTTCCGCTCGAGAATGGTGCCGACACCATCTGGATGCGCCAGTTCTTCTACGACTGGGAACACGAAGGACCAGCGTCGTTATGGATCGACCGCATCGACGACGGACCGCGGTCGCAACCGCACGGTAGGCTCGACCCCGCTTTCCTGGCGCGGCGGCTGGATGCCGTGGCGACCAACGTCGAAGCCAACGTCGACTTGTGGCTGTTCACGATCATCGCGTTGCGCGAGCGCTACTGTAATGCATTTCCTACTGAGCAATTCGGCGGCACCCAGATGGGCGCGCAGAAACATCAAAGTGCCGGCGTGTGTTACTTCAGGCTGACGGGCGATGAAGCCTTGCTCATCGAGGTGACACCGCCACAGGCAAAATACTGGAGCATCGACGTCTGCAACTTTTGGCTCGAGTCGCTCGACTACGCGAACCATCAGTCGAGTTTGAACGGACACCAAGCCGTCATCGACGCGGACGGTGTGTTTCGCGCCGTCGTCACGCACGAGGATCCCGGCGTGCCGAACTGGCTCGACCCGGTGGGCCACCGCGAGGGCTCGTTGATCTATCGTTGGAACCTCGCTGAGTCGACGCCGGTGCCTGCCACCCGCGTGATCAAGATCGATGCGCTGCGCCAGCACCTCCACCGCGACACGCGTCAGGTGAGTCGAGAGGAGCGTGCGCTGCACATCGACGTGCGGCGCGAGCACGTGCGGCGGCGTTTTGCGCGGCCGCTGTGAATCGCCAGGAGGATGCGATGGCCAACGGACGCACGCGCAGCGCCTTCCTCACAGTCATGGCAGTGCTGTTCGCTGCACTCGCCGTCTCCAACTCCACCAAGGCGTTGCAGCATCTACAGTATCCGAAGGTGCTCGGCATCGTCATCTTCGGTGTACGCTTCGAGTCGGTGGCATCCAACTTGATCCTTGGTCCGTTGATGGGGTTGGTGCTTGCTGCCTACGCGTACGGGCTGTGGAAGCTCAGACCATGGGTCGCTGCGCTATCGTGACAAGCTCGCCTGAAAGGCTCGGATGACGCCGTCCGCAGCGAACTGCTCGAAGGTGCGGCCGTAGCGGGCCTCGAAGGCACCCGATGCGTGACACCGGCCTCGGTGCTTGACAGGAAAAACGCACGGCAGGATAAAGGCTGGCCGGAACAACATA
>JBGQHM010000271.1:0-9314 GCA_041497995.1 Binatia bacterium | reverse complement strand
GCCTGCACGTCCCCCTGTCAACGCTTCACGTTCGCAGTTACCCGCGCCCGTGCATGACTCGGGGTCGCTGTGGGTGGCTAACCCTTCAACGTATGAATCTTTCATTCACAACACCTTGCCGGTGTAACCGGCGCACGGAGGATGCCATGAGTCAGAATGCATCACTTGCGGGAAAGACGGCGGTGGTCACAGGGGCATCGAGCGGTATCGGCCGCGCCATCGCCGAGAAGCTCGGTGCCGCCGGCGCGCACGTCTACCTCGCCGGCCGGACGCGTCCGGCCATGGACGAGTCGAAGACACGGATCGACGGCGCCGGCGGTCGCGCTACGGTGGTGGCGCTCGACGTGCGCGACGTGCGCCAGGTGCAGAACTTGGTGCAACGCGCCCTGGGTGACACCGGGCGACTCGACATCATGGTGAACAACGCCGGCCTCTCGTACCCAACCCCTATCGTCGACGGCGATCCGGAGGAGTGGCGTGCCATGCTGGAGACCAACATCTTGGCGCTGCTCGCGGGCTGCCAGGCTGCGGTGAAAGCGATGCGCCAGTGCAAGGCTGAAGGGCACATCGTGAACATCTCCTCGATCGCCGCGCAGCGGGCTGACTCCGGCGTGTACGGGTCGACCAAGCATGCGGTGAACTGCATCTCGAGTACGCTGCGGCGCGAGCTCGAGGAGGACTCGATCCGCGTGGTCAACATCATGCCCGGCGCCATCGCCACCAACTTCGCGCGCAACTTCGATCCCGCATTTGTCGCCGGGTTCGTGCAAGCGACGGGCTTGAAAGTCGACGTCAAGCGCGGCGAGCGCCTACCGGATGAAGTCATGGAGAAGCTGCAGCCGATGATGAAACAGGTCCTGGCGGGTGCCGACGACGTTGCCGATGCTGTGCTCTACGCCGTCACCCAACCCATTTCGGTCAACATCGCCGAGATGGTCGTGCGCCCGCCGAAGCAGCTCGCTCTGTAACAGCTAGCGACGCCTTATCCGCGCGTCGGCGTTCGCGTCGGCGGCCGTGTGGGCGTGCGGTTACGCGTCGGGGTCAGCACCCGCGTGGGTGTTGGCGTCGGGGTTTTCGTGCGTGGCGGCTACCTCCCACATGGCAGCCTCCCGTTTGTGGAGCATTCGCCGCAGCTGTGCGCCGAGGTCCTCGAACAACGAGAGCGTGCCCCAGACCACCTGCTGGCCCGAAGAGCTCGCTGCTGATGACGGCGCTACGTAATTCTAAGCCTTGACATCGTGATCGCGTTTCAGCGAACGTCGGGCAAAATACCCACGCTTTGAAAACCGCGTGGTGGCGCTGCTACAGAGAGAGCCGGGCGCCGGAGGCGTGGAACAGTGGGGGATCTCTCATGACCAGTATGACCGGACGGTACGGTCGGTTGTTGTTGCTTGCGTTGCTCTGGGTGCCCGCGACGTCGTGGGCCGGGGCGCTGACGTGCCTGACCGGCACGGACCCGTTGGTTGGCGGCGATCTTATGCAGATCACCGCGGTGCGCGCCGCGATCGACAGTGCCTGTGTGTGCGCCAACTTCGACGGCAACCCCGGCAAGACCCACAAGAATTATGTCAGCTGTGCCAAGAGCGTCGTTGCTTCCAGTGTCTCGGCCAGCAAGCTCCGCACGCAGTGCAACGGTACGGTGACCAAGTACTACAGCAATTCAACGTGCGGCGTACCGGCCACCAAGGGCGAGGTGCCGTGCGTCAAGAAGACCCTGTCCAAAAGCAACGCCAGCTGCGCAATCAAGCCGGCCGCGAAATGCGTGGGAACGGGGAAGGTCAGCCAGACGCCGTGCTCCGATGCGACGCTCTGCGTCGACGCGGCCGACACCAACGGCGACGGCCTCATCGGTGCCGGGGATAGCGGGACGTGCGCCACCGCTGCTCCGCAGCCCGTGGCACCGCTGTCGAGCTCGGGGAGATGGTTCATAGACGCCACGGGCCGCGTCGTGATGTTCCACGGCGTCAACATGGTTGAGAAACGGGATCCTTACTACCCTGCGGCGTATGGCTTCGGCGACGATGATGCCGCATTCCTCGCGGCGGAAGGCTTCAACGCGCTGCGCCTCGGGGTGGACTTCCGTGGCCTCATGCCGACGCCGGGCGTCGTGCAGGACGCGTACATCGAGCACCTCGCTACGACCGTCGATGCACTGACTGGCCAGCAAATATTCGTGCTCTTAGACTTCCACCAAGACGGGTTTTCACCGATGTTCAACGGCAACGGGTTCCCGGATTGGATGGCCATCACCGACGGGCTGCCCAACCCGCCCGACGCTGTCTTTCCCCTCTACTACATCCAGAACCCCGCGATGCAGCGTGCCTTCGAACACTTTTGGGACAACAGCCCAGGCCCGAACGGAATCGGCTTGCAGGACAACTTTGTGCGGGGGCTCAAACGGGTGGTGGCGCGCTTCGCGGACAATCCGCTGGTGCTCGGCACCGAGCTGATCAACGAGCCGTTCCCCGGCGCAACCTGGCAGTCGTGCGTCACCGGCTGTGCGGATCTCGAGCAGCAGCGCTTGATGCCGTTCTATCGAAAGGGGACCGCCGCGGCGCGTCGTCTCGCGCCGCGACAGTTGGTCTTCGGCGAGCCTTTCGTACTGTTCAACTTCGGGACGGCGGCGACCAGCATTCCCGGGACCGATGCGGGTGTCGCACTTGCCGTCCACTCGTACGCCGTGAGCCAGGCTGGTGAGGAGGGTGTCGTCGTCAACGCGGTCGCGGCGGCGCAGCGTGATCAGGCGCCGCTGCTGCTCACCGAGTTCGGCTCTACCATCGACCCCGTCGTGCTGAACCGGCTCACGGCCGAGATGGATGGCGGGCTCGTGCCGTGGCTGTTCTGGGCCTACGGGGGGGAAGTGATCGGAGACATGAGTCAGCCCGCCGGACCCGACAACCTGCGAAGCCCCGCGGCCTTCGACGCACTCGTGCGCCCGTATCCGGTTGCCATCACCGGCACGCCGACGATGATCGCCTTTGACCCGACCACCAAGTTCTTCGATCTGGCGTACGACACGATCGGCCCTGGCAATGTCCGGTACGCAAGTGCGCTTGTCACGGTCGTATCCGTGCCGCCACGGCACTACGCCGACGGATACACCGTGACGGCCACCGGCGCGACAGTCGTCTCGGCGCCATGTGCGCCGCGGCTTCTGCTGCGCAATCAAGCGGGCGCCAACACAGTGTCCGTCCATGTTGCACCTGCCGCGGGTGCTTGCCCGCCGGTGACGAGCGGATGAAATGCCAACACCAAGGTGGGCACCCCGCACTGCTGACGCTGCGCAAGCGCGGATCGTATCACTCGCTGAGCACCGCCAGGCGCTGCAGAACACGGTCGTGAATCTGCTCTTGTCGCTGAGCGAACGCCCTGATGCGATGGGCGCCGACCTCAGCGTCCTGCCACAACTGGAAGCAGAGGCGACGGCGCGCTGCGCTGCACGGCTTGCTCAAGCGCGGCCAGCCGAGCTTCCAACGCAGCGTTTTGGGTTTTGAGCGCCTCCACCTGTGTGCTCTTCGCTCGCTGCAACTGCTCGACTTCCGCCTGCGTGCCGCCACGTGCGGCGCGGTATGCTCGCTCAGGTGCGCAAAGAGCTGTATCTCCCCTTCCTGCTCTGCATCTTCCAGCGCATCCCGGCCGCGAGCGTACCCACCGGGAGCGAATCGCGTAGGGCGAGGAACTGATCTGCTGGCGCGGCGCCAGCGTCGTGAAGCTGCCGCCGCCGTTGGGTCGCACCGCGATCTCCACGAACCGGTTGGCGCCGGGGAACGCGTTGGCGCCGAAGTCGAGCGTCACCGTGAAGAGGCCGCCGCTGACCGACACAGTCGGAACGGTTTGTGTCGAACCAATCTGCGTCCCGCCCGCCGCGCTGTCGAAGAGCGCAAAGCGCAGGTCGTAACTCGCGTTTGCCGGAGTGCCGGCGTCGGTCAGTTGGCCCTGATAGGTGAAGGCGGTGGTTTGCTGCGCAAAAGCCGCGCTTGCCGTCAGGCAAACAAAAATCAAGCCGACGGAAATGTTTTGTACACTTCATTTCTCAGTCATAGTTTTTCTCCATAGTCATCGTGTCCCTCCATCTCGCCCGAGTTATGGAAACTCATTTGCTCGGCACCGAGAAACGCTCGCACCTCGGCCGCGGCGCGCAGCCCACTCAGGTACGCGGCCTGCACAGTGTCCGCAATGGTCGGCGTCGCCGTTGCCGCGCCGGCCCAGAAGAGCGCACCGGTGTCCGCGGCAGCAAGCCGCCCGCGTGCGCCGGTGCCTCCGGGCCGCATGAAGGTGTAGCCGCCGCACGCGAACGGGTCGGTGGCCCAGTCGATGCGCCGCCAGGCCAGGAGCATTCTGTCGCGGGTCGGCCTTCGGAAAGAGACGCTGCAGGTCGGCCAGCACCACATCCACCGCCGCCTCTTCGCCGAGCCCCGAGAGATGTGCCGCTCGGGGACCCGTGCAGTAGGCGGTGAGCACGGCCGGCAGGTCGTTGGCCCCGTAGAACACCGGCCAGTAGAGCGTCACGGGCCCCGTGCCGCAGCCGAGGTTGGTGAGCCACCGCGGCCAGAAGGGTTCTTTGAAGTGCAGGAGCAGCTTGAGGACGGGCCCCATCTCGAGATGCGCAAACGTGGACCGCTTGTGCTCCGGGAGCTCGGGGACGAAGCGGACGGCACCCGACTTGAGCACACCAAACGGCAGGGTCGAGATCGCGGCGCGCGCCGAGAGCTCCTGGCCATCGCTCGCTACCACGCGCACCCCGTCCGGCGCCCAGCAGATGGTCTCGACCACGAAGCCGAGGTGGATGTCGAGACCCTGGCCGATGTAGGTGGGCAGTCGGTCATATCCGTCCGCGACGCGGTGGTAGGAACCGGTCTCCAGTTTGAGGACACGATCCTCGACCAATCCCCGCACACCCACCTCGTCGACGCTGCCCGGGAGGTGTGCCGTCAGCGTCATCTCGGCCATGATGCGCGCCTGACCGCGAAAGCGGTGGCGTTCGATGAACTCGCGCGCCGACATGTCCTGCGATCCGATGCGCCGGATCCGCCGCAGGATGGGGAAGCTGGGCCAGACGCCCGGTTGCAGGAGGATCCAGGGAAGCCAGAGTGTGCGGCCGCCCAGGTTGAACATGCTGTTACGAGCCAGCGGGCAGGGCCGCACGGCGAGTGCGGCGGCGCGAATCTCCGGCCAGATCTCGGCATCGCCGGTATGGACGAACTCGGCACCGCCCTCCACGGGCGCACCGCAGAAGTCACGCACCGAGTACATGCGTCCACCCGTCCGGTCGCGCGCCTCGACCACGGCGACTGCAAGGCCGTGACGGGCAAGCTCGCGCGCCGCGGTAACACCAGCCATGCCGGCTCCGATCACAATCACGTCCGCTGTCATTCGTCTCTCTCCTGAGCGACTCCGGTTCACCGTGATACGACACGTAGTTGGACCGGCTCTCCGCTGCGCACCGCGAGCCAGCTGGCAATGCGCGGAAACACTTCCGCGGGTGCCGCGAGACCCGCGAGGAGGTCGTCGTGTCCGAAGTCGACACTGAAGCCGGTGGCAATGCCGGCACGCACGAAGGTCTTGTCGGTGCTGCCAAATGCATCGAAGGCCGCACGGACCGCCTCGGGCGGGCGCTGCAGATCGCGCGCGGCAGCGATGACGAGCAGCGGCAGCCTGACCTCGTCGAGTCGCTCGGAATAGGCCGCCGAGGCGTCGCGGCTCCACATGACGCTCTCACGAATCCAGGCCGCAAACTGATCGACCAGATCCGTCGCCTCGTCGGGGATGCCGTTGCGGAAGTAACGGGAGACGGCGAGGGGATCGCTGTTGCATCGACGGAAGCTACTCTCCAGCACACCAAAGCCCCCGTACGCCAGCACCGGGCCTGCCAAGCGCGCACCGCTGCGGAATGGAACGCGTCCGTGGCGCCGCGTCTTCGGCGCAGAGGTGACGCCGGGCACGAGCGCACTTGCAGGCGTGAGGACGGGCGAGCCGCAGGTCACGGCGCCGCGCACGCGGCTCGCGGTGCCGAGAATCGCCGCCGCGTACAACGTCTGACCGCTCATCTCCATGCCGAGCCAGAACGCCTGATCGGCGCCCGCAAGTTCGCACACCCGGCTCACCGTCGCCGGCAGATCGCGCGCGACGAAGTCGTCGAAGCCCCACTGCAGGCGCGGATCAGAACCGCCGTCCGGCCAGCTGTCACCTCGACCCCGCAAGTCGACGAGCCAGGTGTCGAAGCCGTGCTGCGCCAGGTACCGGGCTAGTGAGTAGCGCGGGTGGAGATCGAAGATGAAGTGGCTGCCGGCCATGCCGTGGCTGCAGATAACGGGGAACGGATGGGGCTTTCCCACAGCCCGGTAACGGTACAAGGCCAGGTTCCAACCATCCGCGGTGCGCGCCGTGTGGCGCTCATCCTCTCCGGTACTCCAGTCGAAGCGGCGGTATGATCGGCCGAGCGTGAACAGAGCGGCTGCAAGCGTTGCCATGCCTCGCACGAAACCCGCTTGAGTTGCGCCTCGACTCATTGCTCTTTCCGCTGCGGCGCCCACTTCTGCGCTGTGCGGGGGCCGAAACGTTCTCGCGCCCGCGCCCGGGCGCCTTCTACGACTTCAGCGGGCACCGGCTCCGTCCATGTCATGCCGGCCCGCAGGACTGATGGAGCGAAGAAACGCAACAGGCGCGCCGTAACCAGCTGCGGGCTGCGCTTCGGAACGATGATCTCGTGACGGCGTTGTTCGATGGCTTCCATGATTGCGGCGGTCACGATGCGTACCGGGTGCCGACGGCCTTTGTATGCGCTCGGCGTCTCGTCTTTGTCCCAGATCTCAGTATCGATCGCGCCGGGCACGACGATCGCGACGTGAATGTTCGATCCGGCGAGGTCATTCCACAGCCCCGCGGCAAAACCTTCCATCGCGCACTTTGAAGCCGCGTAGGCTGTCTCGCGTGGCGGAGACACCTTTGCCGAGATTGAAGAGATGTTCACGATGGTGCCGCAGCCTTGGGTGAGCATGTGAGGGATGACGGCCAGCGTCGTCCACACACTGGAGAAGAAGTTGACGCACATCAAGACGATCCAGCCGCGCTGCTATTCGACCATCTGCGGCAGCAGCGCCTTGGTCCGGTACAGTGCGCCGAAGTAGTTGACGCGCATCATTCGCTCAATGTCGTCGAGATCCCAGTCGAGAAAGCGTCGGTGGTATCCGTAGCCGGCGTTGTTCACGGGAGATCAGCCCGGCGGGCCACCAGCGCCACACGCGCGCCCGCCGTAGCCAGGCGCAATGCCAGGAGTCGTCCGATCCCGCTGGAGGCGCCGGTGATGAGTGCGGTGATGCCGTCGTATGAGGCGAGCTTGCGCATAGAAGGTGTCCCCTCCCTCGGCGCTCTACGGATCGAAGCGCACCGGTAGCCGGTCAGGTGAGCGTAAGGCAAGCCCGACCACCTGTGGTCGCTGCGCGGGGTCGAGCCGCAGATTCCGCAACCGGTCCAGGAGTGCGCCCAACGCGATGCGGGCCTCGGCGCGCGCCAGGTGCGAGCCGGCACAGAAGTGCGGCCCCAGTCCGAAGGCGAGGTGGTCGTCGAGACGTCGATGCAAGTCGAATCGGTCCGGATCCTCGAAGTGACGCTCGTCACGGTTGGCCGACCCCAAGGCTGCGGACACCAGCTCGCCGGCCGCGATGTCGATGCCGGCGACGGTCGCAGCTGCAGTCGTCTCGCGCGATACATACTGTATGGGGGCCTCCCAACGCAGCGTTTCCTGGATCGCCAGATCGAGTTTCGAGCGATCAGCCTGAACTTCCTCGAGCTGGTCGGGGTGCGTCAACAAGGCAAAGAGCGTGCTACCGAGCAGCCGATAGGTCGTCTCGGCACCCGCGGGCAGCAGCAGCCGGAGGAAGCTGAGCACCTCTTCGTCGGTGAGCCGCTGGCCGTCGATCTCGGTGTGCAGGAGCGCACTCAGGAGGCCGGCGTCCGGTGCGGCCCGGCGCTGCGCGAGAATCGGACGCAGGTACTCGACGAGCCATGCCGATGCCGCGAAACCTTTCTCGGGGTCGTCGCCGATGCGCAGCAGATCCGCTGCCCAATGATGAAAGGTGGCGAAGTCATCGACCGGGATGCCGATGATATGAGCGATCACGCGCATCGGAAACGTGAAGGTGAACTGCGGGACGAGATCAGCGCGCCCGTCAGCTGCGAACTGGTCGATCAAGTCATGCACCGTCGACGCGATCATTGCCTCCACGCCCTCGCGCAGAGCGCTGGGCGCAAAGAACGGGGTGATCAAGGTCCGGTGGCGGATATGCTCACGCCCATCCATTTCGAGGATCGTGCGCCCCATGACCAACCCGGCGCCGCGAGCATTCGCGCGCGACGAGAAGAGCGCGGGGTTCTTGAGGATGGCAAGCACGTCGTCATAGCGCGTGACCAGGTGGTCGCGTCCGAGGAGGCCCTCGACACAGATAACGGGCTGCTCTCGCCGGAGCCGCCGATAGACGGAGTACGGATCCACGATAGGACTCATCATCGTGCCACCAAAGAGTTCCATGTCAGTCGGCATAGGGTCTCACCTCCAGGGTCATTGAAGCTGCGCGCTGTTCCCACCGACGAGTCGGAGGATCACCTGCGTCAGATGCCGCTTCACGCGCCCCGCGACCGCGGCATCGGTCACATCGCGTCCGAACAGATGTCGGTAGTGTGGCGCGGCAAGCACGTGATTGTGCAGGATGCCTTCGACGGTGATCAACAGCAGGCCGGTGTCCAGACCGGACGCGGTCAGCTGATGGGTTTCCATGTTGGCGTTGACGACACGCACCCAATTGCTATCGGGCAGCACCAGCCGCCGCGGCACGCCCTCACCCAGCACGGCTCGGGCGTTGAGCGCCACCCGTGCCCGGTTGGCCAAGAAGAAATCAAAGAGCGCGTCGACAACGCGTTCGACCAGATGAGTGGATTCTGCGGACTTGCTCACGACACGGGAGAGGAGCAGCTGCACTTCGTCATCCCAGCGACGGATGATCTCCGCGTATAGCTGCTGTTTGGACCCGAAGTGGTGCTGGACGGTGAACAACCGCACACCGGCAACCTTGGCCAACTCGCGCAGCGATGTGGCGCCGTATCCCTTGCGCGCAAACAGTCGCTGCGCCTGACGCAGGAGTCGCCCCCGTGTGTCGGCCGCCTCTGCGGCCGACCGCCGTCCACGGGAACGGGCCTTGGGCTCATCTGCCGTCGCCAGGCGGGTCGCCCGCGCGACGGGGCGACCGGACTTCCTCCAATGAGCGCGAATCATACGCACATGATATTGGTCACCCGACCAAGCTAGACTAACAGGGGAT
>JBGQHM010000270.1:0-9330 GCA_041497995.1 Binatia bacterium | reverse complement strand
CGGCTAGTCGCGCGTACTACTGGGTCGAGGAGCACGCCCCTCATTTGGCGCATGACTTCGCCCGAGCTGCCTTCCGCGCCTATTTCGCCGAGGGGCGAGACATGACGGTGCCCGCAACGGTGGCCTCTGTCGGGGCGAGTCTCGGGCTCCCCGCTGCCGAGTTGGAGGCAGGACTCACCAGCGAGCCCATGAAGGCGATGGTAAAGGCCGCCACCGCTGACGGAATCGCCAAGGGTGTCTTTGGCTCACCGTTCTTCCTCGTCGATGGAGAGCCATTCTGGGGCTGGGACCGAATGCCCATGCTCGAATCGTGGCTGGAGACGGGCGGGTGGTAGAGCGGAGGCCTAGCAGTTGCAGCGGACCCGTGAAACCGCAAGGGAGCGACGAGACGCAAGTGGGTGCGGCGGTTTCTGAATGGATGCGAAAGCATCTGCGGTTTCTTCTGCACTAGTCGGTCTATTCGAAGCGCCCGTGACGTCCGGCGCCACCGGAGAAGCGCAATGCGCCGGCGGCGGTCTCGCCGCTCCGGATGACTTCCATGCCGCGCCGAAATTCGTTGCCGATGGCGGCGCTGATGGAGAGCCCATCCTGTTCATACGCGGACAGGCGGTCCGAGCGCATACAGAGCTGCGGGAAGACGGCGATCTGCTCCGCCAGGGTCTCGGCTGCGGCGCGGCTCTGGCCGTCGTCGACGACACGGTCCGCCAAGCCGATACGCAGCGCTTCCTCCGCGCCCACCGGGCGGCCGGTGAGGATCATGTCGAGCGCACGGCCCAGACCGACGATACGCGGCAAGCGCACGGTGCCGCCGTCGATCAGCGGCACACCCCAGCGGCGACAGAACACGCCGAACTGTGCGCTGCGCTCGGCGACGCGCAGGTCACACCACAGCGCCAGCTCGAGGCCGCCGGCGACGGCGTAACCGGCGACTGCCGCGATCACCGGTTTGGACAGCAGCATGCGGCTCGGACCCATCGGCCCATCGCCGTCCTCGCGCGTGACGTTCCCTGTGCCGGTGCTGACCGCCTTCAGATCCGCGCCCGCGCAGAAGGTGCCGCCGTCGCCGTAGAGCACCGCGACTTTGGCTTCGCCATCTGCGTCGAAAGTCCGGAAGGCATCAGCGAGGGCGAACGCCGTGTCACGGTCGACCGCGTTGCGCCGCTCGGGACGAGAAAGGATCACTGTGAAGACGGGGCCCCTACGTTCTATGCGCACCATTGTGATTGCCTCCGGCTCTTTGCGGCAACAGGGTGGCACCGGCCTCCAGCCGGTGCGAGCCCACATACCAGAGGCATGTGCCACTTCTCGTTTTCTCTTTGGGGCTCAGAACCTACTTCGGCTCTTCCGAGATCTGCACCAGCAGCTTGCCGGTGTTGGCGCCGGTGAACAGGCGGTTGATGGCGGCCGGGGCGTGCTCCAAGCCCCGCACGACATCCACGGCGTACTTGATCTTGCTCTCGCCGAGCCACTGGCTGATCTGCATGAAGGCCTCGGGGAAGCGCGGCAGGAAGTCGGTGATGATGAAACCCTCCATGCGTCCACGGTGAATGATCAACGATACGTAGTTCTTCGGCCCCGGCGGAAGATCCGTAGCATTGTACAGCGAGATCGCGCCGCACAGCACGATGCGCGCGCGGATGTTGATCTGCGCCAGCACGGCATCGAGAATCTCGCCACCGACGTTGTCGAAGAACACGTCGATGCCCTTCGGACATGTGCGCTTCAGCGCCGCCGCGACGTCTTCCGTCTTGTAGTTGATGCATGCGTCGAAACCGAGCTCGTCGGTGACCCACTTACACTTCTCCGGTGAGCCGGCGCTGCCCACGACTCGGCACCCCTTGATCTTGGCGATCTGCCCGGCAACCGATCCCGTCGCACCGGCGGCGCCGGAAACCACCACCGTCTCGCCCGGCTTTGGCTGGCCGATGTCCAGCAGACCGAAGTAGGCCGTCATGCCGGTGATCCCGAGCACGCTGAGCGCTGCGGTCAGCGGCACGCCCTTGGGCAAGACCATCATCGGCATCGCGTCGCTCGCGGTGCCGATGAAATAGTCCTGCCAACCGATCATGCCGAAGACGACGTCGCCGACGGCGTACTGCGGGTTCTGCGATTCGACGATGACGCCGGCGCCGCCACCGCGCATGACCTCGCCGATCTTGATGGCGGGGAGATAGGTGTCGGTCGCATTCATCCACCCGCGAATGGTCGGGTCGAGAGAGAGGTAGATGTTGCGCACCAAGTACTCGCCGGCCTTCGGTTTGGGAACCGGCACCTCGAGGTGTGTAAAGTCAGTCGCGTTGATCATTCCTACCGGCCGCGCAGCCAGCAGGATTTGGCGGTTCTTGCCTTGCTCCATGCGTTCCTCCTTTGCCCGATGCTCGTGCGACCCCTGAGGTAGCACGGATGCGTCGTTCAATGAATGGCGGCGCGAAACGAGGGTTCAGTGTTGGGATTGGAAGACGAACCCGGGCCCGCTGAGCGGCGCCAGGAAGGGGCTGAAACTGGTATCGCCGGCCAGGTACACTTCCAAGAACGGCAGCACCCAACGCCGCACGACATCGTGGGCCTCGTCTTGGGTCAGCGTCGTTGGCGGATTGCAGTCCGCGCTCGGGAAGCAGTTGTCCGAGAAGGCATAGTGTCCGGCATTGGCGATCTCGACTAGATACCTCGGTGCACTGCCGGCCGCGTAGGCGGTACGGATGGCAGGGTCGTCGACCACACTGTCGATCTGCCCGAGCATGGTGAGCGAGGGGATGGTGAGCGGCGGTGCCGCACCGACGTACGGCGCGAGCGGCATGGCCGTCTTGAAGCGCGGCTCGAGTGACGCGGCGACATAGGTTGTGTAGCCGCCAAACGAGTGCCCCGACATGCCGAGCCGGTTCGCGTCGATGTCACCGAAGAACGGTGAGGCCGCGTCGCTATTGGCGGCGAGCAGCTGGTTGAGGACATAGAGGATGTCTTGTGGCCGCTCGACGGCGGAGGCGACTTGTGCCTGCGCCGTGCCGCAGCCGGGAAAGTCGAGCAACGTGTTGCCCGGGTGAGGTGGCGCCGCAACAATGAACCCGTGTGATGCCAGCTCGGGCAGCAGGAAGGTCGACTGAGTCGGGATGCCACAAGAGCCGTGCGAGAACATGAGCAGCGGGTAGGGTGCCGCGGAGTTGTCGAGCGGTGCGTTGACCACGGCGTTGTATGTGGGATTGATCGGACCCGATCCGGGTGCGGCCGGGTACCAGATGACCGTGTCGAGCACGCGGGTCTGCGTCGGGTTCACGACCGAGCTCTTAGCGTAGGTGATCACACGGACGCCCGCGACGAAGGAGCCGTCGGCGCGTACATCGGTACACGTGCTGGCCGTCCAGTCGACGACGTCGGCGCAGTGGGTCTGCGCCGTACAGGCATTCTCTTCGAAGCTCTTAGCGTCCTTGCAGCTCGCTGTGCTCTTCAGACGGCAGCTGAGCGGTGCCTTGGCCTTGGGTGTGTAGCGGCCGCACGTGACTTTGGTGGAGCCGCAGGTGGCGCCCTTGTTGATCGTCGACGCGGTCGTCTTGCACTGCTGGCGCAAGTCGCCAGCCTTCACGGCGTTGTTGAGAACCGTGCGCGCGCACTTTTGGTAGGCGCCCGCGGTGGCACCCGGTGCACCGGTGAAGCTCGCGCATGGGCACGCCGTCTCCGTCGCCGTCCGCAGGCTGGCGATGGCGCGTTGATCGGACAACGTCGAGGCGCCGGTGAGGCACTTGTCCTGGGCTGCTCCTGCTGGCAGCGCGAACGTGCCAACCACCACAGCGACAACGATAAAACGCATGGGCCTTCTTACAACGCTCGCGCAGCCCAGGGCAACCGCGGTCGCCTCAACTGCGCAAAGTGCAGTGCGAGCGGTCGTCCTTTCTTGTCCCGATGCCGTTCGGTACCGTCCGCGCGCGTCACCAGTCGGCGCTGCGGACCCGACCCTACCCCGGCAGTAGGTTCTTGAATACCTGCCCGTCGCGCATCACGTAGACCACATTCGCAGCATCTTGGAGGATGGCGATGTCGTCGAACGGGTTGCCATCCACGAGGATCAGGTCGGCGAGCTTCCCCACTTCGATCGTGCCGATCTGGTCGGACATGCCGAAGAGCTCGGCGTTGGTGCGGGTGGCCGAAAGGATCGCCTCATGGTTGCCGAGCACCTGCGCCTTGAGGCCGAGCTCCATGCTCTTGAACGGTTGCATCGACGACAGGACATCGGAGCCCGAGCAGATCTTCAAGCCGGCGGCGCGCGCCACCTTGAGGGAGTCCAACCCTCGCTCCTTTGCCTTGTCGATCTTGTCAATCATCTTTTGCGGGATCTTTTCGGCGGCGCCGTGGGCGCTGATCAGGAAGTAGGTGGTCAACGTCGGGACAAAGTACGCCCCGGCTTTCTTCATGCACGCCGCCGACTCCTCGTCGAGGAAGTTGCCGTGCTCGATGCTGCGCACGCCGGCGGTGACGGCGTTCATGATGCCCTCCGGCGTATACACGTGCGCCAGACAGATCTTGCCGACGGTGCGTGCCTCGTAGGCCGCCGCGGCCATTTCCTCGACGGTGAACTGCGTGTGCTCGATCTGATCGGTGGGCGACATGCAGCCGCCGCCGGCCATGAGCTTGATGCCGTGCGCGCCCATGCGCAGCATCTCGCGGGCGGCGCGCCGCATCTCGTCGGGCGTGTCGCACAAGCGCGGCGCTGCCACCAGGCCGTAGAGACTTGGGAACGGATTCTCCAGCATGTACGACTCGCGCCAGTCGCCGTGGCCGCCAGTCTGCGAGAGGCAGCCGCCGACGAACAGGATGCGTGGCCCGTTGACGTAGCCGCGCTGCGTTGCCTGCACGAATCCCCAGTCGAGTCCGAAGGCATCGCGCACCGTCGTGAAGCCCGCCTGCAGCGTCTGCTCGAGGACGTCTTTCACGCGAAAGGCGAACGTGGCCGGCGAATCCTTGCGCACCTTGTTCATGTCGGTCTCGATGATCGCCGCGTGGATGTGCGCATCCGTCAGGCCCGGCATCAGAGTCCGTCCGCCGCAGTCGACGATGCTGGCGTCGGTGGACTGTCCCGGCTGCTTGCCGCGGCTAACGGCCGTGATGCGATCGCCGTCGACGACGACCGTCGCACGCGGCGCCGGATCGGCTCCCGTGCAGTCGAGCAAGGTGCAATTCTGGAAGACGGTGACGCTCATGTTGTCTTTTCCATCGCTTCACGCATCACGTTTCACGCGCTATCGGCCGCTTCAAGTGAAAGCGCAGGTCGCCCATGAGGTCGACGTAGATCATCCGGTCGGTGAAATGCCAGACGCCGTCTGTATGTGCGAACTGATCATGGTAGCGGCCGGCGATGACCACCTGGAGCGGTAGCTCGGGGCGCGCCTGCAGGACCGTGAAGTACGAGCGCGCCGTGGCTGCACCCCGGGGGGCGTCGACATCCACAATCACGTTGGTGGTGACGTGCTTCGTGCACGGGCTGCCGTCGTACAGCACCACCGAATTCCGAAACGTCTCGAGCGCGGCTTGACTGCCGCGGCGGATCTCGGAGCGCTGGTTGCTGTGCAGAGTCGCACGTGCAAACAGCTGCGCGACGCCTTCGAGATCGCCGGCGTCCATGCGTTCCGCGTAAGTGGAGATGAGCGTCGCAATCGCGTCGTGATCGTAGGTCATGAAGTGAGCCATACACCGTCACAGGCGCCAGGCTCAACCGGGCCTAGTGTTTCAGACGGCGGACCGGCTTCGGGCGCGGTAGGTTGGACTGCACCACCAGCCCCACCAGCAGCAGCACGAGAAAGAGCGCGAGCTTTTGGTAGGGCGGCAACTCGATTGTGTCCACAATGAGGCTGGAACCGAACAGCGATGACAGCAGCATCAACGCCGAGTCAAACACCGCAACCAGCAGTGCGGCGCCGATGATGCCGCCGGCGAAGAATGTCAGCAGCCAGAACTCGCGGCTGGGGATGGGATGCAGGGCGTTGAACACGACCACCGCGAGTTGCGCGCCCACCATGAAACCGGCCACGGCAACCATGAGCTGCTGGACGAAGTAGGCGAGCACCGCGCCCACCACGCCGGCCAGGACGGCGAACGTGAACAGCGTCACTTCGGACGCGCCGTGGTACACCTGGGCGCCGTACTCGTAGCCGAACGTGAAGCCGATGACGCCGACGAGCAGCCAAAACAAGCGGCGCCCGAGGAGCAGGAGGGCGGCACCAGCAAGCACACGCGGTAGCATACGGAGCGACCCCTCTCTGCGTGGGTTACGTGGTGCGACGCGGCGCCGCGTTCAGGACTGCGTCCATCGGATCTCGATCTCGCCGCGCCCGCCCAGTGCCGCACGCAGGACCGTCACGAGAGCCGGGTCGGCGCCTTCCTCCTCCAGGAGGTCTGCCGTTTCGGTGGTGAGATAGTAGTCGGTGTCGTCCGGCGCCTCTTCCTCGAGATGATCCCGCAGGAACTGAAACTGTGCGTCCGTAATCGTGCCGAGCCCGGCACCAGTGTCCTTGTCGTACAGCTGTACCATGTGGCCTCCGCGCCGACCGCCTTCAGCGGCTATCGGCGGAGAGAGTACCACGCGGAGGCGGAGCTCGCGACCACAAACCTGGCGCGCCCTTTACTGATTCCTTCGTTCTGGTAACAGGGCTGGGAATGGTCGGGCATCGAGAATCAGACATCGCGACACGCGTACTGGCCGGTCGCCACGCACTCGTCATCGGCGGCGGTATCTCCGGACTAGCTGCCGCGTTGGCACTGCGTACCCGCGGCGCGCGCGTCACGATACTCGAACGGGATCCGGAGCCGGCGGTAGCGAGTGCCAGCGAGGCATTCGCGACGTGGGATCGCAAGGGTGCCGTGCAGGTGCGGCACTCGCATGCGTTCCTCGGCCGCCTGCGAATGCTCCTGCGCGAGCGCTACCCCGAGCTGTTGGAGGCGCTGCTGGCCGCGGGGGCGCGCGAGCTGAAGATGATGGAACACCCGCCGCGGACGTTGCGTGGACTCACACCCGAACCGGGCGACGAGCAGTTGGTCGCGCTCGGCTGCCGGCGCACGACGTTCGAGTGGGTGACACGCCGCTTCGTGCACGCGTTTGGCGACGTGACTGTGGTCCCGAACGCGACGGTGCGTGCGCTGAAAGCCGCGGTAGGCACGGCGCCACCGCGCGTCACTGGTGTGCGCTACGTCGTCGACGGCGACGAGCATGAGCTCGAGGCTGACTTCGTCGTCGATGCGAGCGGACGCACGTCCGGGTCGGTGAAGTGGCTGGCGGCGATTGGTGCGCGGCCGCCATACGAAGAGACGGAGCAGTCGGGCATCGTCTACTACACGCGCTTCTACCGGCTGCTACCAGGTGCCAGCGAGCCGCCGCCTTCGGAGCATCCGGCTGCGGCCGACTTCAACTGGGTCAAATACGCCGTCTTCCCGGCCGACGACCGCACGTTTTCGATTACGCTGGCGACGCCGCTCGCGTTCCCGCGCCTCAAGGTGTTGGCGAAGGTCGGTGCGTTCGAGGAGATGGTGCGCGCGATCCCCGCGCTACGGCCGTGGGCGGACGCCAGCGTGTCGGAGCCGATTGGCGACCCCGCACATCCGGTGCAGGCAATGGGCGGCCTGATCAATCGGCTCCGGCGGTTCGTGGATGCCGAGGGGCCGGTCGCGGTCGGGTTCTTCGTGTTGGGCGACGCCGCCTACTGTACCAACCCGCTCTACGGCCGCGGCTGCGCGCAAGGGTTCTTGCATGCGGAGTTCCTCGGGCGCGCACTGGAGGAGCATCCCAACGACCTTATGGCTGCCGCGCTCACTCTGGATCGGCAGGGGCGTGCGGAGCTTGAACCGTTCTATCGGGCTTCGGTAATCGCCGACCGCGACGCCGTGCGCAAAGCGGAGGGGCGTACGCCGCGGCGGCTGAAGGCGCGACTACAGACAAAGTTCTTCGAGGATGGCGTCGGTCCCGCGACGCGCTGCGACCCGGTTGTCTTCCGCGCGTTCATCCGCATGATGAACATGCTGGAGACGCCGGAGCAGGCCTTCGGACACCTCGACGTGCTGCTGCGCTCGCTCTGGGTGCTGTTGCGCGGCAAGCGCTACAACCGTCGTTACGCCCTGCCGGCGCCGCCGAACCGCGAGGCAACGATTGCCCGCGTCGAAGCGGCGGCGTGAGGCAGCGGTCCTCAATGGTGGCCGATGTCAATCCCCAGGTTGCCCGTGGTGGCCTTCACGGCGGCGGGCGGTGCACCGAGTAGGCTGCTGGCGTCTTGCATTTGCGGCATCGGACCACGAGGGGCGCCACCACCGTTGATCCCGGCAGCCGTCACGACGACGGGAGCGCGGTCGGGCTGCGGTACGCTTCCGCCGATGACCGGATGAATACTACTCACGCTCTCCAGCCCGCCGGTCCCCATGAACTGAATCTGGCGCTGCTCTTGCCGCATGAGGAGGTCGTCGAGCCGGCGCGGCGGACTCGGAGGCCCGGACGCGACGACGGTCGTAGCCTCGTTCGCGGTGACTAGTATGCCTGCGGCGCTTGGATCGACGGCACTGAACACTGACACGACACCGTTGATGCCGATAACTTCGGTCACGTCGCTATTCGCATCGTAGCTCATCGAGAACTCGGTGCCCCGCACGCCGGCGACGGCGTTGCGCGTCTTGATTTCGTACCGTGTCCCCGACTGGTGATAGTAGTCGCTGACCACCGCAGCCACCTTGCCCTGCAGCAGCCCGATGAGGGAGCGGGTCTTGCTGGTCGCTGTCGGATCGAAGGTGTGCTCGTCGACGCTCACGTGTGAATCATCATCGAGCGTCAGGAGACTATCATCCTGGAACACGATTCGGAGATGACCGGGACGTCCGGTCCACAACTGGTCGCCGAGCGCGATTGCGGCCCCGTTCTGCGCAGGTGTCCGAGCCCCGCCACGTTCGATCTCGGCCACCCCTTCGACGGCGGCGACCGTACCGACTTCCTCGGCCGACACGCGCAACGCCAAGGTGAGCAGCAGCGCCGGCACGAGGCTAGCACACGTCAGCCATCCGATTCGTAGTCCGCGCATCTTAGAATCTCCCTTCCAGCATCAATGACACAATACTCCGGTCGTACTTGAAACGCACGTCGTTGGAGTGGTTGAAGTCGCCGAGATAGCCGACGCTCACCGCCAGATACGTCTGCAGCTGCTTGCGGATCGCGACGATCACCAAGTTTTCATCGTCGCGGCGACGAGTTCCCGCCGGGACGCTGACCGTCGAGCTCTGCGGCGAGAAGTGCTCATGCCGGTACGCGTAGGTCGCTTCCACAGTCGAGTCCAGCGGCAGCGGCCAGCCAGCTCCGCCGTTCACCTCGTT
>JBGQHM010000269.1:0-9352 GCA_041497995.1 Binatia bacterium | reverse complement strand
CTTTGCTGGAGCAACTGCTGCGTCGGCCCCCTTCGCTGCGGAAGATCCGTGACTGGGAGAGCTACGTGCGACGCATGCTCGGCACGTGTCAAGCACTGACCGCCCCGTCGCGCTTCCATCGAGATCGATTCATCGAGTGGGGTATCCATCCATCGCGGATCTTCGTGACACCCCTCGGCCTCGAGACCAGCGGGCTCGCCGGTCCGCCGCGCGTCCGGCGGCCGCTCCGCCACATCGGCTTCATCGGCACGGTCATTCCCAGCAAGGGCGTTCACGTCTTGTGCGCCGCGTTCAATCGCTTGGAGCGCGAGGATCTCGTCCTGCACATCTACGGCGATGCCCCGAGTTTTCACGGCGACACCGGGTACGTCGACCGCCTGCGACAGCTCATTCGCCCGGGGCGCGACGTGCGCTTTCACGGAAGCTACGAGCACCGCGAGGCGGGCGCGGTCCTGGCCAGCCTCGACGTGCTCGTCGTCCCGTCGCTGTGGTGGGAGAGCTACTGTCTCGTAGCTCGAGAGGGCGCGGCGGCAGGTGTGCCGGTCGTCGCGAGCCGTCTCGGTGCTTTGGAAGAGGCGATCGACGAAGGTCTTGCGATTGGCTTTCGCGCTGGGGACGCAGACGATCTGGCCCGTGTGCTTGGGCGTGTTCTGGGCGCGTCGAATCTCCCGGACGCGACCAGCCGTGGCGCAGCACGGCTCGTTTCCTTGGACGCCAGCGTGACGCGCATGGAAGCGATCTATCGTGTCGCGGCCGGCTCCAGCGAGGCTGGAGCGGTCGATCCAGAAGGCTGAGCATTGGGATGGCTTCTGATCCGGCCGTCACGCTTCTCATCCCCACGTGGAACGCAGGTCCCGAGTTCCCCGAAATACTCCGCCGCATGCGCGAGCAGCGGATGGGCGACAGCTTCGAGATCCTCGTGATCGACTCCGGCTCGACGGACGGCACCGCCGAGTTCCTGCGCCGCCAGCCAGTGCGGTTGATCGAGATCCCGAACGCGGAGTTCAACCACGGCCTCACGCGCAACCTCGGCATTCGCGAGGCCCGCGGCGAGATCGTGGTCCTGGCAACACAAGACGCCCACCCAGCCGACGACCAGTGGATGCAACGACTGGTCGACTGCTTCGCGGATCCACAGGTTGCCGGGGCCTACAGCCGCCAAGTTCCTCGGCCGGACGCGAACCCATTCGTCCGCGATCGTTTGAGCAATTGGGTGGCTACGGCGGCCGTGCCCCGCGTGCAGTCGGTCGCGAGTGTGGCAGAGTTCGACGGATTGCCACCGCTCGAGAAGCTGGCTCGCGTGGCCTTCGACAACGTGAGCTCCAGCGTGCGCCGGCGGGTGGCCCTGGAGATCCCGTTTCGTGAGCGCCGCTTCGGTGAGGACCTCGACTGGGCGCACCGCGCGCTGTTTGCGGGACACAAGATCGTCTTCGAGCCGCGCTCCTGCGTAGTCCACTCGCACAACAACTCGATGTGGTACGAGCTGAAGCGCGTCTATCTCGACCATCAGAATCTGCATCGCCTCTTCGGGGTGCACACGGTTCCCCGGCAGCGCGACCTCGTATCCTGTACGGTGGCGGGGGCCTTGCATCTTCTTCGGGTAGTGGCTGATGATCGGTCGCTTACTCCCGGAGAACGCCTGCGCTGGTGCGCACGGGCAATCCCGTACAGCTTTACGCAGAATCTCGCACAGTTCCTCGGCGCACGCTCCGTGGCGAAGCTCGCGCAGGGAAGCGGGCTTCATCGCAGTCTCGATCGCCTCCTCCGTCGAGGAGTCTGAGATCGCGGACGTCGCTCATGGCTCCTATCTCTGGCACTGCATCAGTTTCGGAGTATCAGACAGTCGCATATCGCCTTCGGAAATCTTCACTGAGATCGAATGTGGCCGACCGTCTTTCACGCCCGTCGGAGGCGTGTACACAAACGCGTGTGCGCCATCGCCCTTGCCTGCGTCTGCGAGATCTTGCCGAAATTGATCGGCGGATACTCGGCCGAGTAGGACATCGTCGTCATAAACGTCGACGTTGATCGGCTGGTTGGGCCGACTTCGATCCCACGCCCAACCAGCAATAGCGTTGCAGTCGGTGGCCTCGAGGAGCCCTTCGTAGTTCCGGGCCACTTCTGAGCTCAGGCAAGTGATCGTTTTCGGCCTACGGGGCAGCTGTGCGCGCTCCTCCAACTCGACCTGCGTACCGGCAACCGTCACCCGAATCGCGTGCGGCTTGCCATCCTTGAGAGACGCGGGGACAGCGTAGGTGAACCCGTGTCGGCCATCGCCGTAACCCGCGTCGGCGAGATCGCGCCTAAACTGGTCGGCCGCGACCGTAGCCAGCAGCATCTCCCCGTCGAAAATGTCGACTGTGGCCGGCACCTGGGGTCGTCTAGTGTCCCTTGCCCAACCCGCAATCACCTGACAGTCAGCGGTGTCGAAAAAGCCCTCATCACTGTAGGAGGGTGGCGCCATGCGCGGCGGCGGCGCGGGTGGCTGGCGAAAGGGGTAGCCGTCCGGGTAGTGGAGCTCGAACGCTACGCGCCTCCGCGACAGCGCGAAGATACGTACCTCAGACTGGCTCCCATCGCGAAACAAACTCCGTGGAACGGCGAACCGAAATCCCGAGCGTTCCAGTTGCGGTGCGCGGTATGCCCTAACGACGTCTCGCCGCACCAGAGTGGTCGGCCCAGAATATACCCGTCGGCCGTTGGCAAACACGGCTACCGTCTCGGCGGATTGGCCGCTCTCCGTGTCGGCCGCCCAACCCGAGAGCTGCAGCGTGTCGGTGCTCATTTTCGCGATCTCCAACCACCCGCCGAGCAGAGAGAGGATGGGCACGGCTGCGCCACTCGCGGACTGAATGACTTCATTGTCTCCGTTCGACTGTATCGACGACGGCGCGGAATGCCACGTGACGGCGCCGGTCTTGGTCGGTGCCAGAGTAACTCTTCCTTTGTCGGCCGACACGACAAACACCTCGACTTCGTTACTGCCGCGGTGGAACGATTCCTCCGGGACCACGGCAGAGAACGCGAGCTCGTCACCGTCAACCTGGTAGGTGCGGGTGGTCGCTTGGATGACGTCATTCACGGCGATCGCGAGATCGAGATGAGGTGTCGTATGACCGGTCGCTCCGATGCGGCCGGCAATCTGCGCGGGCACAAAGTCGGCGTTAGGGTCGACGTTGGCGAGTAGGTCCGGCTGGGCGAGCTCGATCTCAAGTTGATCCCCTGTGACCTCGACCTCACTGATGCGCCTCCCGACGAGATCGCCGTGTGAACCCATCTTGTGCAGGCCGCCATTGCTGCCCGATCCGAACAGCGCAATCTTGCGTCGCAGGGCAGCGTGCATCGCCTCAAAGGCGGCCTTCGCCCCAACGACAAACTTGAGCGCCGTGTCGTGGGCGAAGATCACCTTCTCGCTATCAGGTGGTCTCGTCTTGGCCAATGCGGAGTGCCCGTCGACACTCCAGGGAAGCTTGATTCCTAGGATGTCGGTGATGGTGGGCAGAATGTCGACGGATTGTACGTTCCGGTCGTCGATCTCTCCATGGTGCTGCCCAGGCGCCTTGATGAGCAGCGGTATTGCCATGATCTCCTCGAGGTTGGTCTCCGACGCTACACGCCGCGAACTGCCGGACCGAAAGCTGACCCCGTGGTCTGCCATCAAGACGATCAGCGAGCGATCGTAGAGATCCACCGCCTTGAGCTTAGCAATGAGATCTCCGACGAGCTTGTCCACAAAGCCCACTTGCAAGAGATAGCGCTGGTACGCCAGTGCAACCGGCCACTCGTCCTCCGTCCATTGCTCTTCGTGAAGGCCCTCGATGTTGTCTGCTGCGACAAGGTAACTCCGGCCAGACGGCAGGTAGGTCCACGGCACATGGGGCAACAAAACGTGCAGAAAGTACAACCCTGGTTTCTCACCGGCTGGGGTGATCGACTCCAGGAATCTCGAGAACAACACCGGGGGCGCGCTAAACGTGCGGTTATCGGCCATCCGAAAATCCGACCATGATCGCGTCACGACCGGGAGCCGTGTCGCGAAATCGGGAGGGAGCACAATGTGCAGATACACCACTCCCAAATCGACAAACATAGACCTTATGCGCTGAACCGCGCTGCGGTCATGCGGACCAGGGCCACAGATTGCCTTTGGACAGAGAGCAGTCAGACGTTCGAACACCTGCATGTCATAGGAGCCGCCCAGGAGCGTGAAGAGGTTGTGCGGATAGTCCGCTGCCGTCGGGAGCCGTCCTTCCCCGAACATGATCGCCGGTTTTTCGTCCGGGTATGATCCAGTGAGCATGGCTGGAACAGCGGTGAGCGTATTGTCACTGACGGTTGTCGCGTTGCGGAACCACGTGGCGTCGCGTCCCACAGCGGCGAAGTTTGGGTACCGGATGGCGTCGATCTGGCCGTGGTCGTCCATAAGCGAGGTCACGGAGAACTCGTCGAAAATGACCACGACGACGGGCGCCGTCGCACCGACCTTGGGAAGATGCTCTTCGACGTGACCGCCGGCCCGCAGGACCTTCGCGACGGGAGAGTGAAATAGAAAGAGAGCGGGAAAGAGCAGGATTGCGGGCGATAGCATGGTCAGGAACGTGCGCGGCGCCGAAAATCGGAAGTAAGTGGTCGTCGCGACGATGCCAATGCCCATGGCAATCGCGATGAGCAGCGTTCCGGAGGGTCCGTGTATGCGCTTCAGCGCCGGCAAGGCCGTGACCGCGATCAAGAGAAAGACCACGAGAGCGTGCAGCGTCGCGTGCATCCGAAGGCCCAGGAGCCGCGATGCTCCGACAAGTACAACGAGCAGCACAGGGACAAAGACGCACAGGGTAAGGGCGAGCAGCACCACGTCGAGCGGCTGCGACCCACGTGCGACGAAGAACTCGGGGTTCCGCGACAGAAGGTCGAACAACGGCTGTGCGATCGCGAAACTGCACAGGACGAAGATGTGTAGCCCGCCGGTGACCGAATCGATCTGACGCTGCATCACTCTGTCCCTGAGAAGCCGAGATTAGGCCTTCAAGAGCTCCGGCGTGGCAAAGTAGAGAACGCGAGTGCCGGAGGCGAGTACGCTGCGTCGCTTGACGGTGAACGCGCCGGCGAGGCAGCTCTCGAAGCCCTCGAGGTTGTAGTCCTCGTAGTCATCCCGTTTGTTCCTCAGGAGCTGCTGCACCATAGGATCCTGCTTGGTTACAAACTCGATGACCAGCGCGCTGCCCAGGCCGGCAAGCCAATCGACGAACTCCTTGATCGGAATATTCGCCGTGATCGCCACGTGATGAATGAGTGCGAGGCAGAGCGTCAAACCCGGCCTGCCGCGTTCCGGTAGAGCCTTGCGCTCAAGTCCACGCCAGCCGAGATTCGGCGACGGATCGGCGACGTTGACGAGCAACGGGAGAATCGACGGATTGGCTTCGGCCTTCAACGACTGATACAGGCGGTCGACCGCCAGTTCGTCGGCATCCATCGCCACCACGTAGCGCGCGTTCTTTGACGCGATGCGGGCGTACGCGCCAGTGTTGCAACCAATATCCCACACCAGACCCCACGAGTGCGCCGCGATGATATCGTCGACGAACGCTGCCTTCGCGGCGTGATCGTCATCCGTATAGTTGTGCTCGGTTGCATATTCGGACCATTGCGATCGCCCGCCACGCCGCGTCAGCCGCTGCACAAGCTTCGTCAGACGGCTCAAGTTGCTTCGGATCAGCTCCTTGTTGAATCCTCCCGCGCGCAGATCCCGTTTGATGTCCGATGTGGTCGCGGCGAAACGCGCCTGAAGTTTGGCTTGCAGATACACGTGTGCAAGAACCCCGGATCGCAGGCGATCGCGGAGGGACATCAGGTTGTTGCAGTGCTCTGGCTCGATTCCATCAATGTTCCCTCGCAGCCACGGCTGGAACGGGATGCCCTTGTGGGCTTGCAACAAGAGCGGATACAGGAACATCTGGCAGAACTGGCGGTAGCCAACCCATGGCTCGCCCGGAGCGAGGCGCTCGAACGAGACGATGTCGATGAATACCGGCCGCGTTCCAACCCATTGCACGTTGAATGCGGACGCATCCTTGAGAATCACATCCTCATCGAGCCCTGTGCGGAGGATCTCGAGTTGCAGCAGAGCCGCGTCCTTGAGCATCTCAAAGGACCACTCGTAGGGATAGGAGATGAACGGGATAGTTGCGTGCTGCAGAACGCCGGCCCACGGCCCGATGTCGGCGAGGTCCAGCGTTGCCGGGTCGAGGAACTCGGTCTGCACCAGCTTCCCCTCACGCATGAGCCGCGAAAAGAAGCGAGTAGCGGAGAGGATCTGCCACTGCGTGACGGCCGCTGCGCTCAAGCCCCTGAAAACAGCGCCTCCTCTGTAGAATACTCGACCGTTGCGGTCACGGAATGAACCTGGCTCGGCGCGCACGGCGCTGTCGGCACGGTCCGCGGGGACTGTTTGCATGCGCGGCTATGCTGCTGGTCGGTGCTTGGTCATGACTCGCAGGGAACGGTCATGGCGTGTCGCGTGGTGTATTCGCTTCGGATCCTCCGATGTCAGGCGGCGGGTCCTTTCGAACTCCAAACATCACAAGCAAGCGCTGCCACAGCAACTTGAGTACGACAAGCAGTCCCGCGACGCCTCCAAGGACCAGCTGGAGAATCATACTGCCACTGCCGGGATCCAGGTACGCGTGAGCTGGTCGCAGACCAGCAACGAGAAGAAGCAGCGACACCCACAAGAACACGCGGAACGGCTTCATTCAGCGCACCTCCTAACAAAGGCGGGATGGATTGCCAACATACTGACGTCTTGCCGGATGGGCGAATCGCCGACGCTTCGAGAACCGATGAGAAAGGTGACGCATTGCGCGTGGATCATGGCTTCCGCAGCTTCTGCGAGATGCCTGCCATCACACCTCGGCCGGCGCACCAGAGCAGCACCAGCACGGCGCACGGATAGAGATACGCGACCGGATAGAGGTACCTCGGGTCGTCTCCCGGCCACACGCTGGCGTCAAACAGTGCGAGCAGCGTGACGCGTGACACAGTGAGGCCGAGCAGAAGCACAACCACTCCGTACAGCCGGCGGGCACTCGCTCCGCGCATACGAGCGGGAAGCAGAATGAGCAAGGAAGCGAGACCGGCAACGCTGAGTGCGACGACGCCGTTGCCGTACCAGCGCAGCAGAGCCGACAGCGCTCGGTCCTCCAGTCCGCTGCCTCCTTGCACATGTCGATACTCGATCGCGTACTCGAGCGACCGATCATCACCCACCGAGGACGGATGCTTGAGCGCTACGCTGCGCAGCTGGTCGTATGGGACTTCGACCGTCTTGCCGCTGCGCAGAGCGAACATCAGCGCGCCGCCGGCCACCTGATCGCGCGGGAACGAGATCCGAAGGTCGAACGCCGCTAGCAGTGGACCCGATTGTGGCGCGAGTCGAGCGCGAAACGCCGCGTCGAGATCAGGGCGCGCACGTAGCCGGTCCGTGAATGCGATGACCCGACCTTCCGCGTCCTGAAACGAGATGGTCTGAACGGGATCGACAAAATCGACGGCCCATCCCGCGATATGGAGAACCGCGGTGACCAGCGCGGTCCGTCGGCTCGCCGCAAAGTCGAACACGTCGACAATCGGCGGGCGGATGAACGTTGCTGGGCACCGGGGCGGGACGGCGGTAGCGCGCCAGAAGAGGAGGCTCGCAACGCTCTCGAACGAAAAGGGTACTTGCGACAGCCCGCTTCGAACCAACACCAGCGACCCGAGGCGCGCGTGCGTGCAGCGGAGTTGCCCGGTCGTACATGCCGCGTCGATCTCCTCGGCGATGCGATGACAGAACGCCTCCGTATCAGCGGCGGAGTTGCCGTACCCTGCCCAGAGAATCGCTGCTCTCAACGGCCACCCGAAGCGGCCGGCGATCTCGTGCGCTTGCGCGACGGTCTGCGGGCTGGAGGCTTCCCACATCCGACCTTCGGCGCCGTCGAAATAGGGCTGGAGTAGGCGCAGCGTGGGACTCACGGCATACGCGCGTTGCAGCGACTCCCTGGGAACCCCCACCCATCGCATGCGTTGCTCCGGCGTGATGCGGAGCAATGCACCCTGGGCGGCGAGGAAGCCCGGCATTTCGCCTTGGCGGGCGGCGAAGGCCCCGAACGACGCGTAGTTCATGGTGCGGACGGCCAGCGAGACCCCGGCGCCCACGGTCGATACGATGAGCACCATCACGCCCACCCCGCGCGCGATCTCGCGCGCAGTTTTCCCCTCGCCGGCCCCTACCCACGCGGCGACGACCGCGAAGAGACCGACCTGGAAAACGATCAAAGGGGTCTCCTGACGCGTGTGCCACAGAACACCGAGGGCCAAGCCCGTCCACACCGCCACACGCCGGTTCGCCCGTTGAGTCAGCAGCACGATCATCCCCGCTATCGAAGCCAGCAGGATCGGCGCGTAGAGCGACTCCGACATCACGGCGTCGTTCACGTAGACGCTAAACGGGTGGAAGACGATCAGACCAAAGACCACGGTGGCGGCGGTTCTCGGAAGTCCCGCGCGGACAAGGGAGAGGATGAACGCGCCAGCGGCGGCGAGGAACAGGAACTCCGTCGACAATCGCAGTGGGAGCCCCGCGCTGCGAGAGAGCGCGATCCACAGCGGATAGGCAGGCGAACGGATGAAGGCGCCTTCCGCGTACGATCCCCACCAATACCAGTTCGTCGAGGCGACGACGTACCATGGATCGTCAAACGGATAGTCGCATGCCACGACTTCATGATGGTGAACGAGCCACAGCTTCAGGCCGATCTGCACGGCAAGGGCGAGGAGGAACAGCGTCCCCGTATGTCGCGTTCGCATGGTGCGATGCGTACACCTAACTCGATGCGCTCGACCTACCAGGGCGACGGCCAGGCCGTTTCTGGTTACAACGGACTCGCCCGGTGTGTCCACGGGCCGTTACACACGAGCGCGCCTCAGGTACCCGGCGCACAGCCGTCGCCGACGACGTGCAGCTGTAGGTCGCCGTGCGTCTGTCGCAGCACGGAGTCGATCGCGTAGCCGATGGTGTGCGGGCGCTCGTGTGTGGCGAGGATGATGTCGACGCGTGCGTCGCTCGTCGCGGCGACGGGATTGCCCGCCGTTGCCCCCCGATGTGTCATGGCTCCATAGGGCCCCGTTGCTCGCGCCTCGATGCCGGTAGCACCTCCCGGTGAGGTACATTGCCTGCCCCCCGACACTCGCCCGCCGTTTGCCCTATAGGCCTTCATCGCGAGGTCTGTTTGGTTTGTCAATCAAGTTCTTTGTGCTGTGGTGGCGGGCGGGTCTGGTCGTGGATTTGGCGCTACGTGCCGCCACGCCCCGTACGGCG
>JBGQHM010000268.1:0-9424 GCA_041497995.1 Binatia bacterium | reverse complement strand
TGCGCCGCGTGTCGCTCCAAGGAAAAGACGGAAGTCCAAGTCGAGGTGCGCAGCGTCGGCTACGACAACGCGACGCACACGCCGGTGGTCGTGTTGCAAGACCAAGACCGGAAAGTGGGATTGCCGATCTGGATCGGGCCGGCGGAGGCACAGGCGATTGCCATGCAGATGCAGGGGATCAACGCGCCGCGGCCGATGACGCACGACCTGATCAAGAGCATCCTCGACCAGACCGGCGTCGAGCTCCAGAAAGTCGTGATCCAGGAGCTCAAGGACAGCACGTACTTCGCGAGCATCTGGCTGCACACGAATCGCCAGGACCTGCAGGTCGACAGCCGCCCGAGCGACGCCATCGCCCTGGCGATGCGCTTTCACCGGCCTATCTTCGTCGCCACGGCTTTGTTGCAGAGCAGTGCCACAATCGATCTGCAGCATGAGGCGCCGGCGGACAGCGTGCAAAAAATTTCCGGCGTGACGGTGCAGAATCTCACTGACGAGATGGCGGAGTACTTCAGTCTTCCCCTCGGCCACGGGGTCATCGTCGCTGCCGTGGAGCGCAACACCCCAGACGGTTTGCTGCGCGGCGACGTGATCCTCGAGGTCGACGGCGAGGTGGTGAGCGGCGTGGGAGACTTCGCCAACAAGTTGCACGCCTTGAAGGCCGGCGCGTCGGTGCAGCTCTCGGTGCAACGAGGATCGAAGCGCGTGCCGGTGCAGTTCGGCGCGTCACCCGGCTGAGCGGCGCCGGCCAGCCATTGCACTTCATTAGGGTCTCTGTTGCGAGCATTAGCGGAAGTCGGTGCGTTGCAGCGACCGGCCTGTTGACGAACGCACGGGGTGCGTGCCACATGTAGGGACACTCTGGAGTTGCGAAGTGATTCACCCGTGTGGCGCAGTGGAACGGAGCGGGTGGCAGTTCGTGCAGTGACTGACGAACGAGAAGCAGGGGGAAGCGATCACACGCCTGAGGCGCGAGTCGAAGCGTTGGCGCGTGAGCTTGCGAACACGATCAATGCGGGACAGGTGGAAGGACGGGAGCAACTCCGCGACGTTGCGCTCAGCCTGCTGCGCGATGAAGTGCAGCTCAGCGAACCGCTGCCGACATCGGCATCTCCAGGAGTGGCGGGCCCCTTCAACCCCTTCGGGATCGGTATTCCACTGCTATTGATGGGAGGTGTGCTCGTGTTTCTGTTCCCACCGGTTGGGTTGCTCATGTTTGCGGCCGCGGCCCTCATGATCGCATGGGGAGTGGGGACGACGCTGCTGCGTCGGAGCTAGCGAGCCGAGGTACGAGGCGATGGCGAAAGCAGAGAAGGGACAAACTGCCGAAGATCTTGGGGTGCTGGAGGAGCGCCGGCGCGCCGAGCAGGCACTCGAACGTGCCAAGCGCGAACGCGAGCGCCAACAGCTGGGCGGTCTGTGGTCGCGGCGCGACTTCTTCGGTCGCCTCGCGTGGGGAGGGTTCGGCGTCTTTTCGCTGATCACGCTCCTCGCCGCCGTGCGTTCGGCGTTCCCACGCGTGCTGTTCACCCCTCCCTCGACGTTCAAAGCTGGATTGCCGAACGACTACGCCCTCGGCGAGGTCAACGAGAAGTTCAAGAAAGAATTCCGTGTGTGGCTGGTGCGCGATGAAGAGGGGTTCTACGCGATCTACGCGAAGTGTACGCACCTTGGTTGCACGCCCCGCTGGCTGGCGGCGGAGAACAAGTTCAAGTGCCCCTGCCATGGAAGTGGCTACTACAAGGATGGCGTGAACTTCGAGGGCCCGGCGCCGCGGCCGATGGACCGAGTGCGGATCACCAAGGCAGAGGATGGGCAGATCGTCGTGGATGTGAGCGTGAAATACATCTACGGCACGTGGGACAAGCCGGGCGCGTTCCTCCACGTGTGAGGTCGCGCCTCGACTGTAAACGACGAAGGAGCTTGGGGCACCGGTTATGGCGAAGTTCGATGAGGTCAAGCGACAGATCATGGAGTCGCAGGTCTGGCAGTCCATCTTCCGGCACGGATACGAGGACACGCCGCGCAACCGCATCCTCATGGTGTCGGGGAACGTCTGGCTGCACCTGCATCCCTCCAAGGTGCGCAAGCATGCCACCCGCCTGCGCTTCACGTGGTGCATGGGCGGCATCACCTTCCTGATGTTCCTGGTGACGGTGATCACCGGAGTCTACTTGATGTTCTACTACCGGCCGACCGCCGAGTACGCCTACGCCGACATGAAGTATCTGGAGTTCGACATGCCGTTCGGGATGCTGATGCGCAACATGCATCGCTGGGCGGCGCACGGCATGGTGATCGCGGTCTGGTTGCACATGTTCCGCGTCTTTCTCACCGGCTCGTATAAGCCGCCGCGCGAGTTCAACTGGGTTGTCGGCGTCATTCTGCTGGTGCTGACCTTGTTGCTCAGCTTCACCGGGTATCTGTTGCCGTGGGATCAGCTGTCGATCTGGGCGGTGACCGTGGGCTCGAACATGGGACGCGCGACGCCGCTGCTCGGGCACGAGGGTCCGTTCCATGAGTTCGTCGGTGTCAACCCGATCTACGACATGCGCGCCTTCCTGTTCGGCGGCGGAGAGATCGGCCCGCACACCTTGCTGCGCTTCTACATCCTGCACTGCATCTTCTTCCCGCTGGTGGCGAGCCTGTTCATGGCAGTGCACTTCTGGCGCATCCGGCGCGACGGGTTCTCTGGACCGCCGGTCTGATGTCGAGGGGGATGCTGCGGTGAACCCGGAACTACGGAACACAATTGCGAGCCTGGTGCTCTTGGGGGTGACGATGGTGATCCCCGGTGGGCGTGTACTCGTGCTTCCGATGATCTTTGTGCTGTTGCTGGTGCTGCTCTACTGGGCGGCGAAGCCGAAAGCTAAGGAGTAGGACAGTGGCAGATCAATCCAACGCGGCGGTGCGGGCGCTGTCGCAGCCGGCGAATCGGCGCGTCGAGGTGCCGATCAAGAAGGCGAGCGGCCCGGGCGATGACAAGGTACATACCTGGCCCCACCTGGTGCGTGCGGAGTTTCTGTGCAGCCTCTTGATCATCGTCTTGCTGATCGTCTGGTCGTTGCTGGTCGATGCGCCGCTCGAGGAGGCCGCCAATCCGACGCGCACCCCGAACCCGTCGAAGGCGCCGTGGTACTTCCTGGGGCTGCAAGAGATGTTGGTGTTCTTCGACCCGTGGCACGCCGGCGTGGTGCTGCCCACCTTCATCATCATGGGCCTGATGGTGATTCCGTACATCGACATCAACCCCAAGGGGAACGGCTACTACACCTTCGAAGAACGCAAGTTCGAGATCCTCACTTATTTCTTCGGCTTCCACGTGTTGTGGGTATCGCTGATCGTCATCGGCACCTTCCTGCGCGGGCCCGGCTGGAACTGGTTCTGGCCGTGGCAGAAGTGGGACCTCCACAAAGTGGAGGCGATGACCAACGTCGACCTGCCGTACCTGATCGGGCTGCGCGATCCGCTCTGGTCGTCGATGTTCGGGCTCGCGGTGGTGGGTGGCTACTTTGTGGTGGGTACGCTCGCAATGTACGCATGGATCCGCCGTCTCAAGGGGCCGCTGTTTATGCAGCAATGGGGCATGCCGCGCTTCATGACGACGTCGTTCTTGTTCCTGAACATGCTCGCCGTCCTTCTCAAGATGGTCATGCGCCACGCGTTCAACATCAAGTACATCCTGGTCACGCCGTGGATCAACATCTGAGGTGTGGGCGCGCCACTGCCTGACGGATCGAGAGTACGGACCTCCGCGCCTAGCGTCGCTCAAGATGTTTTACGTGGCCAAGCTCATGGAGGCGTTCGGGTTCGTGTACGTCAGCTACGCGCTGTTCGTCGGGTTCACCGAGGAGCACAGCATGGGGCCCGAGTTGAAGCTGATGATGATCGGCGCAGTGGTTTTCATAGTGGGGCGCCTGCTGGAGCGCCGAGTGTCGGTATAGAGGTGGTGTCGTGGCACGACGTAGCGTAGACGACGAGAAGCGGTCCTACAGTGCCGTCTTCCTGTTGGCCGTCGGCTTGCTGTTAGCCGGGGCGGTGTGGTCCGTCTGGGACGACAACATCTCCCGGCGGCCGTGGAAATACTATCAGGCGGAGTTCTCCGAACAGGAGCAGAATGCGGTCCGCCAGGAGATCAAGAAAGAAGACGATCGTCTTTTCGCGGACCCGGCCTATCAGCAAGTCGTCAAGGACCTCGCTGCCGCGCGGGAGCACCTAACCAGCGGCGAGACCGCCAAGCGCATCGCTGCACTCGACACCGAGCGCGACCGAGTTGGCCTGCGGCATCACGAAATCGACCTCCGCCTGCGCGTCGTGAAGAGCCGGCTGGAAGAAGCGTGGTACGATTACGACAGCGCCATCCTCGCGCACCAGCCCGCCGAAGCCCTGCACGCGCGCCTCGAAGCGCTCGACAAGGACAAGGTGGAGATGCAGAAGGGCTTCGACGATACCAAGGCGCAGGTCGACAAGATCGACAAGGAGCTCGTCGAGGTGCGTTCCGAGGTCAAAGGTCTCGAAGACAAGCTGAAGCAGCTCAACAGCGAGCACGATCGGCTGACCGAGAAGTTGGAGAACCTGACTCTGGCCGTTGGTCCGTTGAACCTTCCGAAGATCCCGAAGATTCGCCAGGTGGTTCTCGAAGACTTCGAACGCAACAACTTCGACAAGCCGATCGCGCGGGTCGACCGCTGCGAATCCTGCCACGCCGCGATCAACAAGGCGGGCTTCGACGACGCACCGAATCCGTACAAAACGCATCCCCGCCGCGAAGAGATCTTTTCCAAGCACCCGCCCGACAAGTTCGGTTGCACGCCGTGCCACCAAGGCCAAGGCGCTGCTGTGAACAGCCCGGAGCAAGCACACGGCGAGGTGCACCATTGGGATGAGCCGCTGCTGCGCGGTGTCAAGGTGCAGGCCTCGTGCATCAAGTGCCACGCGAATATCGAACACCTGACCGGCGCCAGCACCATCGAGCGCGGCCAGTTGCTCTTCGAGGAGCTTGGATGTCCGAACTGTCACCTCGTCGATGGTTATGAAGACCTGCCCCGCGTCGGGCCGTACCTCCGACGCATCTCCGCCAAGGTCGACCCTGCGTGGCTAGTGCGCTGGGTGACCAACCCACACCAATACCGCCCGAAGACGCGCATGCCGAACTTCCTCTTCAATCAAGAGGAGGCCGTTGCCGTCGCTGCCTACCTGCTCGAGTCCAGCAAGGCGGAGAGCGATCAATGGCTGGAAGGCCGGCCGGCACCTACCGGAATCGACCCCAGCAACCCCACGCTGGTGGCGCATGGGAAGGAGCTCATCGACAGCCTCGGCTGCCGTGCCTGCCACGGCATCGCGCCAGGCGAGTCGCCGGCCTTGCTCGGCGAGAACAAAGACATTGCCCCCAACCTCAGTAGCATCGCGGAGAAGACCGACGCCCGCTGGATCTACTACTGGCTCAAGGGGCCGCGCGAGTTTTCACCGGTCTCGCGCATGCCGAGCTTGCGGCTGAGCGACGACGAGGCACGCGCGATCTCGTCGTTCCTGCTGACGCTTGGCGAGAAGCACCCGGATCCCGCCATCGTGGCCCGCCTCAGCGACCCGGACGCCATCGCTCATGGGAAAACACTGGTCCGCAAGTACGGGTGCTTTGGTTGCCACGACATCACCGGGATGGAGACGGAATCGCGCGTCGGTGCCGAGCTCTCCACGTTCGGTTCGAAGACGCTCGAAGAACTGTTCTTCGGCAACCATACCGACATTCCGGAGACGTGGGACGACTGGACCTATCATAAGCTGAAGACGCCGCGCACCTACGCCACCGAGCGTATCGAGCAGGCGATGCCACAGTTCGATTTCGCCGATGAGGACATCAAGGCGTTGAAGGTCTTCTTGGCGAGCCGCACCGACGCCAGGTACCCGGCGAAGTTTCGCGCCGCCACTGACATCCGCGGCCAGCGCGAGGTGGCGGGGCGCCGCATGGTGGCGCGCTACAACTGCGTCGGCTGCCACATCATCGAAGGGCAGGGCGGGGCCATCCGCGCCCGCTATCAAGAGACACCACAGCTCGCCCCGCCGATTCTCAACGGCGAGGGGTCGAAGGTGCAGGCGGACTGGATGTTCGGCTTCCTGAAGCAGCCGGTTCCTATTCGTCCGTGGCTGAAGGTTCGGATGCCGACGTTTAGCTTCAGCGATATCGAGGCGACAACGCTGGTACACTACTTTGGCGCGGTGGACGACGTGCAGGTGCCGTTTGTCCACGTCAACGAGACGCAGATCCCGGTCGAGTACATCGAAGCGGCGCAGAAACTGGTGAACCCGGACAACTTCAACTGCTTCTCCTGCCACCAGCAGGGTGACAAGAAACCGGAGGGGCCGCCGGAAGGCTGGGCCCCCGATCTGTCGCTGGCGCACAGCCGCCTCAATCCCGACTGGATCGTGCGGTGGCTGCGCGATCCACAGAAGGTGCAGCCGGGGGCCAAGATGCCGTCGTTCTTCGAGATCGGACAAGACGGCAAAGTCACCGGGGGACCTGATGACATTCTCGGCGGCGACGGGAGCAAGCAGATCGAGGCGCTGCGCGACTACCTCATGGTGCTGAACGACGTGAAGGAGATCCTCGCCAAGCACCAGCAAGTGGCCGCGGCGCAGGGCGCCATTGCAGCGCCCGCGGCAAATTGATAACCGCTTGCGCGGCGGGCGCTCTATCCGAGTGCCGACAGCGCGAGCCCGTAAAGAGGAGGAGCAGAATGCATCGCACGACTTTTCGCACCATGCTGCTAGCAGCAACCACCCTGACGTGGGCGGTGGCGGCGTACGCCTACGAAGGTGGCGCCGTCGCGAACGGCGGGTCGATCTCCGGCCAAGTGAAGGTGCAGGGGACGGTACCGCCACCGAAGACGCTCGAAGTCACCAAGGACAAGGAAGTGTGCGGCCAACACGAGCTCAAGGACGAAGAGCTGCTCGTGAGCAGCGGCGGCGGCCTCGAGAACGCTGTGGTGTCGATCGTCAACATCACCAAGGGCAAGGCATTCGCGCCGGGAGACGCGACGCTCGACCAGCAGGGATGCAAGTACGTTCCACACGTCCTGCTGTTCCCCGCCGGGAGCACCGTGAAGATCAACAACGACGACGGCATCCTCCACAACATCCACACCTACAGCACCAAGAATCCCCCGATCAACCGCGCCCAGCCCAAGTTCAAGAAGACGATCGAGGAGAAGTTCTCCGACCCAGAGGTCATCAAGGTCACCTGTGACGCGCACGGCTGGATGCAGGGCTGGTTCATCTCGCAGGACAACCCGTACTATGTGAAGACGGATGCCAACGGGAACTTCAAGCTCACGGACGTGCCGCCTGGCGACTATGAGGTCAAGGTGTGGCACGGCAAGCTGGGCGAGAAGACCCAGAAGGTGACCGTGCCGGGGGGTGGTGAGGCGAAGGTCAACTTCGAGCTCGCCGCCAAATAGGTAGCCGGTGCCCGCTGCGGCTGAACGACTGAACGCGGCATCGATCTCGTGGTCGTTGCGGCGCACCAAAGGATAGGTACACACACATGATGAGTTGGCTTCCCGAAGATGTGTCGACGTTCGGGCCGAAAATCGATGAGCTGTTCTATCTGATCTATTACATCACCGGTTTCACCTTCCTCCTCGTCAACGTCCTGCTCATCGCGTTCCTCATCCTCTACCGGCATCGCGATGGACGCCGCGCGACGTACACGCACGGCAACAGCACGCTGGAGATCATCTGGACGATCGTGCCGGCGCTGATCCTCGTGATGCTCGCTTTCATGAGCAAGGGGCAGTGGGACGCGATCAAGAAGAACGCGCCGCCCCCTGATGTCGTCGTGGATGTCACCGGCAAGCAGTTCAACTGGGAGATCGTCTATCCCGGTCCCGACGGGAAGCTGGGAACGGCGGACGACTACAAGGTCGACAACGACCTGCATGTTCCCGTGCACAAAGTCGTGCGGGTCCTGTTGCACTCCAAGGATGTCATCCACAGTTTTTTCCTGCCCAACTTGCGCTTGAAGCAAGACGCGCTGCCCGGGCGGGAGATCATCGTGTGGTTCGAGGCCACCAAGCCGGGCACCTATGAGATCCCATGCGCCGAGCTGTGTGGCTTCGGGCATTCGGGGATGAAGGGACAGCTCACCGTCCACGATGCGGCGGGCTACGATGCCTGGCTCAAGGATCATTGGCCCCCCGCAACGGCCGAGGCACCGGCCAACGAATTGAAGAGAGGGTAACGCCCATGAGTCAGACTGCAACCGTTGCACCAGCGGCACATGCCGCTCACGAGCATCACGAGGAACCGAGCTTCATTAGGCACTACGTCTTCTCCACCGATCACAAGATGATCGGCCGTCAGTTCCTGTTCCTGGGGTTGTTCATGATGATCCTCGGCGGCCTGCTGGCCCTGATGGTCCGCTGGGAGCTCGCCTGGCCGGAAGAGGTCGTGCCGTTCACGCAGTGGATTCCCGAGCCGTACATGTCGGAAGGCCACATGAACCCGGCTTTCTACAACACCCTCTTCACCATGCACGCTACCATCATGGTCTTCTTCGTGGTGATGCCGATCCTGGTCGGCTGCTTCGGCAACTTTCTCATCCCGCTGATGATCGGGGCACGCGACATGGCGTTTCCCCTGCTCAACATGCTGTCGTTTTGGGTGGGTGCCGTCGCCGGGGTGATCATGCTCTCAGGATTCTTCGTCCCCGGCGGCCATGCCGCGGCAGGATGGACGTCGTACGCGCCGCTCTCGTCCGTGCCGGTCTATACCGGCGTCGAGTGGGGTCAGAACCTGTGGTGCATCAGCCTCGTGGTTCTCGGCGTCTCATCACTGATGGGCTCGATCAACTACATCACGACCATCATCAACATGCGTGCGCCGGGCATGACCCTTTTCCGCTTGCCGCTGACGATCTGGGCGCTGTTCATCGTCGCTATCCTGCTGCTGCTGGCGCTGCCGGTGTTGACCGCCGGCCTCGGGCTGTTGCTGCTCGATCGCATGGCCGGCACCACGTTCTTCCTCCCCTCTGGCGGCGGCGAGCCGCTCCTGTGGCAGCACTTGTTCTGGTTCTTCGGGCATCCTGAGGTCTACATTCTCATCCTGCCGGCCATGGGGATCGCGTCGGACATTTTGGCGGTGTTCGCGCGCAAGCCGATCTTCGGCTATCGCGCCATGGCGTACTCGATGATCAGCATCGCCGGCCTCAGCTGGATCGTGTGGGGTCACCACATGTTTCAGAGCGGTATGAACCCGACCCTGGGCAGCAGCTTCATGATGTCGACGATGGTCATCGCCGTGCCCTCGGCGATCAAGACCTTCAACTGGCTCGGGACGCTCTGGGGCGGCGACATCCGCTTCACGACGCCGATGCTCAATGCGTTGGCCTTTGTCTCGATGTTCGTGATCGGCGGCCTGAGCGGCATCT
>JBGQHM010000267.1:0-9457 GCA_041497995.1 Binatia bacterium | reverse complement strand
TCGAGGTCACCGGTGCGGTGCACGCCGATCATCGGGCACCGCTCGGCTACGAGCTCAGCGTCAAGGACCTGCGGATCGTGCAGCTCGCCGACGCCTATCCGATCACGCCGAAGGAGCACGGCGTCGCGTTTCTCCTCGATCACCGCCACCTGTGGCTGCGCTCGACGCGGCAGCACGCCATCCTGCGCGTGCGCAGCGCCATCATCCGCGCCTGTCGCGACTACTTCGACGGCAAGGGCTTCACGCTGCTCGACGCGCCGATCTTCACTCCGGCGGCGTGCGAGGGAACGACCACGCTGTTCGCTACCGACTACTTCGGCGAGCAGGCATACCTGACACAGAGCGGTCAGCTCTACGTCGAGGCCGGCGCCGCGGCCTTCGGGAAGGTGTACTGCTGCGGCCCGACGTTCCGCGCCGAGAAGTCGAAGACGCGCCGGCACCTGACCGAGTTCTGGATGATCGAGCCCGAGGTCGCCTACATGGACCTGGCGGGCGACATGGACTTGGCCGAGGACTTCATCGAGTACGTCGTGCAGCGCACGCTGCACGAACGCCGGCACGAGCTGGAAGCGCTCGAACGCGACCTGGCGCCGCTCGAACGCGTGCGCAAGCCGTTCCCGCGGATCACGTATGGCGCGGCGATCGAGCTGCTTCAGAAGCAGGGCTTCCCGGTGCAATGGGGAGCCGACTTCGGCGGCGATGAGGAGACGGCGATCTCCACTACCTTCGATCGGCCCGTGATGGTGCATCGCTACCCGGTCGAGTGCAAAGCGTTCTACATGAAGGCGGACCCCGCCGATGCGCGCGTCGCGCTGTGCGTCGACGTGCTGGCATCGGAAGGCTACGGCGAGATCATCGGGGGTGGACAACGCGAGGACGATTTGGCGACGTTGGAAACCAAGATTGCGGCGCATGGGCTGCCACGCGATGCCTTCACGTGGTACCTCGACCTGCGCCGCTACGGTTCGGTTCCGCACGCCGGTTTCGGTATGGGTATCGAACGCGCCGTCGCATGGGTGTGTGGGCTGCATCATGTGCGGGAGACGATTCCGTTCCCGCGCATGTTGGAGCGCTTGCGACCATGAGATCGTGTGTCGTCTTCGTGACTCGTGCTCGTGCCGCAGTTCTCACCACGGCGCTGGCGCTGCTGTGGTGGGGGTGCGACAGCGGCGAACAAGGAGCGCCGCAGGCGGTATCCAACCGCCCCGCGGCGCCACAGGCAGCGGTCACACCGGCGGTGCCGATCACGCACGAGTCGCTCCCGCGTACGGTCGCCGGCATCACGCTCGGCATGAGTCGCGCCGCCGCCGAGGACAAGCTCGGTCACTTGACCTGTCATCCCGGCAAGGCTGGCTGCGAGGTGTGCGATCCGGACAAGGAGCAAGGTGGGCAGGTCAGTCACCTCGAGCTGTACCTGCATCGTGACCAGGTGATTTCCGTATCGTATCAGGAGCCGCCGCCGGCGAATGCGTGGGACGCGTTGAACCAGCTCATCGACCGCTACGGCAGCCCGTCCTTGAGCGGTGTGCGCGAGCGCGACCAGACCGGCCGGCTGCACGAGATCTACGGCTGGAAGGACGAGCAGAGTCTGTACTCCGTGCGCTTCATGTGGCGCGACGCCGAGGCCGAAGGCCGCGAGCTGCTCGGGACCGTCGTCGCCCTGTGGGACCGCAAAGGCTATCAGCACTGGGAATCCGAAACGAAGCCGCCCGGCGCGCTGCCACCGAAGGCAGCCGATGCGAAGGAACCGGTGTGAAGAAGTGGGATGTGTTGCCCATTTGATTGGTGAGACTTGTCCGCGCACGACGCGGGCCGAAGACGTCCCAGCGGGACGTCTCTACGTCTTCCGACCCTCTTGTAGAGACGTCCCGCTGGGACGTCTTCTTCGCGTCTAGTCAGCAGGCCGTCGGACTTGGCAGTGACCCATCGGGGAGCGGACCATAGAAATGACGCTGACCGCAGGCCCTAGCGCGCCGGGCTGCGCAGCTTGCGGATGTCGCCGACCCGCAGTGTGAAGCCGGTGCGGTCGAAGTAGTCGAGCAGTGAGATACTGAACTTGCGACTGGCGCCGAGGAGGTCGCGGAAAGTGGCTGCACCGATCTCGCCGTGCGCCGCGACATGCGTGCGGAGCAGTTCGCGCGCCCGTTCGAGCGGCTCGCGGGCGAAGTAAAGGCCTTCGGCAATCTTTGCCACCCGCCCCTCGCGTTCGAGCTGTTGCAGGATCGCTTGCAGCCGCGACCGCGCCACGCCGAGGCTGGCCTCGATCTGCTTGAGGTCCGGTGGAGTGAATGCGCCCGCAGCGATCAACGCTTCCGCGCGCCCCGCCACTTCCTCCTCGTCGCGCTTCAGGGCAACGCGGTGTGTCCGTAGGTGGACGACGCTGTCAGTGCGAGCGATGACTGCTTCCGCCACGAGCGCGTCGACGACGGCTCGAAAGATCTTCGGCGACACGTCAGATGCAACCTGGCCGCGCAGGGATTCCATCTCCATCCCCGGAACGAGTGGCGTGTGCTGGTGGTATGCGGCGAGCGTCTCACACACCGCCGTCCGCATCGCTTCCCATTTCTCGTTGGTGGTGCAGGCGGCGGGCGTGTCGGCGTCCGGCAGGGCACGGATCGCCGCATCGCTGCGCAACGCATCGCGCACGGCGTCCAGCGACAAGCCACCGGCCTGTGCAAGAAGCTCGGGTGCAACCGCGAACGTGGTCTCGATGCGCAGCAGCGCGACGACGATTCCAGCCGGCGTCGCGGCCGACCGCAAGGCCTGCAGCTCGACGAGCGGCGCGGCGCCGCGGCGATGGCGGCGGGCGAAAGGATGCGCAACAGCACCACCGCCAATAGTCCGCTGCGCGCTCTGATTGCGCAGGATGAAGCGATCGCCACGCAACGCGTGCACGGGCTCGCGCAACACCAGCTGCGCGTAGCCGGCCTGGCGCGGCGCCAGGGCATCGCGGCCGTCGAGCAGCACCAACTTGCCGATGACCTCGGCGGTGCCGATGTACAGACGGACGTCCTCGTGGCTCTCCACCGGCCGGCCCGCTGCGGGACGAATCTCCACCCAGGCGTCGATACGGTCCGTGACGCGATCGAGGCGCAGATCGCAGATCACGTGGCCGCGCTGGACCTCGCTGCGTTCGACGCCCGCGAGGTTCAGCGCGACGCGCTGCCCGAATGTGGCCTCGGGTACTTCCTGGCCATGCACCTGCACGGAGCGCACGCGCGCCTCTTCTCCGCCGGGGAGGATACGCACGGCGTCGCCGACGTGGACCGTGCCGGCGGTGGCCGTGCCGGTTACCACGGTGCCGTGGCCGTGCATGACGAAGGCGCGATCCACCGGCAGGCGGAAGTAGCCGATCGGTGCGACGCGCACATAGCTGGCGAGACGTTCTTCGATCGAACGCCGGAGCGTATCCAGCCCGGTGCCGGTGATCGACGAGACCGGGACGATCGGCGATCCCTCCAGTGTTGTCCCGGCGAGCAGGATCTCGACCTCCTCTCGAACCGCCGCGACCCGGGACGTGTCGACGAGATCGGTCTTGGTGATGGCTACCACGCCGTGCGCCACGCCGAGCAGATGCAGGATGTCGAGATGCTCCTCGGTCTGTGGCATTACGCCATCGTCGGCCGCGACGATGAGCAGCACGAGATCGATGCCGTGTGCGCCGGCGAGCATGTTGCGGATGAACCGTTCGTGTCCGGGCACGTCGACGATGCCGGCGCGTTCGCCGTTCGCCAGGTCCATGTACGCGAAGCCGAGATCGATGGAGATGCCGCGCTCTTTCTCCTCTTTGAGCCGGTCGGTGTCTTGCCCGGTCAACGCGCGGATGAGTGCCGTCTTGCCGTGATCGATATGACCCGCGGTGCCGATGATGTGGGGCATGGGGAAGCCGTCAGCCTTCAGCGGTCAGCAGTCAGCTCTGCTTGGGGATGAGGTCTGTCGTGGCGAAGATGCCGCGCAGGTCGAGTAGGAAGCGGCCGGCTTGGATGCGGCCGATGATCGGCGGATCGGCGTGGCGGAAGAGTTGGGCGATGCTGTCCGCGCCGACAGTCGGGTGCGTGATACTGATCGCCTTGGTCGGTAGGTTCTCGATCGGTAACGCGCCGCTGCCGATCTCTGACTCGGAATCAATCAGCTCGATGACGAAGCCCTCGCCGAGCGTGGCACGTAGCGCTGGGAGGGCCGCCGTCCCTACAGCTTCCATTTCGGTCAGCGGGCGCGTCAGCCAGCGCAGCGTCGGCAGCGCGGCAGCGAGATCGGGGGCGGTGCGGTAGAGACGCAGTGTTGCGGCCAGTGCCGCGAGTGTCAGCTTATCGCAGCGCAGCGCGCGCTTGAGCGGGTTGCGTTTGATGCGCGCGATCAGCTCGCGCCGCCCGACGATGATGCCCGCTTGAGGGCCACCGAGAAGCTTGTCGCCGCTAAAGGTGACGATGTCTGCGCCCATGTCGATGCGTTCGGCGACGACCGGCTCCTTCGGCAGTCCGTAGACGGACAGGTCGACGAGCGCACCACTTCCCAGATCTTCCATCACTGGGACAGTGTGCGCGTGTCCGATGGCGACCAGTGCTTCCAACGGTACATCGCTGGTGAAGCCGACGATGCGGTAGTTGGAGGTGTGCACCTTCAGCAGCAGGGCGGTCTGCGGCCCGATGGCGGTGGCGTAGTCGTCTCCGTGGGTGCGGTTAGTTGTCCCGACTTCACGCAGCTGCGCGAGGCTCTTGGCCATCACATCGGGGATGCGGAACGAACCGCCGATCTCGATGAGCTCGCCGCGTGACACCACGACCTCACGGCCCTCAGCGAGTGTGTTGAGCGCCAGCAACACCGCGGCAGCGTTGTTGTTGACGACCGTTGCCGCCTCGGCGCCGGTGAGCGCGCACAGATCCTCGGAGATCAGGTCGTCGCGGTCGCCGCGCTGGCCGTTGGTGATGTCGTACTCCAGGTTGGTTGCGTGCGACGCAGCGCGTAAGACGGCATCGACCGCCTCAGGCGCCAGCAGCGCGCGGCCGAGGTTGGTGTGGAGCACGACACCGGTGGCGTTGATGACGGGGCGGATCGGCAGTTGCTGCTGCGCGTCCATGCGTGCCAGCGCCATGGCGATCACCTCTTCGGGCGACGGCGCAGCGTGCCGCGTGTCCGCCGTGAGTTGCTGGCGCACCTCTTCGAGGAGCGTGCGGACGCATTCCGTCAGGTAGCCCCGTTGGAAGCGAGCCAAGACCGGGCCCGCGGTTGCGCAGCTGAGCACGCGGTCGACCGAGGGAATGGCGCGCAGAAGATCGGCCCGGTTCGCCATGCGCGCGATCGTGCCGCGTTTGCCGAGTTGATACAACTCTGCGCGGACTCGCACCGGCCAGAGGCGGTGCCACCAATTCCCTGGCATGCGGTGTAGAGACACCGCATGCCGTGTCCTTGCAGCTGTGCGGAAAAGGGTGGCACCGGCCTCTGGCCGGTGCATCCGCTTGTCACCCTGCTCCGATCCACGCTAAGAGGCCATCGTTGGAGGAGACCCACATGTCCACCGCACCATACGTCGAGTTCAATCCGTTGCTCACCTCCGTGCAGGTCGAACAGCTACTCGCGATCGTGCGCGAACGCGCCCCCTATCCGACCTACGGCGAGGGCCGCGAGCAGCAGGGCTTCGGCGCCGGCATTCCGCAGCGCTACGACGCGGCGCGTAACTTTGTGCAGAAGCGGGCCGGGCAGGATGCGGTGGAGAAGCTGGCGTCACGCACCAACTACTTCCGCGAGACCTTCGCGTACGAGGCGCCGCTGTTTCGGGAGATCAGCTTCTTCCACCAACTGCCCCAATTCATCGATGCGGCGCAGCGGGTTACCGGGCGGCGCATCGTGCGCCCTGCGATCGTCTATCTGAACGTCCTGGTCCCTGGGCAGGAGCTGGCCGTGCACACCGACGTCCCCGAGTTCCGCGGCGCAAACCGCACGCGCGAGCCCGAATGGCTGCTCGTCGCCATGCATCACTCGCGACTCTTCGAGCCCTGGCGCCGCCACATCGCCACCGGCGTGAGCTGGTACCACGACTGCGAGGGCGGTGATTTCGTCTACTATCCCGACGGCGCGGACCAGCCGCGGCGCCGCCTGCAAGTGCGACGCAACACGGCGATCGTGTTGGATACCGACTCCGTCTTCCACGGCATCGACCCGGTGGCGCTGCGCGATACGGCGCTGCCACCGATCGAGCCCGGTGTGCGCCTGCACCGCAACGATGACGCGCACTGGAGCGTGCGGCGCGATGGTCGCACCCGCGCCGTGTACAACTGGGATGACCTGCGTCTGTCGATCTCATGGAAAGCCTGGTGCTTCGCCGACGCGGCCGAGGTGCGCATGAACGATGACCACTCTGATGACCTGACGCTCGACCAGATTCTCGACACGTTCGTCGACGACTTGCGCCGGCGCGGGGTGATCAGCAGCCGGGCGGACGATGACGCGCTGGCGCACGTGATTCTCGACGAGTACATCCGCTTTCCGCAGGAAACGCCGCAAGCAGCGTGACGTCGGTTCGCGAGACGGCCGTTCGCGAGCGGCACCGCCGTGGGCTCAAGAGGCTGTCTCAAAACCCTTCTGGCGGTACAGGCAAGATGCCTATACCACCAGATTCTCCATGGTCTGCAAGGGAGACACGGTGGTATAGGCTTCCAGCCTGTACGTTTTGAGACGGCCTCTCAAGCCCACGGCTGAGTCAAAGTAAGCCCGATGAATCGGGCTGAGGACGGACCCCTTGCCCCTTCACTCCCTGCTCGGGCTGACGAATCGATAGACACGGAAGCTTGTGCCGCGCGGGGACTGCCAGGTGAACGATTCGGCTTCCTTCGCGAACGCAGAAACTGCGCGCTCCCAGAAGGCCTGGGCGCCGGTGTTCTGTTCCATGACGCGCACCTCCCATGTTCCCGTGAAGGATGCGAAGACGCGGTGCGCGGCTGCCACGCCAACGCCATGGCGACGGAGGCCGCGCACGACGAAGAACTCCGTCACGTCGAATACGGTTGGATCGCCGGAGACTTGAGATCCCAACGAGATGAGCGTGAATCCGGCGAGCTGACCGTCAGACCGGATCAGAAAGGGGAAGCGTCCAGCCTCTCTCCAAAAGGCATCGAGGGGGTAGCCGAAGCGCCCGTTCTCATCGGGCGTGAATCCCAGGATCTCGCTGAAGTCGTGGAGGTAGAGCTCGATGAGATTCTGCAGCCGTTGCTGATCGGCTGGAGTTGCTCGGATGAGGTCGATCTCAGGCATGGCGCTCATGCGTCACATTCGGTTTTCGAGAACTCTCGGACCATCATTTGGAGGTGCATCCGACCGCCGGATCGCAGACGCATGCCGGGGACGAGCGCCGGAGCGCCGAGGTGACAGAAGCCCATGCGCTCGAAGAACGCAAGCGCCGTTCGGTTCTCGGCGAGCGTCGCCAAATGACACCCAGGCGATCCGAGGGCGCGCAGTCGAGCAAACCACGCCTGCATCAGCTGGGCGCCGGCACCGCGGCCGCGTGCTTCGGGCAGCAAGTTGATGTGGAGATGCGCGGGCCAGCGCGGATCAGTCAGTTCGCCGGTCGGGCTGTGCCGCTGCCACGCTGCGTCCCAGATGGATCGCCAGAGGAACCGTGCCGTGCCGGGACGGACGAGCAGGAATCGCCGGATCACTTGTCGGCCGAGTGCCGCCGCCGGGCTCGGGGCGCGTGCAGAGTCGACGCAGCCGACGAGGTAGCCCACAGGCACGCATGCGCTCTCCGCAACGAACACCGACTCCGGTTCTCGGTCAGTGTAGTAGGCTGTCCAGATGTCGGCGAAGCTTGTGAAGTCGCGCCAATAGCAATCGGCCGGGTCTCCCAAGTAACCCGTGTGGTACGCGATCAGACGCACTGCCGCACGATCGGTGCCGCGATAGGGACGCACGGTGATCTCATCCGTCATCGTTCTCGACGCACCGCGTGTCGCTCACCGCTCCGGCAGAATCTACTCGTCGCGCAGCTGGTCGAGATAGAAGATGTTCCCGTCGGGATCCGCGAAGGTCGCCATGTAACCGCCCCACGGCTGCTTCGTCGGAACCATCGTGAACCGCACGCCCTTTCCTTTCAACTGCGCATAGGCGGCGTCCAGGTCGGGAACGCCGAACCCCACGCCGGTGTGACGGCCGACCAACGAAGAGGACTCTGGCGTGTTCGAGTCCACACGTGCGATGCCGAGGCGGACGCCTTCGGGCGTGAAGGATGCGTAGCCGAACTGCTCCTCCTGAAACCGCAGGGGGAGACCGAGTGTGTCGCGATAGAACTCGACGGCACGCGTGAGGTCCGTCACGAAGACGTTGACGTACCAGAGCCGCGGGTTGAGCATGTGCACCTCCTTGCGCTTGTGCGCTGCGTGGACGCTTTATCGAAGATTGGTTCCGACAGTGCAAGCACCCGGATGCCTCGGTACGCAGTGTGCTCACCGCTCCGCTGGTAGCCCGCGTGCTTTGGCGCGCTGCTCGGCGAAGGGCATGTGCACGACCTCGAACTTCAGGCGGTCGGGCCCGCGGAAGTAGAAGGCGTAGTAGCCGCCCGGGCCAAACGGGAACTCGCCCGGCCCATCCAAGATCTCGGCGCCGAGGGTGCGTACCAGCTCGCAGAGCGCGTCAACCTGCTCATGGCGCTCGACGTTGAAGGCGACGTGGTGCAAGCCGGGTTCGTAGACCTCGAATGGGTGCTGCGCGAGGCCAGGCTCGGCCTGCCAGACGTTGAACGCCGTCCCGTTCGTCATGTTGATGTTCACCGTGAGGTCGTGGTGCGAGCGGTCGTCGTGGAAGATTGGACCCACCGTGTACCCGAGGAATTCGAGCAATGGCCCGAGGAAGGCCATCGCCTTCGGCAGATCGCATACTGTGATGGAGACGTGGTTGATTGATCCGTGCAGCATGTCCGTTTCTCGCTGTGCAGGATAGCTGGCTCCCGGCACTACACGCCAAACATCTCACGGTGCAGCGCGACCAGGCGCGCCAGCTCGGTGATCGGTGCGACGTGATCGTCGACGCGCAGGTCGACGGCACGGTCGGTGTAGCCGCCCCAGCCGCCGGCGGCGCGCACCACCAGCAGCGCCGCCGATTGCTGGCCGCGGCTATCGCCGCCGGCGGCTTGGCCGGCGTGCAGCGCCGCGAGCAGGCGGTCGACGAACTGCTCGTCGGCGTGGCGCTTCATGGCTGCGGCCATCTCGATGACGACGGTTTCGCCGGCGAGGATGTTGCCCAGGCAGCAGAAGTGCTCGCCGACGACGTGCCCCGCCCATGGGAAGCACTCGGCGCCAGTGAACGCAGCCGCACGCCCATGTCGATCGACCACTCCGACCTGCCGTTGTTCGCGACCCGGGTCGGCTGCAATGAGCTCGGCCACGGTCTCCTCCGCACTCCGCCCTTGCTTCAGCATCCCCAGCCCGAGCGGGCCGAAGCGGGGATTGGCGAGTGCCTGCGTCGCGAC
>JBGQHM010000266.1:0-9465 GCA_041497995.1 Binatia bacterium | reverse complement strand
GGGACGGCGGATCTGAGCTCGTGATTCGTGACTGGTGACTCGGTCACTCGTCAATCAGACGGATCTCACCGTCCGATCGCGAACAGGATGCCGTTGCTGATCGCGTACACGGTACCGTCCGGACCGATGATGGTCGGCGTATACGCTTCGAACAGGCCCCGGGTGATCTGCAGGCTCGACGCCAGCGTATTGGTGGTGAAGTCCCATCGATACATCACGCCGTCCTCGTTGTTCAGGAATGCGCCCTTGCTCTGCGGGTCCACGGCTCCCGTGTTGACACACCATTCCTTCACGGCGTTCGGAAACCCGTCCTCCCGGGCCAGCGGATCGGGCGTCGGCGCCGTCACGGTTAGCACTTCGCGCATGACGTTCGCCCCCGAAATGGGATCGACCATGGAGTCATGCGGGTCGAGCACCGCGAATTTGTTCACGCCATCGCCGCCGCCCTCGGCGTAGTTGTTGTACTTGGCCATGAGCAAGTACGACGAGGTGCCGCCGTACGACGGAACCGCCGCCGCCGGCACGATCGAAGCGGTATCGTCCCACCCGAATGCGCCCGGCGTCTTGACCTGGGACAACATGGCATCGAAGTGCAGCAACCAACCGCGCAGGTGGTTTGACCCCACCGGGCTTTCGATCACCCCGAAGTAGACATCACCGTCCGGCCCCACCGTCGGTGACGCCGTGCCGTCGTCCGGCAGCACCGCATCGTTGGCTGCGTGCACGACATCCTTCAGTCGGACGCGGGCAAGCGGGGCAAGCGTGCGGCTGTCGAGGGCGAGCAAGTAGCCGGCCCCGGATCCCGATTCGTCGTTGTCAGTCACCGCAATGTACAGGAGTGTCCCGTCTGGGCTCAGAGCGGGGGCGCAGTTGTACACCACTTTCTGGATGGTGCTGTCGCCGGCAGCCGTCGGTGCGGCGATCCAGGTGCTACCGCGTCCGGCGCTGACCCGCGCCACGCCGCTCCGCAGGCCAAGCGGTGCCCTGTCGGTGGTCACGAAGCCGAAGTACAAGACCTCACGGGCGTCGGCGGTGATCGGCGTCGAGATGCGGACGTTGTCATTGAACGAACGGGGATTGGCCTGATAGTTCCTCAGGCCGTAGAAGACACGCTGCGTCGTGCGCCCAGTGGCGTGATCGGGCAACACGCGGCGATAGAGCGTCCCGCCGGCACCGGGAATGAAGAGGCGCTCGCGGCGCGTCAGAGTCGGGCCGAGGCTGGGCACCCAGCCGTGTACCGGCAAGGTGTAGTCGGTTGGCTGCATCCACAGCAACGTGCCGGTGTCGGCGCGCCGCGCCTCGACCCTGAACCCGTCGGTCGCGCCCGTCTTCACCGGAATGATGACTGTGTTGCTCCGCGTGACCATTGGGGTGCCGTAGTGGATCAGCAGGCTCTGCCCACTGTAAAACGGCTGCAGGTCCATCGGCGTCGTCCAACGCACACGCCCCATTTCCTGCGCCGCTACCGGCGACATCGCGGTGTGCTGCGCGTCGCCACCAAAGCCGTGCCATCCGTCAGCACGCGCCGCCCCTGTACCTGCCAGCAGCATCGCCAGCGTCACTACGGCGGTGCACCGCCATCGCGCCACTCCACATCCGCGCACGTCATCCCCGCCGACCGCAACTGCCATCACCTGCATACGCTCCTTCGCACACCGACCGCGCCATCCACCGAGCAGGTCGGGTTTCGCATGTCGCTCCTCTGTACCAAACGCGCCCCGATTAGGCGATGCACAAAACGGGCGGCGCGCCCGGCGCGCTGCGGCTTGACCGTGTATCACATTGTGATACACATACCACATGGCCGCACGCGAGCACCGGCACGAGCGTTGGCTGCACACGCGCATCTCGGAAGACATGGAGGACGCTCTCAAGCGCGAGGCGCGGCGGCGGCGTTCACCGGTGTCGCTGGTGGTGCGCAATGTGTTGGAGAGCGCGCTCGACATGGTCGAGGAGATTGTCGAGGACAGCCTGCACATCGCGCGGCGGTCGCGCCGTTTCGCGCGCACCGTCGAGCGGGCCGCCGGCGGCGCACGCGCCGCGCTCGATGACATCTACGGTTGGCAGGAGCTGATTCTGAACCGCACGGCAGCGTGCGCCAAGTGCGCAACGGCGCTCGCCGCCGGCGCCAACGCCTACCGCGGCTTACGCGACGAGCCCGGACCAGCAGTCTTTCTCTGCGCCACCTGCGTACGCCGGCTGCGCCAGCCCGGCACCCGAAAGGAGGAGGGAGCATGACGCATTCCGCGGATCCCCGCGACGACGGGAGCAATTGGGAATCGATCGGCCGTGCCGCCGAAGACTTCGCGCGCCGCGTAGCACGCGACGCCGGCAAATTCGCCGAACGCATGGAGGAGCACGCCGGCGATTTCGCGCATGACATTGCACGCGACTGGCGCCGGGCACAGTGCCGCTACCGGCACAGCTACCGCCGCGCCGCCGACGCACCGGACGTGCGGCGCATCTTCGAAGACATTCGCAGCGTGGTGGCGGACGTACTCGACGGCGTCGACGAGCTGATCGGGCGCGTCTTCACCGAGCCGACGCCCTCGACTGAGGGCGAGTGGGTGCGCCTCGTGCTCAACAGCGACGCCGCCTGTAACGGCTGCGCGCAGACGATTCCCGCAGGGGACGAAGCGCATGCACGGCGCACCGCTCACGGCCGCGAGTTCCGCTGCCTGACGTGCGGTACACCGTCACCGGGCGCGTCAGCGAGCTGAAGGCGTCCCGGCGTCGAGCCACCCTGCCCGGCGCAAGACGGCGTCGAGCTTTTCTTCCAGCTCGCGACCGGGTGGAACCATCGGGAGCCGGTGCTCGTTGGCGGGCAGCAAACCGATGCGCCGCATCATGTACTTCATTGGAATTGGATTGGTGTCGAAGAACACGGCGCGGTTGAGCTCAAACAATTCGAAGTGCAACGCGCGCGCCGCGTCGAGCGCGCCACGCGCCGTCTGTTCGTAGAGGTCGGCGACCTTGCGTGGGGCAATGTTCCCCACCGCGTTCATCATGCCGGCCGCACCGATGGCCAGCATCGGGAAGCTGAGCTCCTCCAACCCGACGAAAATGCGGAAGTCGAAGCCGAAGCGATCCAGCAATTGCGTTACGAGCGTGAGGTCGTTGGCGGCGTGCTTGATGCCGACGAGATGCGGCACCTTGTCGGCGATGCGTTCGATCGTCTCAAGCTCGACGTTCACCGCGGCCCGCCCGGGAATGTGGTAGATCAGCAACGGCAGCGCGGTCCGCTGCGCGATGTCGACGTAGTACTCGACCAGACCACGCTGCGGCGGTCTGATGAAGTACGGCGTCACCACGAGGACCGCGTCGGCACCCGCTTGTTCGGCATGCACGGTCAGCGCGATCGTCTCGTGATGCGACTGCGCGCCGGTCGCCGCCACCACCGGGAGACGCCCCGCCGCCGCATCGATCGCCACTTCGAGCAACTGCGAGCGCTCTTCCACCGTCAGTGTGCTCGGCTCGCCCGTCGTCCCGCAGACGACGATGCCGTGCGAGCCCTGGCCGATCTGGAACTCCACGAGCGCGGCGAACGCGTCGTAGTCGACCGCACCGTGGCGCAGCGGCGTCACCAGCGGTGGGTATGAGCCGCGCAAGAACTTCTGCTCCAGGCTGATCACACACGCACATTCGCACCGGCCAGAGGCCGGTGCCACCATTTTCTGCACCCTGGGAGGCCATAGGTGGCACCGGCCTCTGGCCGGTGCGGAGCATCCACCTCAAAGAACACGGCCATGTGCTCACGCCCGCCCGCGGTTGGTTGCGAAACCCTGCTCTGCCCCCAACACCGCCATCGGCCGCCCTAGATCCTCCTGCCACAGCAACGACTCCATCGCGATGTTGAGCGGGCTGTCCTGGATCGTCAGCTCGTAGACCGGCTCATCACCCGATGCGTGGTTGTGTACACCCCAGCCGGGAGCCGAGAGCATCAAATCCCCGGCCTTCCACTCGTACGTCTTCCCCTCCACGACACTGCGCCCGCGGCCTGCGAAGAAGTAGTTGATGGCGGCTGACGTGTGGCGATGTGGGCGGTCGACGATGTGTGGCGGCCGGATGGTCATGGTCGCAAAGAAGTTCTGTGTCGTCCCATTGGTCCGGCCGGTGGCGGGATTGAAGAGGAGATAGAGCCGCCGCCCGACGTATGACTTCCCCAGCGCCTCGAGTTTGTCGAGGTGCGTCTTCACGAGCTTCCATGGCCAATGCAGCGGCTTCGACTGCACCGGTGTCGGATTGATGAGCTGCTCGTAGGGCATGAGGTACGCGCCGGCGTCGGTGAGGCGGAAGGTGCCGAACGGGCTGGTGCGCGCCGGATCGTTCTCGGCCGCAGCGGCCTGCGGTGCTCCCGACTCGGGTGGGTTTTCCTCGACGACGTGGACGTTCATCTTCTCCAAGAGCCCGGCGTTGCTGTACGTCAGCCGCACCTGCAGCGCCGTGCCATCGTTGACGTGCCAGTACCCGTGCATCGACGGCGTGTTCCACACATCGTACTGCTCGAAGCCGATGCGCAAGCCATCGACGACGGCGTAGCCGCCGCCGTGGATGCAGAAATTCACTTGCGTGGAGTTGTGGCGGACGGGCTGCGTGCGTTCGCCCGGCTTCAGGACATCGATCGACACGCGGATACCCGGCGCCAAACCCAGTCCCGGCGCGGTTGCGCGCGGGTGCACAATCCACGCGCTGCGGCGGCCGTTCGCCGCCGACGGCAATCCGGCGAGTCGTTGGACCTCGGCATCGATCTGTTCCTTGGAGATGATCAACGCCGGCCACAGCTCCAACGGCGCGGCCGGCGCGCCGGACTGATCCACAAAGCGCGCTTGTTCGTCGCTCATACGCTTCCTCACGTCACTCCAGTCTGAGGCTCACGGGTCGGGGGTGCGGCAGCGGCTTGCCGATACCCTGCTCGATTGCACGCCGATACACCTCGATTCCCAAGGCCACATCGGCGAGGCCCATTCCCATCGCCTTGAACAAGGTCACGTCCGCTCCTGACGGTCGGGCAGCGCGCTGCGCCACGATTGCACTCAGCGGCACAACTATCTGCCATCCGGCTTCATCGTCTCCGTAGTGCTCGATGAATTCGCGCGACAGTTTGCGCGCCGCCGCCGGGCTGTCAACAACGACACGGCCGCAGCGGGAAAACAGATCGTCCGCGAATTCAGCACGCTCTGGTGTGATCGCACCGACTGCGTTGACGTGGGCGCCGTGCGCCACCATGCGTGCCGTCAGGAACGGCTGGGTAGCACGTGTGACCAGCGTGATGATCGGCGCCGTCGCGACGCATGCCTCGACCGACGGCGCCTCTACAACGGCGCAGTGGAGCGCCGCGCGCAGCCGTTCCAGCGCCTGTGCCCGATGCTCCGGGTCGGGACTGAAGACGCGCACGCGGCGCAACGGGCGCACCGCCGCGACCGCAGCAGCCTGCGCGAGCATCTGCTTGCCGGTACCGATCACCGCGAGCTCGGTGGCATCCGGCGTCGCCAGCCAGCGCGTTGCCACGCCCGAAATGCCGCCGGTGCGCAGCTGCCCCAGGGCAAATGCTTCGATGATTGCTTTCAGAGCCCCATTGGCACTGTCGAACAGAACGAGCAGGGGCGTCGCGCCGCCTTCCGTGTGCGCCCAGGTCTTCGTGCCGACGAAGCCGGTATCCGGAAATGCGGCGCCGATGGCGTGCAGCGTGTTGCCCTGCCCCCACGCAGCGTGCGTCTTCACCATGTTCTGCGCCTGACCCCGCGCTTCGAGCACCAAGGCCCGATCGAGCGCGTCGATGGCCTCACCCAGGTTCATCAGCCTGACGACGTCCGCTTCGGTGATCCACAGAAAAGCATCCGCATGCTTATCGGTGTTCATCGGTCGCTGCTTTCGTCTGCTCCTCGAAAATCGACGGCACCGGCGGTGCCAAGGCCAGCGCATTGACGATCAGCGCATGCGTCACGTAGCGACCGATGAGCAGGAGGATCGCCATCGCTTGTGCGGCGCCCAGCGCTCCAACGACTGCGTCCAACTCGGCCTGCACGCCGTGCCCGCGTTCCTTCAGCACCGCGAGCGCGAGGTGCTGGACGCGACGTTCGTTCTCATCCAGCGCGTCGGGCTGCAGGGCGTTGATCGTGCGAATCCACTCGTTGGTGAACCCGAGCTTGCGACACAAGCGTTCGTGCTGGTTGCGCTCGTACGTATTTCCCATCCAGCCGGCGACCGTGAGCGCCACGACCTCGGTCACGTTGCCCGGCAGCGCCTCCTTGAGGTCGTCGGTGAACTGCATGAACGACAGCAACGCAGCTGGCTGATGCGCCGCGCATTTGAAGAACTCGCCGAGATACCCGAGCCGTTGCACCCGCGGCTGCAACGCCGTCGCCAGCTCCGGCGCAAGCTGGTCCAACTCGAAACGCGGAATGCCCATGCGCTTCATTGCATACCCGTCCGCCCGCGAAAGTCCAATCCGAATGCCCTCGGAGAGACTGCGCCACGACCGCAGGCGCCGGGCGCGCGGAATGCGATTGACACGGCCGACCAAGCGTCCACATAATTCGCAGCGATACAGCAAGCCGTCGCTCGAGTTGGTGTAGCCGACTGTTGGAGGTCCTCAAACGGACTCTGCTCCGCCAGTGCTGCTCTGTACGTCGCTGCGTGCCGCCAGACTTCACCGCGGTCACTGCCGGCTCGAGTATCGCCGCACGCCGCCGCTGCGCCGAGCAGCGCGCGCTCCACCGTCGAGACCGCGCGGTGCCACAGAGGACGGCCGCAATCCAACCGGGCTCGCGGCCGGTAGCCATTGCCGGCAGAGCCACTCAGCCACAAGGAGGGATCTCCCCATGAAAACGCCGTTGAGCCTCGCGATCATCGTCTGCCTGAGCAGCATGCCCGCGTTGCCGAGCTGGGCGACGTGTGCGCCCGATGCAGTGCAAGCCGGCCCTGCGTGCGTCGATCGCTACGAAGCCACCGTGTGGGACGTTCCGGCGACCAACACGGCGGGCAACAGCAATGCCGGCCTCATCAAGAAGATTCAAAAGGGTACCGTGAAGCTGAGCGACCTCATGAAGGGCGGCGCGACGCAGGTGAGCCCCGCGACACCCCTTCCCGTCGGCACGAATAACGGCCCGTGTAGTGCCGCCGCGTTCCCTGCGACGTTTCCACCTGACGGGAACTGGACCGCACCGCTCTACGCCGTGTCGGTAGCTGGGGTGTTGCCGACGACGTGCCCCACGTGGTTCCAAGCCGAGCAGGCCTGCGCGCTGTCCACCAAGCGTCTGCTCACCAACCAAGAGTTCCAGCGCGCGGCGGCCGGCACACCGGATACGGGCCTGGACAACGGCGTGACGGACTGCAACATCAGCACGGCCGGTGCGCCGGTGAACACCGGCTCGCGTAACCTGTGCCGATCGAACTGGGGCCCGTTCGACATGGTGGGTAACGCGAACGAATGGGTGGCGGACTGGGTACCGATATCGACTGTGCTCTTTCTCGGGTGGTCAGGTGGGTTCAGCCCCGATGGAATGGGGCTCGCCGGCGCCGGTGCAGCGAACGGACCGGGCGCCATGACCCGCGGCGGTAGCTGGCTCGAAGGCGTGTTTGCCGGCGTGTTCAAGATCGACGCCGGCTTCAACCCGTCGCAGGGGTTCGACTTCATCGGCTTCCGGTGCGCGCGATAGGTTTTACGCTACGCCCCCGTTCAGGCATAGTGCCGGGGGCATGGTCGAGGCACGTTGGATAGCGAGAGATCTCTTCCTGGTTGGTTCGCGGCTCGGCCCGTCGCCGTACCGGTGTGCGGCGACGGGCCGCTCTGAGCGGCTCTCTATCCACTGAGCAACATCGGCACACGGAAGCGCCTTCGACGCGAAGCCATGCACGTCGCCGAACGGCCTCGCGTCTCCATCCTGCTGCCCGCGTTCGATGCCGAGCGCACCCTGCCGGCAAGTCTGCGGAGCATTGCACGCCAGAGTGAGTCGGACTGGGAATGTGTCATCGTCGACGACGGCTCCAACGACGGGACCTTGATGTGCGCACAGGCATACGCGGCGCGTGACGCGCGGTTCACGGTCACGTCGACGCCGCATCGTGGCTTGGTTGCCGCACTCAACACCGGTCTGGAGCGCTGCCGTGCAGATGTAGTCGCGCGCATGGACGCCGACGACCTCATGCACCGTTGTCGGCTCGCAGCACAGCTGCGCCTGCTCGACGCGGAACCCCAGCTCGTGGCGGTCGGCTGTCACGTCCGCCTCTTTCCACGCGCTCCGTTGCGTGACGGATTGCGCGCCTACGAGCGCTGGCTGAACGGCATCGACTCGGTCCGTCGCGTGCGCGAAGACGTCTACGTCGAGTGCCCCATCGTGCATCCGACGCTGATGATCCGTCGCGCCGCGTTGGCGCGGCTGGGGTACCGAGACTGCGGCTGGCCTGAAGACTACGACCTCGTCCTGCGTCTCATCACGCGTGGTGATGAGATCGGAATCGTCCCGCAGCGATTGCTCTGCTGGCGCAACGGTCCGCACCGGCTCACCTGGAGTGGCGAGCAATACGGCCTCGAGCGGCTCATGGCCTGCAAGGCCGCATTCCTGGCGTCGCACTTCCTGGCCGGTACGGACACCTACATCCTCTGGGGTTTCGGCGATACCGGGCGCGCGCTACAGCGGGCGCTGCTGCAGCACGGCAAGCGTCCATCGCATCTTGTCGAGGTGCACCCCGGCCGTCTCGGCAACATCATCCACGGCGCCCCGGTGGTCGGATACGAACAACTGCCGCATCTGCCGCGGCATCCCGTGATCGTGTCCGTTGCAGGCGAAGGACCGCGGCGGCAGATCCGCGATGCGATGACTGCGATGGGATTCCGGGAGATCCAAGACTTCGTCTGCGCGGCGTAGTGTTGGAAAGTGCCGGGGTGGCAGCTACAACCGATCCCAGAGTCGCGGTAGGGCCGCGGCGTGGACCGATCGCACGCGAGGAGGCTTCCCATCATGGATGAACGTCGCATTCTGCTATCGACCCGCGAGATGCCCGAAGCGTGGTACAACCTGGCGGCGGATCTACCAGTTGCGCTGCCACCGCACCGTCACCCCGCGACCGGACAACCCGTCACCGCGGCGGACATGAGCGCGATCTTCCCCCCTGCGTTGATCGAGCAAGAAGTTTCGACACAGCGTTGGATCGATATTCCCGATGCAGTGCGCGACCAGCTGGCGCTGTGGCGCCCGACACCCCTGGTGCGTGCCCGCAATCTCGAACGCTTCCTCGGCACGCCGGCGCGCATCTACTACAAGAACGAATCGGTAAGTCCGGCCGGGTCGCACAAACCCAACACCGCCGTGCCGCAGGTCTACTACAACAAGCTGGCAGGCATCGAGCGCCTGGCCACGGAGACCGGTGCCGGTCAGTGGGGCTCCAGCTTGGCCTTCGCCTGCGGCTTGTTCGGGCTGAAATGCAAGGTCTACATGGTGCGGGTTAGTTACACACAGAAGCCCT
>JBGQHM010000265.1:0-9542 GCA_041497995.1 Binatia bacterium | reverse complement strand
CTTCACGCCGAGCCGCTGCAGGGCACGCACCTCCTGCGGCAGGGGCTCGCGCTGCTGGCGGTACGGCGCAATCGCGAAGCGGGCGAGGCCGCCCGGCTCGGCCCGATCGTCGTACACGGTCACGTTGATTTGCGCAGTTGCCGCGTAGTCGCGGTGGGCAATTGCGTTCCGGATAGCCTCCCGTACCGCCTCAAGGGGCAGCAGTGGAGCGTTCTCTGGTTTTTCGGATGCAAAGCCCCGTATGGCAACCGGAGACTCCAAGTGGCGGACAAGGAAATCCTCCGTCGCAACGATCTGTCGCTCCAGCGGTCCGCCGAAGTCCTTCCGGTCCACTAGATCCAGGCCAACGTCGGTGCCGGGCTCGCGCGCAGCAATAATACGTGCCCACGGAAGTCGCTGCTGCGGGTTCCGACCGAAGCACAGGAGACCCATAAGCGACAGCTCGTCGCCGCTGAGGATGCGAAGATTCGTCAGTAGGCCGCGGAAATCATCCGCACGAACCGGCGGCGTTTCCTCGTAAGCAGCTTGGTAGTACGTACTGAAGTAAGCGGTGTCGATGTCGCTGACGCTCGTGCCACCAACAGGCAACTCATCCGCAACTTGTGCACTTGCGGCGGCTGACATGACGAGCCGCTTAACCTCTTCAGGCGGCGCGATGCGTTTACTCGCCCCGCCTCGGATATAGTAGATGCCGCGCCGCGTGCGGTACGGTCGACCGGAGCCGTAGCTGGGTACATTGGTGACCACAATAATCTGATGGTCATACTCCGCCTTCTGATGACTGCACATGATGGGTGGAACGACATTGTTCTGGCAAGCTTCGTCGAGCCGAACCAATAGCGCGTCGCACGCTGCCCGGTCGCCGGCTCCCGAAACGATCCCATCGTCTTCCACACCGAGCCAGAGCCACCCGCCCCCGCTATTCGCGAAGGCGACGATCGCCGTCGCCAGATCATCGGCGTGGGGCAAGCCGCCGCGCAGCGATTTGAATTCGTTCGCACTATCCTCACCCAACCGTAGTGCTTTCGCGATAGCGTCAGTGGTCAGTTCCATGACGCCGGGAAGGTATCACGTCATTGCCGTGGCCGGTAGTTCCATGGGAGGCGTTACGCCGGAAACGCGAAGGCAACCTTCACCGCTGTCGCACGGCCTCGGCCAGCACATGTGGCGAACGCATCAGCGTACTGCTCCAACCCGAACTGGTGCGTTACCAACTCGTCCACCTTCAACCGGCCGTCACGCACGAGGCGTAGGTAGACTTCGTAGGTGTGCAGCCGCTCACCTTCGAAGCGCTCGCCGCCGACGGCCATCGAGCCCGTCAAATTGATCTCACGGAACCAGATCGGCGACCATTCGATGCGCTTCGGGACGTCGACGCCGATGATGACCACGACGCCGCGCGCATCGCACAGGCGCAAGCTGGTGTCGATCGTCCCCGCGCTGCCGATGCAGTCGTAGACGCGCTGCACGCCGCCCATGACGATGGGCTTGCCACGCATGGGTTGATAGCTGCGCCCGCCGGTCAGCTTCGCGACTTCCTGGATGAGCGCGTGCTCCGGACGCGGCGACACGATCGCATCGGCGCCGATCTGTCGCGCCAACCGTTGCTGGAAGTCGTACTTGGCGACCGCAATGATTTGCGCGTTTGGATGCAGTGCGCGCAGGCAGGCGATCGCACCGAGGCCGAGAATGCCGCACCCGTAGACCAAGCACGCGTCGCGTTCACCGGGTGGGTGCCGCAGAATCGCGCGCAGTGTCACCGCAACCGGATCGGTCAACGCAGCATGACGTTGCGACACCGATTCGGGCACCGCGATGCATTGCGACTCATGCACAGCCAGCAGGGGTGCGTATCCGCCGTTGACGGCATTGTTCGAGCCGATGAGCAGGCCGGGTGGTAACTCACCTTCCGCGAAGTTGCGGCACAGGCTGAGCTCGCCCGCCTGGCAGGACGGGCACGGCGGCTCGATGCCGCGCGGTGTACACGACAGCATCGGGTTGATCACCACGCGCTGGCCGACCTCGACCTGGCGCACGGCGGCTCCGACCTCCACCACGCGCCCGACGATCTCGTGCCCCAGAACCATTGGGAACGAAACGAACGGCGTGAGCGGCGAATCCGGGGAGCCCTTCAGATAGAGCGCGCTCATGTCGCTGCCACAGATCCCGCTGAGCTGCGTCTGCACGCGTACCCAGCGGTCACCGCGTAACGCCGGCTCGGGAATGTCGGTGTAGGAAAGGGCCGAGTAACGGTCCCAATACGCGTCAGGCCGGAACCGCCCGGCGAGCTTCGAGTAGACGTAGCGCGGGATGGAGAAACGGAACTGGAGAGCCTTCATGGAACTGAGTCACTGAGCCAGTGAATCACTGAGTCATTTGTCGGATTCAGCGGGTCCCAGATCTGGCCGTGCGTTGGGATGCGGCGAAGATCGCCAGCAGCTCGTTCGCTTCGCCTAGCAGCGCGTTGAGTCGCTCGGCCTTGACGGTGCCAGCTTCAACCAGCAGTTCCAGCCAGAAAACCGCTTCGTCAGCTTCCTCTACAACGACTCCGATCTTGGCGATGAACTCCGCTTTGGAACGTGCACGGCATGCGGCCCGACAGTTTGCTGCGACAGAAGTTCCCGCACGCAGCACCTGGCCACCAATCACCCGCGCCTCGGCGGTTTAGGAAGCAACCGGAACAGCTTCACGATGCGAATGGCAAACTGCTTAGTGCGGTCCTTTAGCGCCTCAGTCTGGCCAGCCATCCGAATCCGAGCAATGATTCAGTGATTCGCTGACTCAGTGACTCACTTCCCTTTGAATTGCGGCGTGCGCCGTTCCATGAAGGCCGTCATACCTTCGCGGGTGTCTTCCGACTGCGTCACCAGCATCTGCGCCATGGTTTCTTCTTCGAGGGCGGTCTCCAGCGACGACTCGAGCGAGCGATTGAGGAGACGCTTCGACATACCGATGGCGAAGGTCGGGCCTTTGGCGAGGCGTTCGGCCCATTCACGCGCTGTTGGTTCGAGTTGGTCGGGAGCAACAACCTTGCTCACCAAGCCCCAGCGTTCGGCTTCTTCCGCGCTCATGTCGTCGCCGAAGAACACCATCTGCTTCGCTTTCTGCAACCCCACCAGGCGCGGCAGGAGGAATGCGCCGGCCGCGTCGACAGCGATGCCGCGCCGGACGAACACTTCAATGAAGCGGGCCTCGGCGCTGGCGATGACGAAGTCGCTCGCGAATGCCAGATGTGACCCGAGACCGGCGGCAACGCCATTGACCGCTGCCACCACCGGCTTTTCCAGATCCCACAGCGCCCGGATCAGGCGCTGCGAGCTGCTCTTCATGAGCTCGCGCCCGGCGCCCGGACCAGTCGGCCCCTGACCGCGGGAGCCGGAGAGATCCGCGCCGGTGCAGAAGCCCTTGCCGGTGGCGGTGAGCACCACGGCGCGGACGGCGGCATTGGTGCGCGCATCCACCAGCACGCCGATGAGCTCATCGCGCATCTCCGCGTTCACCGCATTGCGCTGCTCCGGGCGATTCATGGTGACCCAGGCGACGTCGTTTTCGAGCTTGTACTGAATGGCCTTGAAGTCGGGCATTCGTGCTTTTCCTCACTGGGCCGATTGATTCAATGATCCACTGACTCCAGTGACTCAGTGAGTCAATGAACCAATTCCCCGTTCACTTCCCAAACCGCTGCAGTGAATTGAAATCGAAGAAGATGGGGTCGTAGGTTACACGGCGATCGTTGGCCACGTCATTGCCTTTCGGCAACAGGCCGCCGAGCGTGGCGCGATTCATCTTGATGTTCTCGGCGCACTGGAAGGCGAAGTTGGATGCCCACAGCCATTCCTTGCGGCCGTCGGGGCGCGTGAGCTCTTGCCGTTGATAGGCCGTGGTTTGCAGCGTGTTGAGCAGCTCACCAGTCCACGCGAACTTGCGGTTCCACGCGCCCTGGTAGGTTTCCTTGTCGATGTAGAGCTGAATCCTGCCGTACAGGTAGTACTTGTCCTTTGGCACTCCCTCGATCACCCAGCAGGCGCGCCGCGCCAGGCCCGCTTGCAGCGGTGCCCATCCGATGCCTTTCCAATTCGGGTCCTGGTAGCCGACGACGGGGGCATCCCCCCAGATCGAGCGCCAGCCGCCTTCGGGCAGCCACACCTGCTTGGCAGAGTCCGCCGTGAAACTCTTGGGATCAACGAGGCGGAGCATGTCGGCTTCACCAACGAGCTTCCAGGTGAAGTCTTCGGGCTTGCCGTCGAAGAAAGGTCCATCGTCCTGACTCATGTCCGAACCCAAGAAACCATCTGAGCGGTTCGAAGGGCTCACCGCCCGCACGCGACGCAGCGCCGGAACGTAGGCCCAGGTAGAATCGCGCTTGTTGGGATCGCGGAAGCGCCACGTCAGTGCTGCGGTACCGTTCAGATCGTTGGGCGTCTTCGCCACCGCAACGAATTGGCCCGAGAAGTTGTTCGGATTGGGAAGGCGGTACGCAGCGTCCTGACCATCGTAGTAGAGAAAGTAAACGTCCTGCACCGATTCGCGATCGACCTTCGCCGGGCTCACCCAGTTGAGCAAGGTGAGATTGTGGCTATTGCCTTCGTTCCAGTACGCGTATTGGAAGTTCCACAGCACTTGAAACGCGGCATTCTGATCCTTCGGGTCGATCTGCGGGAAGGGCAGGCCGAAAATGAAGGGTGGTTGCTTGCCGGACGATTTTTCGACGATGCTCCCTTCGGGGCTGATCAGATACTTGCCGGCGTTGCCTTCGCTGGCAGCCTTGAACTCCGGGCTCCACTTGTAGATGCCGAGCGGCCAGTCGACGATCTTGTTGGCGTACTCACCATCTTTGTAGTGGCGCAGGATCTCCGGAGGCAACAGGTCCTTGGCGAGCTCCGCGTTGTCTTTGCCCAGCAAGTCGCCGGCCTTCAAGCCCGTTTCTTTGGCCTGTTTCGCCGCCATCTCCTTGTCGGGCGGCGGCGCCGCTTGCGCCCAGCTTGCGATGCACCGACAGAGGATCAGTCCGACGACGAGAGCGAACCAACGTGGTGTGCGCATCATCATACCTCCCCGGCGCCGTTTGCGCCGCTTGCCTCACCAACGCGGCTTCAGCCGCGTGCCCCGGCTTGTGCCGCCATCTGCACCCGCGCCGCCGCACGTTCCACGGCAAAACGCGGCCTGAACAACGACACCATTGCCGGGATGAACACCAGTGCCCCAATGGCGTGGAAGATCATCAGCATCATGAGCAAGAAGGCCATTTCGGCTTGAAACTTGAGCGGGAAGAAGAGCCAGAAGACCACGCTGACCACCAACGTCGTACCGGTGAAGATGATCGCCTTCCCGGTCGTCGCGATGGCACGGCGGTTGGCCTCGTCGAAATCGTTCACCTCCTCGTACTCCTCAACGATACGGCTCAAGACGTAGTACCCGTAGTCGATACCGATACCGATACCGATCGCCGCCACCGGCAGCGAGTTGATGTTGAAGTCGATACCGAGGAGGTACATCACCGCTTCCGACAGCGGTTGGGCAACCAGAGAGGGAATCATGACGATGAGCGCGCCGACCACGGAGCGATACGTCGCGAAGCTGAGCAGGAACACGACGAAGAAGATGAGCGGCACGTTCACGCGGTACGACCAGTCGACCTCTTCGTTGGTGGCAGCGAGGATACCGATCAGACCGCCGGCGAGCTGGTAGCGGACCGTGTCTTCGGGGCGGCTATGCTCGGCGATGTACGCCTTGGCGCGGTCGAGTGCGCCGCGGATGATGTCGTTGTTGTAGTTGCGGTAGAAGATCGAGATCGTCGCGTTGGTGTAGTCGGGGCTGAAGAAGCGGTCCATTTCTCCGCGGCTGGTGCCGGCGGTGATGAGATAGAACAGCTGGCCGACGTGATCGTCGCGCGTCGGCAGCATCTCCCACTTCGGGTCGCCTTCACGGAAGGTGCGGAAGATTTTCTTGAGCAGCGTGGTAGCGGTGAGCGATCCTTCCGCGCCGTCGCCCTGCTCCATGTAGCGCTGGAAGAGATCGAGCTGGTTGAGCGTGTGGGCGTTCTTGACGGCGCCTTCGACCTTGCCCTCGGCAATGATCACCATCTGACTGGCGACGCCGACGAACTTCTCGTTGAGCTTGCGGAAGGCGACATTGTACGGGTGGTCGGCGTACATCAGCGCGTTGCCCGGCTCCGCGTCGCCGGTCTTCAATTGGTGAGAGAAGTAGACCCCGAAGCCCATCACGAACGCGAAGAGTGCGACGACAGCCCAGCGCCAGGCGCCGGTGCCGAGCGTGATGAGGCCACGGGTGATGGCGTTGTAGAACGCGTCCGACAAGCGGCCCGGTTTCAATTCGTGCGTGGGCGGCCTGACGAACGACAGGATGATGGGATGCAGGGTCACGACGCTGAGGAAGATCGACAGGATCCAAAACGCCGCGACGAACGCGAGCTTCTGCATGAGCGGGATGCTGGCGACGGCGATCGTCAGTGTGGCAGCGGTGTCGGAGGCAATCGACACCATCGCCGGGCTGTACAGACTGATGTACGAGCGCATGATCGCCGTGTTCTTGTCGTGGCAGAGATGGTACTCCTCGTGGTAGCGCTCCATCGACTGCACCGAATGGCTGAGTGCGCGCGCCGTGATGAGCACGAACACCACCAGCACCAACGGATCGATAGTGAAGCCGCAGAGCCCCGCGAATCCCAACCCCCACACGGCGCTCATCAGCCCCGAAAAGGTGGGAATGACGACGCCCTGGACGCTGCGGAAGTAGAACCACAGCAAGGCAGTAATGGCGATGGCGGTGGCCAAGAATACGTAGCCCATCGTCCCCAGCGCCTGGACGAAGTAGGCAAACAAGATGGGCGGGCCGGAAACGTAGATCTTCACCGTCCCGTCCGCTTCTTCGCGTTTGACGATCTCCTGGACCTTGTCCCACATGGCATTGAGATCTAGGTACTCTTCCCAGAAGCCGGCGGAGATCAGCGTCGCCGTATCGTCGGGCGACACGACCAGCCCGCGGACGCCCTCGGTCGTGTAGACCTTCTTGCGCAGGAACTCGAGCTCGTCCTTGTCGCGCGGCAGGCGTGGATAGGTGATCGGCACGACCTTGATGCCCGAGCCGGACGTCAGCGCCGTCTTCAGCTTCGGATGGGTCAGCGAGATCACCTGCTCGCCGTTCACACCCGGGACATTGTGCAGCAAGTCGAGTGTGATGCGGTTTACCTTCTCGATGGTCTCGACGCTGTCGAAGATCGTCCCCTTCTTCACCTCGAGCACCATGACCAGCGTGTTCGAGGTCCCGAACATGTTGCGGTACTTGAAGTAGGTTTGAATGTACGGGTGACCCGGGGGATACAGATCGATGAAGTTCGGAAGGATCGTCAGGCGCGTCGCCGTGAGCCAGATGAAGAACACCGTGAAGACGGCGATCACTGCCGAGACCGGCCACCGGCGGCGCAGCAGGAAACGGAGGTAGCCTTCAATGTACCGTTTCGGCAGCATGTTCCTCTTTCTCGGGAGGCTTGATCTGGGTCCCCTCGATGCGCATCGCCAGCCCGTTGGCGCCGACGAAACCGCCGTGGGTACCGGGCACCAGCGAGACGCCGCGGAGCCAGTGCAGACCCCAATCGCCGGTGCCGTCTATCTTGTGCCAGCTATTGCCGCCGTCTTCGGTCACGTAGACGCAGCCGACGTCACCAACCGCGAAACCGCGCTGGCCGGCCAAGGCAACGTCGTAGAGACTGGGATTGTCCAACGCTTCTGCGAAGCCGACCTGTTCGAGCGCGCCGACCTGAGTGTCGCCGTGCTGTACCTGCCACGTCTGCCCGCCGTCGGTGGTACGGATGATCAGACCATCCAGCCCCACGGCCCAGCCAGATTGCGCACCCGTGAACGCGACGCCGAAGAGTGTCTTCTCTACACCGCTGACCTGATCAGTCCAGGTCGCACCCCCGTCTTGTGTGGATAAGATGGTCCCGGCTTCGCCGACGATCCATCCGTGTTGCGCATCCGGCCACGACTGCGAATTCAGAATCACATCGCGGGTCAGCGAGTGATCTTGCCAGGTCTTCCCCCCGTCCTGGGTGGCAAAGATGGCACCCCAGTCGCCGACCAGCCACACGCGCTGTGCGTCGATCGCCCGGACCTTGAAGAAGTGGCGCTCGCTGCCGCTCGGCTGTTGCTGCCACGTATCGCCGCCGTCGGTGGTGTGCAGGACCAGGCCGGAACGGCCCGCGACCCAGCCGTTGCGGACATCGACGAAGTCGACGCTGTAGAGGTGTTCGGAGGTGTGCGAGACTTGCGGCCGCCACGACTTACCGCCGTCGCGTGTGCGCGCAATCGTCCCGAAGGCGCCGACGGCCCAGCCGTCCTCGGCGTTGACGAACTTCGTATCGTAGAGGTTATCGGTAATGCGCACGGTGGCGCGCGATGCGACCGCGGCGACCTCGCGCACCGCGAACGCACTGAGCGCGGCAAGCATCGCGGCGCACGCGACCCACCCGGCCGCACGCCCTGCGTGAACACGTTTTCCCGGCACTGGCTCAAACCCGCTGTGTGAAAAAACTCGGGGCCTTATAGGTCAAGCGTTTGATTCATGTCAATCGGTTGCCCCGGATCATACAGCGGCGTGCCCGCGTTGCTCAAGAAAAAAGTGTCGGAGCGGAGCCTGCCACTTCGGCCGGGTGGCCCGTCTGGCTGCGCCGGCAGGTCAAGTGGATGGTCTACGGCTTCTGCGCGAACTGGCTCTCCCGAGCCTCCGCTACCACCACCGCCCGCGTTTGCCACCACGCAGTTGATTGGTTATACCGCCGGTATGAAGACTGCGATCTCGATTGCCAACGAGGTCTATGTGGAAGCGGAACGATTGGCCCGCCGCGTGAGAAAGTCGCGGAGTCAGCTCTACACGGAAGCGGTGGCGGAGTACGTAGCGCGCCACGACCCCGACGCGGTCACCGAGGCGATGAACCGGGTCTGTGAGACGCTCGACACGCGTCCGGACCCAGTGGTCTCCGCCGCCGCGCGGCGCGTGCTGCAGCGGACGGAATGGTAGTCGCCCAGGGCGACGTGTGCTGGGCAGACCTGCCGGACCCCACAGGATCGGGGCCGGGCTTTCGCCGCCCGGTCGTCGTGGTGCAGGGCAATCCGCTCAACCGCAGCCGCGTAGCCACCGTCGTCTGCGTCCCACTGACCAGTAACCTGCGTTGGGCGGACGCTCCGGGCAACGTGCTGTTGCGTGCACGCAGTACTGGCTTGCCGAAGGACTCCGTCGCCAACGTGTCGCAGATCGTGACCATCGATCGGACGCTGCTCAGCCGCCACGTCGGTCGGCTGTCGAAACGTCAACTCGATCTCGTGTTCGCGGGAATCGATATCGTGCTCGACCGATAGCTGCGGCAGAGGACGCACGTGAGACGACTCAACGCCGTCGATTGGCTGCTGATTGGAACCTTGCTGCCGATCTGCCTGTTCGGCGCCGTCATGACCATAGTCCACCGCGTCCCGGCGACTTCGTCAGCCTGCCATTCTTGGTGTCGATGCGGTCGCCGAGCAAGCGCG
>JBGQHM010000264.1:0-9546 GCA_041497995.1 Binatia bacterium | reverse complement strand
GTAAACAGTCCGCCTTCAGCAACCACGCGGCCGGCGGCGTCGATGATGCTGGTGACGCCCGAGTTCGATCCGCGCAGCAAGTAGCGACGGTTCTCGATCGCACGCCACAGCGCCAGCGCCTGATGCTGGTAGGGCGCTGCCGTATCCCCGTACCAGGCGTCGTTGAGGATGTTCAGCAACATCTCAGCACCCGCCTGCGTCGCGTGCCGTGACATGCTGGGCAGAAGATCCTCGTAGCAGATCAATTGCCCAACCTTCGCTTTGCCGGCGACGTCGAAGACCGTCGCGGTCGTGCCCGCGGTAAAGCCGCCGGTCTCCGGGCTGAGCGACTTGATGAACGGGAAGTAGCTCGCAAACGGCAAGTACTCACCGAACGGCATGAGGATGCGTTTGTCGTAGCGGCCGAGTACGACGCCCTGCGGGCCAACAACGAAGGCGCTGTTGAACTCCTCCGCCTCGTTCGGTCCCAGCAGGCGAAACGCCAAGCCGCCAAAGACAAGGTGGGTGCGCAGGCCGTCGAATGGGTTCTCCTTCTCCTCGAGGCGGATGGCGTCCGCTTGTACCCAATGCTGGCTGACCGTTTCGGGCCAGACGATCAAGTCGGTACTGTCTTGCCTTGGCTCCGACAGCTCCAGGTACTTGTCGAGGTTGACGTCGAAGTAGCGCACGTCCCCCTTCTCTTTGATGCCGACATTGCCCTGCACCAGGGCGACGCGGACGCTTGGCGCGCTAGCTATCGCGCGCTCGACCACAGGCAGGCGCCACACGCCGTAGCCGACCAGCGCGAGGGTCGCGCTCGCGGCGGCGACGAGCGGGGCACCACGTCGGCGCGCGATGAGCTCCGCCAGCGCGGCGGAGACCCACACCATGACGAAGCTCAGCCCGAACGGTCCGGTGAGGTCACCCACCTGCAGCAACACCGGTACATGCAGTTGGCAGTGCGCCATACGCCAGGGGAAGAGATTGGGAAACAGGAGCTCCAGGCTCACCCACAGCAGCGGCGCCGCCAACGCCAGCGGTCCCGGCCCGGTACGCCGCCACGCCAGCGCGAAGAGCACGAACTGGCTCGCGGTGTACAGCGAGAGGCAGACGTAGAAGGAGAGCGCGAGCGGATACGAGAACCCACCGAAGACGTTGATGGTATAGACCAACCAGTAGAAGGCCGGGAGATTCGTGGTCAGACCAGCAACAAACCCAAGCCGAGCCGCGGCGCGCGCGCTGGGCGCCTGCGCCAGCGACCACAGCAATGGCACGAAGGCGACCCACGCAAGTGGCCACAGCTGGAAGCGCAGGAAGCACGCGGCGATCAGCAGGCCACTCGCCGCCGCTGCCGCGTGGGAGAGTGGGAGGGTGAGAGCGTCGCGGCGTGGGAGCGTGCGGGTGAGTGAGCCGCGCGAGCTATGCGCGGCTGCGCCGACGACAACGCACGCGCGCTCCCGCGCTCTCACGCTCTCACGCTCCGGCGCCGTCACACTCCCACGCAGCCTAGCGGCCCTTCAAGTTGTTCGCTTGCGGTCCCTTCTCACCCTTGGTCACCTGGAACTCCACTTCGTCACCTTCGCGCAGATCGTCGAACTCGACCTTCGGCGCGAGGCGCGAGCGATGGAAGAACACGTCATCACTGCCGTCGTCTGGGACGATGAATCCGAAACCCTTGTCCTTGACGATCTTCTTGATCGTACCGTACATGACTCCCTCCTCCTTGTTGTTCGCTGTGTGTGAATGCCGACGGGGCCGCGATCACCTGGGCGCGGCGCGGTTGCCGCCGCGCCGCCGTAACGGTGGGCGGCTCGGCGTGCGCCCCGTGCCGGCGTGCGCCCCGTGAGCGTAGCGCGGCCGGTCGTGATGCGATGGCTTCGGATGCACCAACAGGTCATCCTGTACTTGCTCGACGGGGATCTTGAAACCGGTGAGTTGCTCGATGCCCTCCAGTGCTTCGACGAACTCTTCACAGGCCAAGCTGATGGCGGTACCCGAAGCGCCGGCGCGTGCGGTCCGGCCGACGCGGTGGACGTAGTTCTCGGCATCCTGCGGCAGGTCGTAATTGATCACGTGGCTCACGTCCTCAATGTGCAAGCCGCGCGACGCCACGTCGGTGGCGATGAGAACCGGCAGGTCGCCCGACTTGAAGTCGCGCACCAGCCGCAAGCGCACGCGTTGGTTCAGGTCACCGGTGATGGCCTTCGCCGGGACGCCATTGTCGCTCAGGCGCCGCTCGAGCCACTCTGCGGCGCGTTTGGTGTTCACGAAGATTAGCGTTCGCACCGGCTGCTCGCGCTGGAACACCCCCAGCAGCAACGGCAGCTTCTCGTGTTTGCCGACATGGTAGAGGCGGTGCGTGACGTTCTCGGCGGTCACCTGCTCCGGCGTCACCGCGACCTTGATGGGGTCGTTCATGTGCTCGTACGCCAGCTCCATGACCTCATACGACAGCGTCGCCGAAAACAGCATCGACTGGCGCTTGTTGTACGGCGGCAGGCGCCTTAGCAGGAAACGCAGGTCGGCGATGAATCCCATGTCGAACATGCGATCGGCCTCGTCGATCACCAGGACTTCGGCGTGGCGCAAGGTATACACATGCTGCTTGAAGTAATCGATGAGCCGCCCGGGTGTACCGATGAGAAGGTCGCAGCCTTGCCGCAACAGCTCGCGCTGCTTGTGATAGTCGATGCCTCCGTACACGGCTTGCATCGTCAGGCCGGTGAAGCGGCCGAGATGCTCGGCGTCGTACAGGATCTGCGCGACCAGCTCGCGCGTCGGCGCGATCACCAGCGCACGCGGCGCGGGTTCGGGCAACGGTGGCGACCGATGCTGGAGGAGGCGGGTGAAGATGGTGATCAGGAAGGCGGCGGTCTTCCCGGTGCCGGTTTGCGCCTGGCCCGCAACGTCCTTGCCGGCAAGCGCCAGCGGCAGCACGTACTGTTGGATCGGCGTGCAGGCGGTGAAGCCTGCCGCATCAATGCCCTGTTGCACGGCATCCGGCAGCGCGAGCGAACGAAAGTCGACACACACTGGGGCGGCCGAAGAACGGGCCAGCTCGGAGGGACTACTCACTGGGCGCGGAGTGTAGCGCGGCGCGCCGGAACGGACAAGCAGCACCACAGTGGAGACCGACTGCGGCGTAGTCGAGGCTTCGGACTTCGGGCTTCGGACCTCGGGCTTCAGGCTTCGGGTTTGGGACCTCCTGAAGTCTGAAGTCTGAGGCCTGAAGCCTCCTAGGCATCTCAGCGCACCGCACGCATCGCGCCGAGCATCTCATCAGGGCCGACGTAGCCGACAAGCCTGCGGACCTCGGCGCCGGCACTGTCAAAGAAGATCACCGTCGGCACACCGTGCACCTCATAGCGGTCGACCAGATCAGAGGTCTCCTCACCTTCGCGCGTGATGTCCGCCTTGAACATCTCGAAGCGGTTCGCCTCGCTGCGCACCGCCGGATCGACGTACGTCGTGCGCTCCATCTCGTGGCAGGGGATGCACCACTCGGCCATGAAATCGACCAGCGCCGGCCGTGCCACGCTCGTCGCCGCCGACACGCCGCGCCGATCGAACGGCTGCCATTGGATCGTGCTCTCGGCGCGCTGCGGCAGCGCTGCCCATACTGCAATCGCCACCGCGGCGATGCCGGTGCCGCGCTTGACGGCACGAAAGTAGCGCAGCCCGCGGCCGGAGCGGTCGATGAAGCCGAGGTAGACCCCGCCGACGCCGACGAGCGCTGGGACCAGCAGACGTCCTACCGTCTTCGGCAGCAGCGGCGTCACAAAGTACGCAGCGAGCCCGAGCAGCATGACGCCGAAAAAACGCTCGACCCACACCAGCCACTCCCCGGAGCGCGGCAGCGCCTTGATCGATCCCGCCGCCAGCGCCAGCCCCAGGTAGGGCAACCCCATGCCCAAGCCCAGCGCAAAGAACAGCTCGAACCCCAGCCACGCGCTTTGCTGGCTGCCGACGAAGAGCACCAACCCCAATGCGACCGGTCCGATGCACGGCGCCGCCACGATGCCCATCGTCAAACCCATGAATAGCGCGCCGACGGCGCCGTGCGTCGATCCGCTTACGCTGCGCATCAACCACGCCGGTGGCTGCAGCTGGTAGACACCAAAGCAACTCAACGCCAGGACCACGAGCACCGCGGCGATGAAGAGCACGACCGCCGGCTTCTGCAACGCCGCACCGAAGACACCACCCGAGAGCGCCGCAACCACACCGACGCTCGAAAATGTGATGGTGATGCCGAGAACGTAGACGGCGGCAAACCCGGCGACGTGCAGGCGATGATGGTGGCCCTGGGTTCCGAAGTACGCGACCGTCACTGAGATGAGCGGATAGACACACGGCGTGAGATTGAGTCCCAGTCCCAGAAGCATCACGAGCAGCAGAGTCACGGGCAGGCCGCGGTCGCGGATCCACGCTCCGACATCGAGACCGATGGCGCTCGGCTTCGGGGTGTCGGTGGGCGCAACCGGCGCCGCTGCGGCGGCCACTGGGACGACGAGCTCCGCGGTGACGGAGGCGGGCGGCAAACAGGTTGAATCGTTGCATGCCTGGTAGCGCATGACCGCCTCGATGCGCACTCGTGTGCCGACGAAATCGGCCGGCACGTTGAGCGCCGTCGTGATGCCCACCTTCCCTTCGTAGACCAAGAGCTGCTTGTCCGGCGCAAAGGCAAACGTCTTCCGATCGGGTCGCGGATAGTTCAGGGTGTCAGTCGATATGCCGGGCGGCAGCGTAAACTTCACCTCCGTGGGAACCAGGAACGCATCGTCGGGCTTGTGGCCGTTGATGTGCCAGCCGGGCTCAATCACCGCGAAGATCTCCAGCCCCGTCTGACCGCCGCGCACGGCCTCGGCGCGGTCCAGCTCTAGGCTCAGGGCAACCTTGTTGCCGTCAGCCGGCGCAGGGGTCGCTGCGACCGCCAGCCACAGCGCCGCCAGGAGTGCAACGATCCATCTCATCGAGGGCGCGGACACCGTTTCTCTACTCGCGTCGTCTTGGCAGGTGATGTGTGCGTGCACGGTCGCTCTTCTCGCACAGCCGTACACGGCGCGAATGCAAGCACAGCCAGGAGGCTCTTGCAAATCTGCCGCGCGACAGATAACCGAGCGCGAACCGTGTGGGTTGAAGGGATTCCTGATGTCGCACCGCACTGCCCCTCTGTGGGTCCTGTCGCTGATCGTCGCAGTCGCTGCGCTGGGTTTCCCGGCCGCGACCTCGGCGTATTCCCTCTTGCCGCTGACCACCGAGGAGGCGCAGACGCTGCCCAGCGGCGTGATCGAGGCGACGCTCGGCGTCAACTACTTCAAGGACCTGCGCTACCCGCCGTTCACGCCGCCAGGCATCATCCGCTCGCAGACGCTGATGGGGTTGCCGCAGGTGGCCTTTCGCATCGGCGCCGGCGATTGGGCGGAGTTCGAGGCGAGCTACGAAATGCTCTACCTCCACGAAGCGGCGGTGAACGGTGCGACCAACAATCAGTATGGCGGCGGCGACGCACGCATCTTCACCAAGCTCTGGTTCCTGCGCGAGCGCAAGCTCTGGCCCGCGCTCGGAATGCGCTTCGGCACCAAGCTGCCCAACGCCACACGCAGCAGCAACCTGGGAACCGATGACACCGACTTCGCCGCTACTGCGCTGGTATCGAAAACGTTCGGACAGGTGACCACGCTGGTGAACCTCGGCATATTGCTGCTCGGCAACTCCGGCCCGAGCGTCGGCAACTCCTTCGCCGCCGGCGGACAGGACGATCTTGTCACCTATTCAATCGGCGCGGCTTCAGCCGCGCTGGGTGCCACAACGGAGGGCGCAACCACCATTCGGCTCTTGGGCGAGATCGCTGGCCAAACCGGCTCGCACTTCAACAACGATCGGAGCGACATCCGCGCCGGCGCCCAGCTGCAGCACGGCCGCGGCACGCTCTACCTTGGCGTCAGTACCGGGCTGATGACTGGCAGCGAGAAGATCGGCGCCGCCACCGGCTTCACATATACGTTCGACTCGGCGAAGCTCTTCGAGTCGGAGTGATGCCGAGGGCCTGCGGCCGGCGTCATTTCTATGGCCCGCTCCCCGATGGGTCGCTGCGGGCTGCCGAGTCCGACAGGGTCCTAGCGACGGCGGAAACGCTGTCGCTCACCCGGCGACGCAGCCGGTGAGCGCGTTGTTGACGGCTTGGATGAGCTCATCGACCGTCACCTCGCCGTTGCCGTTGCTATCGAATGACGGACACTCATCGAGCGGCGCCGTACCGAGCGCGATGTTCACGCCCTTGATCAGCTCGTCCACCGTCACTTCGCCATTGCCGTTGCAGTCACCCGCGCAGGCCGGTACGGCGCCGAACGTCGTGGCGGTCACTTGGTAGGTACCGCCACCGTCCACCTGATCGATGAGGACGTGCCATGTACCCGCGGCCGGCGCGGTGATTTCACAGAAGCCGTAGGGCGCAGCGCCGATATCCCTGCAGTCGTAGTTGGTCGTGGTCGGCGGGCTGCCGGCTTTGACGAAGAGGTCGAAGTCGTTGAGCACTGGGTGGTTCATGAACATGCCGACGTCCGCACCGTTCAACGCGACGCGCAAGAGGCGTGTCCCCGCCGGCACCTCAAAAGTCGAGCGTCCCTCGGTTTGCGTCGAGCTCAGCTGCCCTGAAGTGCCAGTAATCTGAGTGCCCGAGCTGCCGACCTGCGGCAGGTCGCCACAGGTCGTTTTGTTGAGATCGGTGCCGGCCTCAGTTTGCACCCAAGCCCGGTCGTTAAAGACGCTGTCATCCCAGCTTCTCGAATTCGTCGCACACCCCGGCTCACCCCCAGAGGTCAAAGCGGCCACCTGGTCACCGGCGCCGAAGTTGATGAACAGCGGTCCCCCGGAATCGCCGCTGCAGGTGTTAGAGTCCTCGCCCGGCGGACCCAGGGGTTCTGCGAAATCCCAGCACACGTGCGTACTGTTTGGAATCGGCGCCGTGCAACGGGCCGTCACCACCTTCCCGACCCGCTTCACGCCGGAGTCTGTTGCGTTGTCGCTACTAATCCCAAAGCCGACGATGGTACCTGCAGTCCCAGCAGGAGGCGCCTCCGTCGTGTTGATGTGCGAAGGCGCGATGCCGGACACGGGCGTCGCTAGCTTGAGGAGCGCAATGTCGCTGCCCACCGAGAACTCGTACGACGGGTTGATAGCAATCGACGCCACCGAAAAGAAGCCGGCGTGTTGCAGGAATACTTGCAAGGTGGACGGATCGATCAACCCCGCAGCGATGCAGGCGCTGGCTGTGTTGGTCTGATCGGGACAGACACAATGCGCAGCGGTGAGGACCGTTTGGCAACCAACCAACACGCCGGTGCATTCGGTGCTCACATCAGTCGCGTCAAAGGGATCACCGCCCACCAACACGGCGCCAGTCGTCGGATAGGCGGGAGTGAGCACACCGTTGACGATGCGCGGCAATGGCTGAAACGATGACACCCCGCCGGCGTACGCCGAACGAGGCTGTCGACAGGGAGAGAGCAGCAACGCGAATCCAAGTGCCGCGACCCGCATCGCCGCACGGTCCGTGAGTCGGCACGGCCAACGTGCGGTGACCCGAGTCGAGTTGCGCATCCTTTGAACTCGATAGCGCTGGCGCACGCCGCCTGTCAATTGAAGAGTCGCGAGGATGGGCTTTGCACAAGAAGCCCCGTAACCGGCGGGCACCCTGCGATACGGCCCCCGGAAAGATGGGGCCTACTCAGGGTGAGCGGTAAAATACCTTGACAATACATACTCAACCGCCTGCACTGAGTAGCCGCCCTCTTTTGGCGGCGTATCGAAGTGCGCCCGCTTGGAGCCATTGTGCAAAGCCGCGAGGATGCTCTCTTACGGCGCCAGCCGCATCTGCAACGCCCGGCGCGCCTCCTCACGGTCATCGAAGCGAATGCGGCGATCGGCGAAAAGCTGGTAGGACTCGTGACCCTTGCCGGCGATGAGCACCAGATCGCCGGTTTGCGCCAGGCCAATCGCCGACTCGATGGCCTGGCGGCGATCAGCCTCTATCGATACCTGCCCCGCGCTGCCTCCGATTCCGCGCGCTCCAGCGACGATCTCCTCGATGATCTGCTGCGGCGGTTCGGAGCGCGGGTTGTCCGACGTGACGATGATCACGTCACTCAACTGCGCCGCGATGCGGCCCATCAGCGGGCGCTTGCCGCGGTCGCGGTCGCCGCCGCAGCCAAAGACCGTGATGATGCGGCGCGGCTGCAGCGCCCGCGCGCTGCGCAGCAGCCGCTCGAGCGCATCGGGCTTGTGGGCGTAGTCGACCGCCACTTTGAAGTCCTGGCCACACTCGACCAGCTCGAAGCGGCCGGGCACCGGCGGCGTCACGGCGAGGCCTCGGCTGATGACGGCCGGATCGACGTGCAGCGCCACACCGACGCCGACGGCGGCCAGCGCATTGTGGACGTGGAACTCGCCGAGGTGAGGGATCTGCACCGGGACCTCGCCGACCGGGGTGTGCGCCACGAACCGTGTGCCACTGAGGCCGGTGCGCGTGTCCCGAGCCGACACGTCGGCGGCAGACTCGACGCCGAAGGTCAGTAAGCCACCGCGGTTGACCTCGATGATACGCGCCGCGCGGGGGTCGTCTGTGTTGACCACCGCGGTCGCGGTCTTGCCGCCGCTGCCAAGCTCCTGAAATAGGCGTCCCTTGGCGCGCAGGTAGCGGTGCATATCGGGATGGAAGTTGAGGTGGTCTTGACTGATGTTGGTGAACACGGCGACGTCGAAGGCGATGCCGCCGACGCGGCGCAGCTCCAACGCGTGCGAAGAGACTTCCATGACCACGGCCTGGAAGCCGGCGTCGACCGCCATGCGCAGCAAACGCTGCAGCTCCGGGGCCTCGGGCGTCGTCTGCACAGCCGGTAGCACGGTGTCGCCGAAGCGGTATTCGATCGTGCCGAAGCGCGCCGTACGGATACCGGCGGCGGCGAGCGCCGATTCGATGAAGTACGTCGTTGAGGTCTTCCCGCTCGTGCCGGTCACGCCGACCACGGTGAGCGCCAATGACGGGTAGTCAAAGAACGCACACGCCATGGCAGCGATGGCCGACCAGGAATCGGCGACGCGCGCGACCGTCACCCCGTGCGGCAGCGTCACATCGCGTTCGACGACCAACGCCGTCGCCCCGCGCGCGACCGCAGCCGCGATGAAGTCGTGCCGGTCGGCGCGCAACTCGCCGCCCTCGGTGCAATAGCCGGGGAGGCAGACGAAGACGTCGCCCGGCTCGACGATGCGCGAGTCGGCCACGACGGCGCGGACGGGTACGTCGAGCGTGCCGGCGATCAACTGAGCCGGAACGTCACGGAGCAACTCGGCAAGACGCTTCAAGTTGGTGTTATTGCGGATCGGCCGCGACCGACGGCGTCGGTGCGTCCTGCGGCATCGGTGCCGTGCGGAGCTTGTCGGCGATCGCCGGCACCGCTTTCAGCAACATGTCCATGCGCGCCCGCTCGGCACCGACGACCGTACTCAAGGCCTGCTCGTACTCGGCGAGCGCCGTATCCAGCTCGGCAGTCTTATCCGCAAGGATCT
>JBGQHM010000263.1:0-9574 GCA_041497995.1 Binatia bacterium | reverse complement strand
GGCGTCGACAATCGCCGCCCCGGCGTCGGCTTCGATGTCCACTGCCGTCGTCTCGAGCAGGCGCGCTACGGCCATGTAGAAACCGATCGCGAGGATCAGCTCGACGATCTCCTGCGGCGGGAAGTGGCGCGTCATTTCGGCGAACGTCGCGTCGGAGGCGCGCACGTCGCGCACTACTTCCTCGGTGAAGCGCAGCACCAGCTGGTCGCGCGCATCGAAGCAGTCTGCCTTTGCGTTGCCCGCTTCGAGTGCCGCAATCTGCGCGTCGGTGATGCCGGTGGCCTTGCCGATCGGAACATGTTGCACCCACTCGTAGCGCGCCTTTGACAGGTTGGCGACGCGCAGGATGGCGAGCTCGCGCACGCGGGCGCTGAGCTGTTGCCGTCCGAGAATGCTGGCGCCGTAGCGCAGGAATGGGCGGAAGTTGGCCTCCGCGTGCGCCACCATGCGGAAGATGTTCAGCGGCACCGCCAATCCGGCGAGGGCCTCCTGTACCTTCGATGATGCGCTGGCCGGGTCAACGTAGGGGAGTCGAGCCATGGGATCTCCTGTCAGTGTGGGGCAGATCGTGGCAGCGTGCGGCGGCAAAGTCGAGGGGGTGCGTTGCGTTCGGCAGGGCGATGACATAAGCGGCCCGAACCGGCGCGCGTCATGAAGGAACTAGATCGACAGAGTGGTCACGCCACGCCATGACCGGCGCCGCCATCGCCTTGGTGCTGCTCTCGGCGCTCCTGCACGCGACGTGGAACTTCTTCAACAAGGGCAGCGCCGACCGTTGGGCCTTCTTCGTCGCGCAGGGCGTGCTGACCTGCGTGTGCTACGCGCCGCTGGTCGTGTGGGACTGGCCGCATGGCGGCATCGACCGCATGGGCTGGGTGTGGATTGCCGCGTCGGCGGTGACACACGCAGCGTACGCCGTCTTCCTGCTCAAGTCGTACGATGCCGGAGACCTGTCGGTGGCCTACCCGCTCAGCCGCACGGCGCCGGTGTTGGTCGCTGCGTGGGACATCGCAACGGCGCGCGGGCAGTTAACGGTTGGCGGCGTAGCGGGTGCGATGCTCGCAGGGATCGGGGCGTTGACGTTACAGCTGCCCGCATTGCGCGCGCGCGGCGGACGGGCCGTGCTTGGCGAGAAGGTCACGCGCTACGCGTTGATGACCGCCGTGTTCATCGCCTTGTTCACCATCGTCGACAAGCAAGGCGTCGCGCACGTTCCCGCCTTCGTCTACTTGTATCTGATCTCCGTCGGCGAGTTTTCGCTCATCTGGGTTGGCCTCGGACGCGCGGCAGTCGGCCGCGCCGTGCACGAGTTCCGCGTGAACACGCGGCCTGTGCTGTTTACCGGACTCGTCGGCCCCTTTTCGTATCTGCTGATCCTGTGGGTGCTCGCCACGGCGCCTGCAAGCTACGTCCTCGGCCTGCGTCAGACCAGCATCGTCTTCGGCGTGCTGCTCGGCCGCTTCCTGCTCGGCGAGGGCGAAGCGCGCTACCGCCTCGCCGGCGCAGCGATCATTACGATGGGCAGCCTGCTGATCGTGGCGGCGGGATGAGGCAGCGACATTTCGGATTGCGGATTTCGGATTGCGGAATGTTAAGAGGGAGAGGGAAATCCGCAATCCGCATTCCGAAATCCGAAATTCTTCACCCCCCTATCTCAGCCAACGCCCGTACCGCTTCGATCTGCATGATCCCGCAGATCATGGTGGTGACGCCGGATTCGCGCCAGGCGGCAAGGCGATCGCGGAGGCGCTCCTTCGGTCCCACCAGCGTTACTTCATCGGCGAGTTGATCGGGCACCGCTGCGGCGGCTTCGTCCTTTTTGCCGCCGAGGTAGAGGTCTTGGATCTTCTTGGCTTCAGCTTCGAAGCCGTAGCGACAGGCGAGGTCGTTGTAGAAGTTCTTGCCGCGCGCGCCCATGCCGCCGATGTAGAGCGCCAGGAACGGTTTGATCATCTGCAAGCAGCTCTGTACGTCGCTACCGAGCATCACCGTCACCGCCGGCGCGATGTCGAAGTTGTGCAGGCCCTTGCCGTTGCCGGCCTTCGTGAAGCCGGCGTCCAGCGCGCCCTTGTACACGTGCGTACGATACGGCGAAAACCAGATCGGCATCCAGCCGTCGGCGATCTCCGCGGCCTGCTCCACGCTCTTCGGCCCGATCGATGCGAGGTAGATCGGGATCCGCCGGCCGTGCAGGATGCTCTTCAGCGGCTTTCCCAACCCGGTGGCACCAGGGCCGCGGTAGGGGATCTGGTAGTGCTCGCCCTGGTGCTCGACCGGCTTTTCGCGCGCCCAGATCTGGCGGACGATCTCGACGTACTCGCGGGTGCGCACCAGCGGCTTGCCGTACGGTACGCCATGCCAGCCTTCAACAACTTGCGGGCCCGACACACCGAGACCGAGTAGGAAACGTCCACCCGAGAGTTGATCCAGTGTGGTTGCGGTCATCGCGGTCATCGCCGGTGTGCGTGCCGGCATCTGCATGATCGCCGTGCCGACATTGATCTTCTGCGTCTGCCCAGCGATCCATGCGACCGGCGTCACGGCATCCGACCCGTAGGCCTCGGCCGCCCACACCGAGTGGAAGCCGAGCTTGTCGGCTTCTTTCACCATCTCCATGTTGATCGACATCCGCGAGCCGGAGTAGCCGGCGTTGAGTCCGAAGCGCATTGAGGGGTCCTCCTGGGGGTGTCCTATGCCGGTATCGGCCGAGGGTCAACGATGCATGACCTGATGCATGACGGGGCGAGGCATTTCCGCATGCGGCGCGTTCGACGATGGTGTCATACCCTGCCGACGGAGTGCGCAGCGGCGGTGCGGATTGGTGGGAAATGCCTCGCCCTTGCGGCGCTGCGGTTTCCACGCAGCGTTCGTGGAGATCCCGTGGCTGCAAAGAAGGGCGAGGCATTTCCGGTGCGGCTGGGCGCCGGGTGCATGGTACGGACGTTCTGCAATAGGCCGCGCTGCCTCAGCGATGCGGAAAAGCCTCGCCCCTACGATTCAGCGAATCTCAGCAAGCGCTTTGGCACGTTCCAGCGTCGGAATACCTGGCCGCCCGCCGAGCTTCTCACACTTGAGCGCCGCGGCAGCGGCGGCGAAGCGCAGCGTCTCGAGCGGAGGCCATCCCTGCAGCAGGCCGTAGATGCTGCCGGCGTGGAAGATGTCGCCGGCGCCGGTGCTGTCGACCACGGGGACGCGAAACGCCGGGACGTAGTGGAGCTCGCCGCGGACGTATGCGAGTGCGCCGCCGGGTCCCAACGTGACGCCGACGAACCAGGGTCCCCGCTTCGCTGCGGCTCGCAGTGCGCCGCGCAGGTCGCTGATGCCGGTCAACCGCTGTGGAAATTCTGCGGCGACGATCAAGACGTCGGTGCGTCGCAGGAGGTCGTCGATACCGCGAGTCGGGTTGTCGGTGTCGAGGACCGTGAGTACACCCGCGTCCTTGGCGTGGCGTGCTGCGGCGATTGCCGTCGGCATGTCGACGGCGTCCAGCAGCAAGGCGCGACCTGCCGTGACGCACGTCGCCGGAACTTCGTCAGGCTGCAGGACCAGATCCTCGACCCGCTCCCACAGCACCGAGCGCTCGCCGGAGATCTCGTCGATCAAGATGACCGACACCTGCTGCCGCGTGTTCGTCCGGACGACAGTGGCCGCGAGGTCGACGCCCTCACTTGCCAGCGCCGTGCGCGTCAGCACGCCGCCCGGATCGTCACCGAAAGAGCCGATGTACGCGGTGCGCATGCCCCAGCGTTGCAGTGCCACGAGAGCCGTCGGCACCTGGCCGCCCGGCTGCACGGCATAGGTGAGTAGCTGCTGCTTGGAGTCGAGGCGCGGGTGTCGCCGAACGACGCAGAGGTGATCGACGCTGCTGAGGCCGAAGCCGACGACATCGAAGGGCCTGCCAGCTGAAGGCGAAGACGTCACTCGACGCTACTCTACCGCACGGCCGGACGGCGCATCGGTGTCGACGACACCGACGATGGGGATGGTCACTACCGGCTGCTGCGCGCTCTTCGTGTGTATCGTCACCGTGTCTTTGAAACGACCGGCTGGAGCGTCAGGTTTGATCGCTACACGCAAACGCGTTCCGCCGGCGACAGTGTGGAGACTTGCGTCGACGATCCTGCCGCGACTGTCAACGGCGCCGAGCGTCGCAGTCTCTGCTCCCAGCAGGCGCACTTCGTTGGGCGCTGCTTGGCCGCGGCGCAGATGACCGACATAGAGTGCCGGCGGATCCGCCGCCACCTCTGCATCGATGGTTCCCACGAGGCTCAGTGTCGTCACCGGATGTGCCGGATCGTTGGAGTAGACGGTAATCGTCCGTGTTCTGCGTCCGCTGTCGTTTGCCGTGTTGAACGTCGCGTCGATGGTTCCTTCGCCACCGGGAGGTATGACCTTGGAAGGAATCGCGGCGACGCTGCAATCGCAGGAGGTGCGCACGTTGTCGATCGAGAGGTCCAAACTGCCGGCGTTGTGGAAAGAGTATGCGTGCGTGATCTTCGTTCCTTGGGCGGTACGGCCGAAGTCGTACGTGATCTCCTGGAAGACGATCTGAGGTGGTGTCGATGTGCGGTCTGGGGAGGTGCACGCCATCAACCCGCACGTCGCGATGGCGGCTGCCAACAGAGCTGTGCGCATCTTAGGGAAGCACGGCGATCACCCGAGCCGGCCCGCCGCTGCCGCCGGTGATCTTCAGGGGGAGCGCAATGACCGTCGCGCCTTTCGCGGGCAGGCGCTCGAGGTTGGCGAGGTTCTCGAAGCCGGGCTTGTTGGCGCCATTGATGGTCCGGTGCACGAGGAAGTCTGTCGACGGGCCGTAGTCGATGCTGGCGGTGTCGACGCCGATCGCCGCGATGTTCCGTTGCGTCACGAGAAATTCCGCCGCCTCTTTCGAAAAACCGGGGAAGTGCAGATCGGCTACGTCGCCTTTCTTGTCGGTGCCGAGGTAGTGCAGCTTGTCGCCCCAGTACCGGCCCCAGCCGCTGTACATGACGACGACGGCGCCGGACGGAATCCGACCGTTCTGCGCCTCCCACGTCTCGAGGTCAGCGACGCTCAGCCGGTAGTCCGCGCTAGCGGCGGCTTGCTGGCGCACGTCGACGATGGCTGCCGGGCCGATGCACGACGTCAGCGGGACCTGTTCGCTCGTTCGTTTGCCTTCGGCGAAATGGATCGGCGCATCCATGTGCGTCCCGCCGTGCTCGGCCATGCAAATGTTGTTGGCGGCGTACCAGTAGCCTTGCGCGGTCGGGCCATAGGACACGCGCTCGAGCGTGAAAGATTCGGCGGTGGGCCAGTAGATCGTGTCGGGGCCGAACGCGTAGGACAGGTCGACGACTTTCTGCAGATCGATCGCGGAAGGTGCCGGTTGCGGCCGGGGGCTCGCACATCCGGCGACGCAGGACAGGAGGATGCCGATGAACAGTGGAGGGCGCACCGTTCGTACCCGCATGGCGTCGTGTCTATGGAACCGGGGTGGATGAGTCAACCGCGCGCAGCCACACCAGCACCGCACCGTCCGCGCCGCTGGCGTCGGGTACGCGTTGATAGCGTTCGACCCACTCAGTCCCTTCACGTTCCAGCCACCGCGGGATGACGTCACGCAAGACGCCACGCCCGCCGGGGCTGCCGTGCCCCTTGCCATACACGATGCGGACTACCGGCTCGCCGTGTGCGTGCCGCACGAAGAGTTCGGTCTCTTCAAGCGCCTCACGCACGCCCAGGCCGTGGAGGTCCAGCGTCGGCGTGATGCCGAGAAACTGGCGAAGGACGCGGCGCAAGCGCTGCAGCCACATGCGTCGGCTCGCGGCCTCAGCGGCTGATGGCTTCCGCGTGGTAGCGATCGATGTCGGGGCGGTTCTCGAACGTTGCCGAGAACGTAGCCGTGGCTCCCGGCGCGATGAGCTGCGTCGAGGGAACCGGGTTGGTGCTCACGACGACCGCTCCGCCTTTGTCGAGTGCTTCGACATGCACGTGCACCTCGCGAGTCGCGCGTGTGCCGCGATTGACCAAGGTCCCGCTCACTTGGACCGTCGCGCGATCAGCGCTCGGTGCCTCCGTGAAGTCGATGATCGCCACGTCCAGGCGCTCCGGGGGCTTGATCTCCTCCTCAGAGAGTCCGGGCGTTGGAAGCGGCGCAGGTGGCGTCACCGGTGCTGGCGGGACGCACCCGGATAGCAGCACGGCTGCGCACAACCCCACCGCCGCCTGGCGCGCGCGGCTGTACTTTGCGAGCCCAGCGGGACTCACGCTGGCCGCACCGGCTGCACGCCACGCCGACGCGGGCGGGAACGGCCGAGCGGAATGCCCACCTCGCCCGCAATTCGACTGCGAAACTCTTCCCAGTCGTCGCCCGCGCGGCCTAAGACCTGGGCGGCGTCAAACCAAGAAGTGGTCGTAGGCGACTCGGCCTTGAGCTTGGCCATGTCCAATCCTTTCTTTGCAATGAGGGTCCAGAAGTCGCGAAAGCCCTCGTTCCGCGCTTTCTGGTGCGACTTTTCCGCCTCGCCAGCGCGGTTGTGGGCATTGCTCCGGTCCGTGCCTCCCTTGATCTCAATTGCGACCTTAGTTTCGCAGCGCCCCGCTGAACTCTTCTTGAATACGTACGTCAGGGTCGCTGGCGAGCGCGAGCACCACGTTCCGGCCCGACGCATTTACAAGCTTCAGTATTCGTTCGTGTCGCTGCGAGCTCAGGCCGTCACTCGAATTGTAGAAGCCCTTCTGCGGCACACCCAAGAGCAGTCGATAGTAACCTATCAGGGTAGGCTTTGCCTCGAGGAGAATCGGCGTCGGGAAAACGTGTTCATCACGGATACCGGCCGCCGCAAGGATGCGCTGCGCATCGGCTGGAACGTACCTGGTAAGTTGATCCTTCAAGACGCGCGGTTCGACCACACTCAGAGCTTGGCTCAGCGCGTCCATCAACCAGGTTTTACGGGCGGCCACCAGAAGTTGGTGGAATGCAATCTGGCGCGAGGCGGACGGCGCCCTCACTGGGGAGTCAGTCACGGATGACCGCGCCGTTCAACCGTCGCTCGGCGATGCCAACGTAGTCTGGGTTCAGCTCAATCCCGATGAATCGACGCCGCATCTTCAAAGCGACTAGGCCGGTGGTTCCGGAGCCCACGAACGGATCGAGCACGAAGTCTCCGGAGCGAGAGCCCAGTGCGACGCACGGTTCGACGAGAGTTGGCGGAAAGGTCGCGAAGTGCGCGTTCCGATAGGCGCGCGTGTGGATGTTCCAAACGGTTCTGACATTGCGGTTGTTGGGCCCTCGTACCGCGGCGGCATCGTACAGGTAGCGTTCACTCTTGCTGAAGAGGAACAGGTATTCATGGCTCCGCGTCGGTCGGTCCTTGACGCTTTCGGGTTGGCAGTTCGGCTTGTTCCAGATTAGGTCGGCGCGCAGAAACCAGCCCGCTGCCTGGAGTGCGAACGCCAGGCGCCACGGCACACCGATCAAGTCCTTTGGCTTGAGCCCCTTAGGTGTGGGCGGGCGGATGTCCATTGCGCGGATGGGGTTCTTTTTGTCAGGTGCGCGCCACGTCCGGCCGCCCGAGGTGTAGGAGTCGCCAATATTCAACCACAGCGTCCCGTTCTCACGCAGGACGCGACGCACCTGTTCGAAGACGTCGAGCAAGCTCGCGATGTACTCGTCTAGCGACAGTTCAAGACCGATCTGGCCAGGGATGTTGTAGTTCCGCAGCGACCAATATGGTGGCGACGTGATGCACGTCTGAAAAGCCTCGTCAGGCATCTGGGCCAAGACTCTCTTGCTGTCCCCCATCACGAGCGCGGACTCCCGAGCATCCTTTGCGAAAAGAGACGCAAGATCCTCACCGTCGTCACTGCCCAGCACGCGCACGGGTTGATCAGCAAACGGCAATGCGAATTGGCCGGCCTTCCGCCGATTTTCGAGTCTTCCCACACTGACCGTCACGGCACACCTCGTTTGCACAAGCGGAATCCGTACAGCGTATTGGCATCAGGCGGCGAAAAGATCAAGGAACTCACGTACCCCTCACTCCTCGCGTAGCGCCGTCGCTGGGTCAAGCCGTGCGGCGCGTAGGGCAGGAACGATGCCGGCGAGTATCCCCGTGCCAACCAGGATTACGAATGCGAGCAGGGCCAGGCCGGGTGAGAACGTGACCTGCGGCATGAGGAACTGGGCACGCTCGGACGCGTCGCGGATGGCTTGCAGGAAGAAGATGATGCCGGCGCCGAGGGCGACCCCGATGGCCCCGGAGCTGACGGTGAGGATCGCGGTCTCGAAGACCAGCTGCACGAACAGGTCGCGGTGCGTGGCCCCGAGCGCCTTGCGCAGGCCGATTTCACGCGTCCGCTCGGCGACGGCGACGAGCATGATGTTCATCACGCCGATCGCGCCGACCGCCAACGTGAGCACGCCGCAGGCGGTGAGGAAAATCGTGATAGCGGTCAGGATCGTTCCGATGAGCTTGATGGCCTCCGAGATGTTGACGAACGAGAGCGCCTCTTCCTCCTCGACCTGGAAGTAATGGTGCCGGCCGAGAATCGTGCGCACGCGGTTGATCGACTGGGCGCCGTCCTCCCGCGTGAGCGGGTCGTAGATGATGTAGTCGATGTGCTTGGTGCCGGTGAACAGCGTCTGTGCCGTAGTGATCGGCAACAGGACCTGCTCGTCGTCGCGCGGTCCCATGTTGTTCATCTGCTCGCCCTTGGGGACGGAGACACCGACGATCTGAAATGGCTGGCCGTCTAAGCGCACGGTCTGGCCGAGCGCCGAGCGCCGCCCGAAAAGGCGCTCCTCGACCTTGGCGCCGATGACCAGCACACGGCGGCGCTGCGCGAGGTCGGCGCGTGTAATGAAGCGGCCGCGTGCCACCTGGAAGTTACGGATGCGCGTGGCAAGCGGGCCGACGCCGAGGGTCCACACCACCTTGATGTGGCCACCGCCCTTGAGCACGCGCGGCTGCGCCCACAGCTCCGGCTCGGCGCGCTCGATGAGCGGCACGTCCGAGAGCCGCGGCGGGTCCTTCAAGTCGAGTGACACGTCACGTGCCGACCGTTCGCCGCTACCTTCACGTGCAATGCGACCGGGAATGGCCCAGATGGCCTTGCGGCCGATCACCTCTAGCTTCTCTCGGTAGTGCCGCTGATTCGCATCGCCGATGGCGATCATGACGACGAACAGAGCGATTCCCCAGACGATGCCCGAGCTGGTCAGGAGCACGCGCAGCCAGTGGGTGCGGGTGTTGTGAAATGCTTCGGCGAGCAGATCGCGCAGCATCACTCCACCCGCAGCGTCTCCGACGGGTCGACGCCCGCGGCGCGCCACGCCGGGCCGATGCCAGAGACGACGCCCACCGCCGTCGTGACAACGACGGCCAGGACGATGACGCGCGGGACGATCACCGGTACCGGCACCAGGTCTCCTTGGAGCAGACCGAGCACGGCGCAACCGAGCAATCCGAGCGAGATTCCGGCGAGGCCGCCCACCAGCGTGATCACCAGCGTCTCGGCGAGGAACTGTCCGACCACGTCGCTGCGGCGCGCACCGACCGCGAGCCGCAGGCCGATCTCGCGCCGCCGCTCGTTC
>JBGQHM010000262.1:0-9590 GCA_041497995.1 Binatia bacterium | reverse complement strand
CGTGCCATCGTGTACTTCGACCGCAGCAGCGGCACGATGCGCCGCAACTCGCTCTCGTCGGTGAGACGCGTCGCCTGCATCTCGTAGATGCTGTCGCCGATGCGCAGACGCACGCGCGGATCGGCGGTAACGTTCTGCACCCACGGCTTCTTGGCGGCGCCGCGTGACGGAATGTAGAGGTTGGGGCCGTCGGTGAAGCACCAGGTGGTGACCGAGTAGGGGGCGTCGGGCTTGGTCTCGACCTGGATTGTGGAGATGTCGTTGGTGAACGTCCAGTCGGTGGCGGCGCGCGCCGGTTTCAAGTCGTCGCTCAAACGTCCACCGGGGATCGGCCCACACGGGCCTGCCGCCAGCAGCACCGGGAGGCACAGAACCACAAACGCACACGCCGATCGCGACCTGATTCGCATGTGCCTAGATACCGCGTTCGCGCCGCGCGGTCGAGCGTTGGCCGCGCCGTTTCCGGTGATCGAGCTGGCAAAGTGTGGCGCTGCACCAACAGTCCCGACGCAGCCTTACCCTAGACCGGACTCGCCACACTGAGTCCCCGCGGGAAACAGTCGACCGCGTTGCGCGCACGTCTATCAGACCCCAGCGCGTGGTACGGCCGTTGCGTACCACACCATCATGAGACTTCTTCCGTGAGCGACTATCCGGCTGCACTGATGGAGGCAGAGACCGTGGAGATGAATCAGCAGCGCAACATGTGATCGAGGAGGTGCACGATGAGAAACACGCTGAAGGCACGTTGGTCGATTTCCGCAGTGGCCGTTCTTGCTTGTGTGGCAACGAGCGGCGCGTACGCCGACACCGGCGAGAAGGCTGTTAGCGAGGCGACGGCGCAGTTCTACGCGGCGCTGAACGTAATGTTCACCGGAGACGCGGGCCCGATGAAGGATGTCTGGTCACACGCGGCCGACGTTACCTACATGGGACCCGGCGGTGGTTTCCAGGTCGGCTGGAATCAGGTGCTGGCGATCTGGGAGGAGCAGGCGGCGAAGAAACTCGGTGGTTCGGTGAAAGCGGAGCGGATGCGGATCAGCGTTGGCCGCGATATCGCGGTCGCAAGCAACTACGAAGAAGGGGAGAATACGAACGCCGACGGCAAGCCTGCGAAGGTCTCAATCCGCGCGACGAACGTGTTCCGCAAGGAAGGCGGGAAGTGGAAAATGATCGGACATCACACCGATCTGCTGCCCTTCTTGGTGAAGTGAGGGGCGGGTCCGGCGCGCGCCTTCAACGGCTCGGGGTCACCTGATTGCGACCACTGCGCCGCGGTTCACCACGCCAAGCCCAACGCTTTCGTCAGAAACTCCACGAGCGGCCCCGCCGAACGGCAGGACTCGGTGTAGCGGTCCAAGAAATCCGGCGCGCAGACGTCAGCCTCCGAAAATCGCGTCATGGTGTAAATGTCCTTGCGCTTCAGGTCCTCGATGAAGGGATGCGTGGGCGCATAACCTGCCGGGGGTCGTTTGAGACCGTCGCCGCCGATTTCGATTCCACGGTCGACGATGGCCTTCCAGTCCTTCGTCCGCTTCACAATGCGGTCGCGGACTTTCTGCAGCGCGGCTGCATCCGGGTGCCACAGCCCGCCGCCGCCCATGCATTCCCCGGGCTCCAAGTGGAGATAAAACCCCGGAGCATGCACGTCCTTCCCGCCATGACGGTATTGAAAGTGAGCGGCGGCAGCAGTCTTGTACGGGCTTTTGTCCTTCGAGAAGCGCGTGTCGCGATAGATGCGGAACATCGAGCCGCCCATGGGCCGCGGATCGGCCTCGAAGTTGCGGCTGATCGTTCGCAAGTGCTCACCGAAATCAGCGATGAAGCGGAGCAGCGGCTCCTTCACCTCGGACTCGTAGCGCTCCTTGTTCGTTTGAAACCACTCCCGATCGTTGTTGGCCCTGAGCTCCTTCAGGAACTGAAAGAGACCCCGACTGAAATGGGCAACGTTACCCTTGCGTGCGCTGAGTGTTGCTGAACCCATGGCGCTCCTTTCGATAGTGTCCTTGTTCGACGCCACCAGCGTACTAAACCTAACCCCCTGGCCCCCTTCCCTGCGAGGGAAGGGGGAAGAAAATCCTTCCCTTCCGCTCCCCTCTCCGTTTCGGAGAGGGGTTGGGGGAGAGGTTCGGCCGGCTCATCGAAGGCAGGTCGATTCAACCTAGGACAGTACCTTCTGTTTGACGCCCGACGATCAGCCGATTCGCTCCACGCGCGCCGGCACGTGCTTGTGCCAGGGCGTGCCCGCCAGGAAGTCGCGGTCGCCGGAGGCGGTGAGCTCGTTGGGCGCGACGCCCAAGCGCGTGGCGCCGCCGTCGCGCGGCTCGTAGTCCATGCCCTGGCCGTTCGGCAGCGATACGTGTCCGGGCTGCATCATGTCGGTCACCTCGACGGGCACATCGGTGCTGCCGCGCCGCGTCGTCAGCCGCACGCGGTCGCCGTCGGCGCAACCCAGTCGGCGCGCGTCGGCGGCGCTGATGCGCAACGTGCCGGCGCGGCCTTTCGCCAGCGCCGCCGGGTTGCGGATGATCGTGTTGGTGGTGTCTGAACGGCGCTCGCCCGCCGAGAGGATGAAGGGAAACGTGGCATCGCGCGGGCGCGGACCGTTCGCGAGCTTCTCCAACTCACCGAATAATTCGGGGATCGCCAGGTTGATGCGCCCGCCGGCGGTGCGGATGCGCGACCAGCTCGCCTCGTATGGCTCGTCAGCGTAGACGACCCCGGTGCCGGAGGAGAGGATGGTGTCGAAGAGCTTTTCGCCCGCCGTGAAGGGATCGCCGTCGAAACCGGCGCGCGCCGCGGCGTGCGGATGTGCCTGCACGAACTGGTGAGCGAAGGCCCAGTAGATCGCCGCCGCCGCCATGCCCTCGGGCAGTGTCGGACCCAGAGTGCGGTAGAGCACGATCGGCGCGTACTTGGCGACGCGCGGGTTGTTCGCCATGGCTTCGAGGAAGGCGCTGGCAAATGCCATGCGTCCCTCGGCCGCTGCAGCGCGCAGTGGAGCGTAGTCTGCGTCGGAGACCTCGCCGAGCGCTTCAACCAGCCGTGCGTGGATCTCCGGTTCCGCCAACGTCCCGTCGAGCGGCGCGATCACCGGATGGCGCAGGTGAAAGGCGTTGCGTGGAAACTCCAGGTTGAAGTACGTCGCCTCGACTTTCTCGAACTGGCTCGACGCCGGCAGGACGTAGTGCGCCTCGCGAGCAGTTTCGCTCAACGCCACGTCGATGACGACGACCAGCTCGAGGGCGCGCAGCGCCTCGCGCATCCGTTGACTGTCGGCCAGCGAGTGCACCGGGTTGGCGGTTTCGACGAGCATGGCGCGATAGCGGTTCGGGTGATCCGTCAGGATCTCCTCTGGGATGATGTTGCACGGGATCAGCCCGGTGATGATCTTGGCGCCGACCACCGGGCTGGTGGTCGGGCGTCCGTCGGGCTTCCCTTTGCGCTCGCCCTTGCTCGCCCCGGTCAGGGCGACGAACGGCAGCTGCGCGTAGTTGGTCCCCTTGCGCCCGAAGTTTCCCGTCAGCAGCCAGATGAGCCGCTGCACGTAGCTGCCGAGCGTCGAGTGCACGGACATCTGCATTCCAAGATCTTCGAACACCGAGACGCTCTCGGCCGCGGCGATGCGCCGCGCCACGGTGCGGAGGAGTTGCTCATCGATGCCGCACGCCGCCGCGTACTTTGCGACGTCGATCGCCTTGAACCGCGGCTCGATGTCCTCGAAGCCGTTGGTGTGCTCGGCGACCCAGTCGCGGCGCACGAGGTTTTCTTGGACGATGATGGCGACCAGCGCCGCCAGGCACCAGGCGTCGGTGCCCGGCTTGATCGCCAGATGGAAGTCCGCCTTCTCCGCGGTCTCACTGCGGCGCGGATCGATCACCACGAGCGAGCGCTTCGGGTCCTTCTCGATCTCGCGCAGACACGCGCGGGCGCGCGCGAAGCCGTGTGACTGCCAGGGGTTCTTGCCGATGAACACCGCGACCTCGCAGTGTTCGAAGTCGCCGTGCGTGCCGGCGCCGATCATCTTGCCGTTCACCCAGAACTCGCCGGTCTTTTCCTGCGCGAGCGCGTTGGAGCGATAGCGGTTGCCGACCGCCGCCAATGTCGCCGCGCCGTAGGAGCCGCCGAGATGGTTCCCCTGTCCGCCGCCGCCGAAATAGAAGATCTTGTCGCCGCCGTGGCGCGCCTTGATGTCCGCCAGCTTCGCAGCCACCTCGCGGATCGCGGTGTCCCAGTCGATGGACTCGAAGCTCCCGTCCGCGCGTCGCCGCAGCGGCGCGTTCAGCCGGTCGCCGGCGGTCTGGTAGAAGTTGAGCCGCTGCGCTTTCTCGCACAGGTATCCCTGCGAGATCGGGTGATCCTTGTCCCCCTTGATCCTGGTGATGTGCCGGCCGCCGGGCCCGCCGACCTGGACCTCCAGGCCGCAGTTGAGACTGCAGAGGATACACGCCGTCTTGTGCCATGCGGCGTTGCCGTTGGTTGCCATCGTCAGCTGGTCGCTCATCGCCGATCCCTCCCGCTCGCTGTACTGGTCAACCGTGCCTGTGCGACCGAGCTGGCGCAAGCAACCCCGGGGCGGCACCGCATCACGCGCCTCGCTCAAGCACTGCAACGAAGTCAGAATCGTGGTCGTGTTCGTGCGCGTGGCCGTCAAGACGAGCACCAGCACGGACACGAATCACGATCTCGGCCGAGGTACGCTCGGCGCAGCCTTCCACGGTGTCTTGGGTGGCCTCGCGGGCTCCCACCTCACCTCGGTTGGCCTCGCTAGACCTTCTGCGACCTCCCCGCGACGCTTGACGGGTAGTTTGTCCGCGCCGTATCTACGGTCCGTCGGAGATTTCACGGGGGCTGTCGAAGTGTCGAAGTGTCGGGTCACGTCTGATAGTGACCCACGATGGCAAATGGGCCACTCTTGCGGATTATCCGCTGATCAGAATCCGGGCATTTGCCATCAAAGAGTGTGGTCGCGCTCATTCTTGATCGCATCGATGTCCCATGACAACGAGAACACCGTGAATTCCTCGCCCAATCCTACCTACAAGCTTCCCGTTACCGTCGTCGCCGTCCGCAGTCGATTCGAGCCACCACGGCCAAAAGAGATCGAGGAGCTTTTTCCGGCGATCAGAGTGACCGATGTCCTTTGCGAGTTGTTCTTACCCAATAGATGGAAGGACCCGATCTCGGTCCAATTGTTTCCGACCGGTGAACAGTTCGAACAGCTAAAATACGTCTTCAAGTTCTCGTTAGCCTACGATGACGGGGCGCTCCGAATCGACGCTCCCGTCGTCGATTGGAAAGATGGGGGAATGCACCAATGGCCTAGCGGTGTACGCGACTATTCGATCGAAGGAAAAGCAGCCGAGATCACCGTCACAAGGTCAGGCAACCACTCTCGCTTCCCAAACACAGTCTTCACCATCACTCCGAACGTGCTTTTGAAACCTTGGAAGATGCTGATTCCGGATCTCAGCGGAGAGGTGTTCCTGCGATCCCAGCAGCGTTTTGCCTTTCCGATAGCGAAGTGGGGTTGGACCGTGTTCGACTTTCACTATTACTCGCAAGTCACTTCAGCGGGGCGCCTCACGTACCCAGAACTCGTCGCGGAATGCGACATTCCGCTTGGAAAGACCGTGGACGAAGTCGCCTCGTCGCTCGATGACTTCTTACTAGTGGTGTCTTTTGCCAGTCGTCAGCGCGTGGCTTGTTTAGGTTGGTCATGGGCAGGACCAGAGGAGCACATCTCTCGCTACCGTGGCAACGTTACGATGCCACGACAACTACCGAACCATTCTTTCAACGACACGCTCATCTTCGACCACGACTTTGCCGATTTCATGAGGCGTTGCTGGCCAGTATTCGAGACACATCGGCAAAAGCCTTTGCTCAGGCAAGCGCTCCAACGGCTCGTATTTTATCGAGACAGAAATGCGACACTGACAGAAACCTTTTATCTCGGTCTGTATGCGACGATCGAAGCAGTCGTTCAGCTCTTCGTCGCTGAACATCCCGATAAGGCGACCGTTGTTCCGCGCGTCGAATGGCGTCTCTTACAGGACGCTCTGAAAGAGACGGTGAGAGCCAATGTAGTTGATCGAACGCACCGAGCGGCGATGAATCCGGCCCTCAATGCACTCAATCGAGCTTCGGTTGGCGCGGTTCTGAGCACCTTTTGTGAGCACTTCCGAATCGCCCTGTCCGATCTGTGGCCGATCGCAGAAAGCCCTGAGGGCATCACACTCAGTCAGCTGCGGAACAAACTGATCCATGGTTACTTTCTTGGGCCGCAATTTGATCGTTCGCTCTGGATCGCTCGAATTCACCTTGAGTGGATTGCGGAGAGGCTCCTTCTCGCGCTGCTGGGATGGCCAGTTCGAGAACCGACGCGTGTGACAGGCATGGTTCTCGAAGGCACGTTCGGAGAAATATACAAACGCTCCAACTGGTTGCGGGCACGAGAAGAATTGTCGGCGGCGGGATGAGAGAGAATTCGGTGCGCCGGGCACGTGGAACTTGTCAGCGGGGGCCGAGCCCGTGGGACGTCAATTGCGAAAGGCGCGCCCAGCGCGATGAATCCGCGACTACCGCAACCAACGTCCCCACGCGGGAGACATTGGACTTTCGTCGCAGACACTCCAGGGGACTGTTCGATCCGATGCAGACCGAAGCCCAAGTACAGCTTTCAGCTCTCAGCAATCAGCCATCAGCCGGAGGATTTCAGGGGCTGCCAAAATGCTCTTCGACCGAACTCGTTCAGCAATGACGTCGTGAAATCGTGATCCTCCGTGCTCTCGGTGCCCTCTGTAGCCTGCCGACAGCGTGATCCGAGATTCCAACCTCGGCGATCCGAGCGAAGGCGATCAGCGGCGTCGAATTGCTGACCGCCGTCCTCCACTTGCCGGTTCGCTTCGGTTCGCCGTGCCTTGCAAAACCGCCGGCCCCAATTAAGATACTCCTGTGAACGCAAGAGCAATCCTCGAACAGATCAAGGCGCTCCCCAAACAGGAGCAGGCCGAGGTCTTCGAGATGGTACATCGGCTCGAAGACGACGCCATTCCCGAGTCCTTCTGGCAGGGCCTCGGCGACATCGAACACGGGCGCGTAGTGGACATGGAAGCCGCCCTCCGCGATCGCCCGCCCAAGTGAGCTACCAGTTCAAAGCGTCGGAGACCTTCTGGCGCAATTTCTACCGCTTGCCGGACCGCCAGAAGGCGGCGGTGCGTCGAGCGTGGACGATCTTCAAGGCCAATCCGTTCGACCCGCGCCTCGGTGTCCACAAGATCCACGCCTTGTCCGCGAAATCAGGCAAGACGATCCACGCCCTCACCGTCGAAGCCGATCTGCGTGCGGTCTTCTTCGTGGAAGGCGATACCGTCTTCACCGTGGACATCGGCACGCACGCCATCTATCGCACCTGAACACCTCCGGTACGCGCCATAGCCGCACGATCACCGTTCCGGACCTCCACACCAGAGCTCGGGTCGTGATCGGCCGGACGGCCGAGCCCCAGGGACGTAGGTTGCGAAAGGCGTGCAGCGAGATGAATCCGCAACTATCGCAAACCAATGTCCCTACCCCGCCCCACAGGCACACCGCCTGCCGCCACTGCCGCATCACGCGTGAACAACCTGCGTTGACGGCACGAGCCGCGCTACGTATCATGGTCACGTTCATGGTCATGAGGGAGACGTATGGCACGAACGATGAGCGCCGGCGAGTTCAAGGCGAGATGTCTGCAGGTCATGGAGCAAGTCGCGGCGACGGGTGAGCCGGTCGTGGTGACGAAGCGTGGGAAGCCGGTTGCGCAGCTCGGTCCGGTGACGCGGCGGCCCAAGACGCTGCGGGGCTTTCTCAAGGGGCGGGTCAAGTCGGGGAACGACATCGTCAGCCCGATCGATGCTCGTTGGCACGCCGCCCGCTGATGCTGCTCTTGGATACACATGTCCTGATCTGGTTGGCGGAGGACAGCCCGCGACTGGGTGCCCGCGCCACCAAGCTGGCCGATGCAGCGCTGCAGCGCGATGCGGTGCTGGTATCAGCCGTTTCGTTCTGGGAAATCGCCATGCTGGTCGATAAGGGCCGCGTGGAGCTGGCGCTCGCACCGAAAGCCATGCGGCAGAAAGTTTTAGAGCAGGGCATACGCGAGGTGCCACTCACCGGCGCGGTTGCCGTCAGCGCGGCGGAGTTGGCCGAGTTCCACGGCGATCCAGCGGATCGCTTCATCGTCGCATCGGCGCTGGCGGAAGGGGCGGCGTTGCTGACGGCCGACGTTCCGATCCTTCGGTGGACGGGCATACTCAAACGACACGATGCGCGCCGGTAGGTGACGCGGGAGACGGCAATGAATACACACAGCGAGCTACCGCGGCGCGACGCGGTCGAGTTGTCGAAGCACGGCTTTCCTGAGCTCGTCCGCGCTGGGTGCGAAGACTACGTCCTCAAAGGCATCGGCCTGCCGCTCGCCGCGTATCTGTTCCACGCGGTCAAGTTGTGCCTGTTCGTCTTGGGCTGGATGTTCTTCTGCAGCTTCACGCCCGGGATTGGCAGCCCAACGAAGCTCGGCGCGTGGTGGTTCGAAGGGATCGCGTTTCAAAAGGCGGTCATCTGGGCCTGTCTCTTCGAGGTGCTCGGCCTCGGATGCATGAGCGGCCCGCTCGGATTTCATCTGTGGCCGCCGTTCACCGCGTTCCTGCACTTCCTGCGACCGGGCACCATCAAGCTGGCACCGTTTCCGAACTTGCCGCTGTTCGGGGGCAAGACGCGGACGTGGCTCGACGTGACGTTGTACGCGGCGTTTCTCGCTTCCCTGCTGCGGGCGCTCGTGGCCCCCGAGCTCCAGGCGGCGCGTCTCATGCCGATCGTCGTCCTGCTGCCGCTGTGCGGTCTCGGCGACAAGACGATACTTCTCGCCGCGCGCGTCGAGCATCACTTCGCGATGATCGTCTGCTTTCTGTTGGCAGGAAACTGGATCGCCGGCTGCAAGGCCGTGCAGCTGGCCATCTGGTTCTGGGCGGGGGTGTCCAAGCTCACCGTCGCGTTCTCGTACGTCGTACCGGTCATGACCGTCAACAACCCGCTGCTGCGCGCCGCGTCGTTGCGCCGGCGCATGTTCGTCTCGTACCCCGACGACCTCACCCCGTCACAGCTGGGAAAGATCATGGCGCACGCCGGCACGGCGCTCGAATTCGGCGCGCCGCTCACGCTGCTGTTCGTGACGCATGCGGGACCGCTGCTCGTCGTCGGCATGTGTCTGGTCCTGATGCTGCACGGATTCATCATCAGCAACATGCCGTTGGGAGCCGTGTTCGAATGGAACGTCTTGAGCCTCTACGCGGCGTTCTTCCTGTTCGTCGGCCACCCCGACGTGAGCATTCTCGACGTCGGGTCCACGCCGCTAGCGTTCTACCTGGTCGTCGGCCTGATCGTTCTCCCGCTGATTGGCAACCTGATCCCCTCGAAAGTCTCCTTCCTGGTGGCGATGCGCTACTACGCCGGCAACTGGGCGTGGAACGCGTGGCTGTTCCGCGGTGACAGCTACAGGAAGCTCGGCGCGGTGAAGCGAGCGTCGCCGCTATTTCGCGAACAGATCG
>JBGQHM010000261.1:0-9670 GCA_041497995.1 Binatia bacterium | reverse complement strand
CAACGTCGGATGGCGATGGCCGTGCACATTGCACCACAACGACGACACGCCATCGAGGTAGCGGTTGCCGTAGACGTCGATCAGGTAGTTGCCCTCACCACCGACAATGATCACCGGCTCCTCGGCAACCCAATCCTGCATCTGAGTGAATGGATGCCACAGGTATGCCTGATCCCACGCCGCCAGCTCCTCCGGGTTGACGCGCATCACAACTCCTCGGAGAAGACCCGCCGGAACGCGCCGAGTGCGAAGGACAGATCGGCGGCGGTATGCGTGCTCATCACCGTAACCCGCAAACGCGCCGTTTCAGGCGGCACGGTGGGTGGACGGATACCTTGCACGAACACCGCCTGATCGAGGAGGCGCTCCGATATGCGCATCGTCTTCGAGGCATCGCCGATCATGACCGGAAGGATGTGCGCGGGCCTGTCGGGAAGCTGCAGACCCAGCTGCCGCAGCCCTTGCCACAGGTCACTCGCGTTGTCAGCAAGCTGCTGCTGCCGAACCGGCTCGGAAACCACGATCCCCAGCGCGGCAGACGCGGCAGCCACCACTGGCGGTGGCAGGGCCGTCGTATAGATGAAGCTGCGCGCTGCGTTTATCAGGAGGTCGATGACCGCACGGCGGCCGGCCACGAACGCGCCGAACGTACCGAGCGCTTTGCCGAGTGTACCCATCTGCAGCGTCATCCGCTTCTGTAGCCCGGCCAACGCAACCACGCCGGCGCCGCGCGGTCCGACCACGCCGGTGGCGTGGGCTTCGTCGACCATCACCATGGCGCCATGACGCTCCGCAACGTTGCAAATTGCTGCGAGCGGCGCCACGTCACCGTCCATGCTGAAGATGGATTCGGTGACGACCAGTCGCCGGCGGGCCGGGTTGCGCGCCAGCAGCTCATCGAGCGCGGCGACGTCGTTGTGTGGATAGACGAACACCCGGGCTCGCGAGAGGCGGCAGCCGTCGATGATGCTCGCATGGTTCAGCGTATCGCTGAAAACGGCATCCTGCTCACCGACGAGCGCGGTGATCGCGCCGATGTTGGCGTGGTAGCCGGAGGCGAAGAGCAGCGCCGCCTCGGTGCCTTTGAAGTCCGCCAGCTGCTCTTCGAGCGCGTGATGCAGACGCAGCGAGCCGGATATCAACCGGGATGCGCCGGCGCCAGCGCCGTACTCGACCGCAGCGCGGCTCGCGGCGTCGCGGACGGCTGGGTGCGTCGCTAGACCGAGATAGTTGTTCGAGCACAACAACAGCACGCGGCGGCCGTCCATGCTGACCCAGGTATCCTGCGCGCTATCGATGGGCCGCAGCCGCCGCGCCAAGCCCGCGGCCTGCCGGCGCGCCAGCTCGTGCGTCACGAAGTCTGCATCCGCCATGGTCGGCTGACGATTAGACGTGCCCCCTGCGGCTGTCAACGCGCCCGCACGAGTGCGCGCAACCTTGCCTTTGCATGAGTGATGCGCCACGCTGCCCATGGGGGCGGGCAAATGGCAGACATCCTGAAAGTCGGACGCAAAGGAGAGCTCGTGCTGCCGCGCCATGCCCGCGCGGCCCTCGGTCTGCGCGAAGGTGACGAGTTGGTCCTCACGGTGGAGGACGATGCGATCTTACTGAAGCGCAAGGCGCGCCGTTTCGCGGAGTATCTCGAAAACCTCGGCCGGAAGACACCCGGTCGCGAGTAATCCGGTGAGGGTGACGCGCGCGCCGCTCGCTGCAATCGCGGTGACGCTCTGCGTTCTCGCGCACAGCAGCAGCGCAGCAGACCTGAGCGGCCGCGAGCTGTACGAAGGTGCCTGTTCCAGTTGCCACGGGACCGACGGGCGCGGCGCCCCGGAAGGCACAGCCATTAACGTCCCGCTTCCTGATTTCACCGACTGCAGCTTCATCACGCGCGAAGGCGACGGCAACTGGGGCTACCTCATCGCACATGGCGGCCGCGGACTGGGCCTGTCGCCACAGATGCCGGCGTTCGCCGATGTGCTGACGGATGAGCAGGTCCATCTCGTGCTCGAGTACATCCGCAGCTTCTGCACCGAACCGTGTTGGCCGCGCGGCGAGCTGAACTTTCGCCGGCCGCTGGTAACGACGAAGGCGTTCCCCGAAGACGAGCTGCTGCTCATTCCGGAATTCGCCAAGGGACGCAACGGCGAGCGCGACTGGGTGACGGAGCTCTCGTTCGAGCGGCGCGTCGGAGCGCGCGGCGAGATTGAAATCGGCGTGCCCTTCGCCGTGCACAACGTCACTGACGGAGCCACCACCGGCGGCATAGGCGACGTGAGCCTGGCGTACAAGCACGTGCTCTACGCGGACCTGCCGAGCTTGACGGTCGCCTCAGCGAGTCTCGATCTCGTGTTGCCGAGCGGCGATCGTGACCGCCACCTCGGCGACGGCACGGTTAGCTTCGAGCCATCGCTCTTGGCGGGCAAGGAGATTCACAACTTCGTCATCCAAGGACAGATCCTTGGCGTCGCACCGATCGACGAGAACCGCGCCGACCGCGGTGTCGACTACCGCATGGCGTTCAGCTACCCGCTGTCCCCGTTGAAGCGTGCTTGGGTACCGACGCTCGAGCTGGAAGTGCTGCAGAACGTCACCGCCAACCAGCACAACCTCCTCCTGACTCCGCAGATCTACAAAGGCATCACCGAGCGCGGCCACGTCGCCGTCGCGGTCGGCGCGCAGATCCCGGTCGCCGGCGACGCCGACCCGTTCGACTACCGCGTGCTGGCGTTCCTGTTGTGGGAGTACACCGACGGCGGCTTGTGGTGGTAGCGGGTAGCAGGACAAGTCGGTCATTGGGGTATCCAAGCATTCCACGTGTAGGGGCGAGGCATTTCCGCGTGCGAGGGCACACACGATAGTCCTCGCGGGGTCCGGCGCGATGAGCGGTGCCGACGGCAGCTCCCTGGAAATGCCTCGCCCTTGCGGCGGCGCGGGTTGTACGCAGCGTTCGCAGATGGTTTGTCACTGCAAAGAAGGGCGAGGCATTTCCGGTACGCCACGCGGTGGCGGAGGATGCCCACGGTCGGAACATCAACCCGCGTCGGTGCCAACGTGATGGGAAATGCCTCGCCCCTACGCGGAAAGCACACCAGGGTCGCCCGTCGCTTCTGGCCCCCGCCACTCGCACCGGCCGATCACCGCTGCTACAGGTCGAGCAATGGCAAAGCTGCGCGTCCTCTTCGAGAACGGTGATCCCGAACGGGTCATCGAGTTTGATCCGAAGAAGGCGCCGTTCCAGCACGATGGGCGCCCCGGATCGATTCTCGATGTCTTGCTGGCGAACGGCGTGCACCTCGATCATGCGTGTGGCGGCAGCTGCGCCTGCACCACTTGCCACGTTATCGTGAAGCAGGGATTCGAGCGGCTCTCGGAAGCCGAGGAGAACGAGCTCGATCTGCTCGACAAGGCGCCGGGACTGACGCCGACCTCACGTCTGGGATGCCAGGCCGTCGTCGAGGACGCCGAGTTCACCGTGCTCATCCCGCGGTTCACCATCAACGCAGCGTAAGGCGACGTCGTGGCTCCGACTCCACAGCGCATCACCTACGAGGCGACACTCGAGCGCATCGACGAGATCGCGCCCGCAACCCGCTCCCTCGTTTTGCGGCTGCCACCCGCGCCACATTTCACGTTCAGGCCAGGGCAGTTCATCTCCTGCCTACTCCCCATCGGCGGCGAGCTCATTCGGCCGTACTCAATCGCCTCGGACCCCGAAGATTCGTCGCGCCTCGAGATCTGTCTCAATCTTGTGCCGAACGGACCGGGTTCACACTATCTGTTCAGCCTCGCGGTCGGCGCAACCGTCCGCTTCACCGGGCCGTGGGGTACGTTCATCTTGGACGGCGCGCCGGCGGCCGAGTGCGTGTTCATCGCCGAGGGCACTGGCATCGCGCCCATCCGGCCGATGCTGCGACGTGCCCTCGCCGGCGCGACCCATCCAGTGCGATTGCATTACAGCGCCCCGAGCGCAGGGCATCTGCTGTACGCGCAAGAATTCGAGGCGGCGGGTCGCACGCATGAAGGCTTCGCGTTTGCGCCCTTGCTCGGTGGCTCGTTGAGCGAGGACATTGCGCGGCGCTATGTCAGCGGCGACGACGACCGCACCCGCCGCTTCTACATCTGCGGCGTCGGCGACATCGTTCCGCAGCTGCGCGATCTGCTGCGACGCTCCGGCTACGAGCGCCGCGCCGTGCAGTACGAGAAGTGGTGAAGAGCCTCTCCCCCGACCCCTCTGAGGCGGAGCGGGGGAGCGGAAAGGCAAAGCACTCTTCCCCCTTCCCTCCCACGGAGGGGGGCCAGGGAGTTAGGTGAGCTTCTGGCCCCAGCGGTCGAGGAACGCCACGGCATCGAGTGGCTTGCGCTTGGTCACACGAAACGGCCGTCGCGGATAGCCCAGCGGTACCAGCGCAGCGATGTGCATGTGCGGCGGGATGCCGGCGGCATCCCGTATCTCCGCCTCCACACTTGAGAACACCGTCGTCAACGTCGAGCCCACTCCGAGGCCACGTGCCGCCAGCATCAGGTTCTGCACGGCGGGAAAGATCGACGCATACGCCGACTGCGGCGCCAGTATGGTGCCGTGACCGTCCGCCATCGGACCGAGCTGCGTGGTGTCGAGCAACGCCAGCACGATGACCGGGACGCTATCGAGGCGTGTCGCCAGCGTATCCACGCTACGCATCATGCGCCCGTAGTCGGGTCGGTCCTTGATGTCCGCGTCGGCGTCGACCTGGGACGTGTACCGTTGCGCCTGCTGCCATGCCGCCAGATACAGCGCGGCGATCGTACGCTTCACGTCCGCATCGCGCACGGCGACGAAGTACCAGGGCTGCGCATTGCGCGCGCTGGGAGCACGCGTCGCCGCTTCGATGATCGCACGGAGTATCGCGTCCGGCAGTGGATCGGGACGGAAGTGGCGGACGCTGCGCAGCGTGTGCAGCGCTTCGAACAAGTCACCGCCGCTGACGTCGAATCCCTCTTCGAGTACGTGGCGCATGCCAACGAACGCGTCGGCCTGCAACATCTCGCTGTACACTTCGAGGCCGCGCCCGCCGGTCAGCACACGCCGCAGCGACTCGCCGTTGGGCTCGACGCCGCGATAGGCAAAGCGCACCAGCGTCGAGTTGCCGCGTTGGATGAACTCCCAACTCACGGGTCCCAGCAGATCGCCCGTAGTATACTGCAGATCAACCCGCCGCCACGGCCGCAGCGCCGTGACTTGCGCCGTACCGCTCAGTTGCGCGCCTTTGAACCGATAGCGGCTACCGATCCGCAGCGTGGCTTCAGGTCCGAGCGGCTCAACCTGCACGCGCTGCCACCACTGGCCATAGCGCCGGATGGCCAACACAAGCTCGTAGCACTGGCGCGCCGTCGCGCGCAGTCCGATTTCTTCAGCATGAAAATAGGTGTCACCCATCGTGCCCGACTCAGCGCAGCGCAGAGGACCACAGAACGCGGAGCAAACTCAAGAGGGGTCGTGCGGATCTGTGGTTCCGTGAAATCCGGTTCGAGGATTGTAGGGGCGGTTCGAGAACCGCCCTGAAAAGCGCGTCGAATCGGCGCCGCCGCGTGGGGCGATTCCCGAATCGCCCCTACACTCACCGGTGTCCAACACGGGCTATCGAGTCCTCCGCCTCGCGAGGTACAGCGCGGTCTGATACGGCCGCACCACGATGCCCCCAAACGTGTCGCGAGCGAGGCGCTCGATGTCCGCGAGCAAGTCAGTCCTCCGATCCTCTGGGAGTGTGATCCATGCAGAGAATGTCGAGAACAAGCGCCGAATCTCCTCAGCGCCATGACGCCCTTCCCACTGCACGAGGTGATGCTCCACCGGCTCGTAGAACCCGCTGTCTTCGATCTCGCGACTGCGCGCGCGCACATCCAGTGCATATGACATCGCAGCACTCCCTTGGGTCACCAGCTCCTGAGCCTTGGCCTGCAGGATAGGCTGCAGAGCGTCATGGAACGGATCGGGTCGGGCCAGATCACCGAAGACCGTCCACCACAGCGCCAGCCAGCCTTGGTCGTGCAACGCCGCGGCAGCCTTGGCCAAGCCCACCGCGGTGTCGACCCAATGAAAAGCTGTGGCCGACACGACCAGGTCAGAACTTTCTTCCTCCACCACCGCATGCTCGAAGGTCGCCACGATCACGCGCAGAGGTTTTCCGGCGGCGTGCTGAATCAATAGGTCGGCGAGGTTCGCACCCGGTTCCACGGCAGTGACGTGGGCTCCCATGTCAAGCATCGGCATGGTCGCCTGGCCCGGACCCGCACCGACCTCGAGTACCTTCGAACCGCGTCCCAGCCCGCAGCGCTCGCGAAGAAGGTCAAATACCTTACGCGGGTAACCAGGACGCGCGTCGTGGTAAACGTGTGAGGTGCGATCGAACGCGCGACCTTGGCGGCGCCACTCGTCGGGGTTGAGCTCCATTGGACTTTCAACGTGTCATGCGGCGGCTTGTTGCTGATACAGGTACTTCTGGAAGCCTGCGAAGACCCGTCCAATGTCCTCCGCTCTTCCCAAGTCGGCCACAGCGTCGGCGATGGAGTTGTGATACCTCAGCCGCAACAAGGGCGTGAGCTGCTCCTGATCGAGCTCTTCCACGCCGACGCTGATGTAGTGCGAGAGCACGAACTCGAGAAAGACCTGCTGTTTGCCGTTGAAATGCGCGCTGATGTCCGGCCTGGCTCTCGCGGCGCGTTCTTCGCGGGTGACCGGCGGCAAGGCGTAGGCCACGTGGGCCAGCACGTCGAACAGATCGCTCTTCTCCGCGTCGATGATCTTCTGCATCTCGGCCAGTTGCTCACCGCCAAAGCCCTTCTCGGCGAGTCCTTGCAACAGCTTCTTGCGCGTGTCGGGGGCGCTCCAGACGGCACGGAGCTCGGTTTCGTCTTTGAAGAATTCCGGGAGCTTGCCGAACAGGAGCTCCATGAACTGTTGGGCGGACACCCCAACCAGCAGCTTTGAGAGCGGGATCGATGTGCTCGGCGCGCGTCTCAGCTTCGTTCATGGCGAACGCGGCAAGATAAGCATCCATCCACAGCTTCGGTGAAGTGGTCTGACGCGCGGCTAGGGTCTTCCAGTACGCGTCCAAGCCGCGTGGTTCATCCATGAAGGCGGCGCGTCCGCTGGCGAGCCATCCCTCGCCCGGTGGAAGCTGTGTTTGGAGAGCGTCAGCGCTAGCCAGATATTGCTATCGGCCAGTCTCAGCATGCCACGACGCTTCTTGTTTGCTCAGGACATCGGCGACGCGTTGCGGGGTCATCTCAGTGGCTGCGGTGGCGGCGTGGCGGCACTTGACGAGCGGTAGGCGCGGCTTCCTCTTGCGGGCGGTTCTTTCCTCCGCCTTGGCTGCTCGGGCAGCCAGACCCGCGCGCAGCAGATCGGCCATGGCATCCTTCAGCTTGCGGCCCTCATGCACGGCCTTCAGCTTGATCTCACGCACCAGATCGTTCGGCAAATCGAGCGTGGTCTTCATGCGGTCAATTTCCCAGCTTCCCAGCTTTCCGTCAAGCTTGCTCAGGCGATCATCAGTATCAGGAGCCTAAAGTGCTCCACTGAAAGCCTGGTGCAGCAACGACTTCTTCAGCGCATCCAACGCGGCGAGCTTGCGCTGGTAGAGGGATTCGAGGCGTTGAGTGTGCTCCGAGAGGGAGTCGAGCTTGGTAGCTTGTCTCGCCGGTGCGACCGTCCCTCCCCTTGGGCGCGGCCCAGCTTTCCCAGCGGTAGGGCTTGTCGAGAATGTAGGTGTATTTCTTCCCGTCCAGCGCGGCTTCGGTGGCTTTGTCCTGTTCGAGTCCGTCGAGGTATTTCAGGAACAGCAACCACGACGTCTGCTCGGTGTAGTCGAGCTCGGTCGTGCATCCCGCCTCTTTCCGGAGGACGTCGTCGATGTTCTTGAAGGCTTGTTCAAACACAGGCGCCTATCCTTTGCGCTGTCATTGTCGCTTTCTGGTCGTGTCTCGTGCGGGCCAATGTCTTGCCAATGAGCCGCAGGACGTGATTGGTGACTGGTCATTCGTGATCCGGCATCGCTCACCAGCCACGAGTCGCGAATCACCAATCAGCGCCTCGCTCCAACGCCTTGCGATCCCACCGCGCCAGATCGGCTGCCGCTTCGTACGTCGTCTGCAGAAAATCGAGCAGGGTTTCATCCGCAGTCTCGGACGCGCGGACGGCGTCGTACGGCAGGATGAATTCGTGCAGCTCCGTACTATAGAAGGCGGCCTCCGGCTTGACTGGTGACTTGGAAAATCCATCCGGCTCCGGATACGCGTACGAGTAGAACGCCGGATACGGAACCGCACCTCCACCCGGCCAGAAGCCACAGCTACTGACTTCGTGGGAGTAGGCTTCGCGCGTCACGCGGTCTGGGAGGTTGGGAACGCCACCGGGATGTTGTGGAGCGCGGCGCCCGGAGAAGCGCGTCACCGCCAGGTCGGGCGCGCCCCAGAAAAAATGTACCGGGCTGCACTTGCCGATGAAGCGCACGCGAAACTGTTTGAAGACGCGGTCCGCCTGCACCAGGATTCGCCAGAAACGATTGGCGTACTCCGGATCGTACGCGCGGTGGGATTCGTCGCGATCGAAGCGGATTGGATCAGCAACCTCGTTGGGTGTTGTGTGGATGTCCACGTGCAGACCGAGCCGCGCCATCTCCTCCATGAGGCGCCGGTAGAACGCGGCGACGGATTGCGGTTGGAGCGGAAGACTGGCGGTGCGGCCATCGCTCGATTGGATGGTTAGTTGGTGACTGATGAAGTCGAGGTCGATTTGGAAGGTCCTCGTGTCATACGGGATGGGCGACGTGCTGAGCCCCCTGGGGGTCACGTACAACGTCACATGCCAGGAGTGATTGATCCACGGACTTTGGGTGAGGCGAATTTTGCCGACGATCTGGGTCCACAGGTGCAGGGTCGCGCAAGTATCACTCCAGGCCTCGAGGGGAAGGCTGGGCCATGCCTCGTCGCGCGCATCAGTCGGCACCACCATCGCCATCCTTCTTTACCGTACGCTCATCGCGCGGTCTATGTCCTTGGCCGACTGGTGCCGTCTGAACTAGGGCACTCATGCCTCGATCCGCGACGGAGGCTCCAAGAGGGTGTCTCAAAACTCGCGACTGTTCGTGCCACCGCGTCGCCGTGGAATCAAATTCCACGGCTGAGTCGCCCAAAGCCCGCTAAAAGGGGCTGGACGCTGTTCAACGTCCCAATGGCAGATCGCAGCGGCTCATGGCTGCATCTACAAACAGTAGCAGCGAGTGCAGTAGTCCGCGTCAGTGCAAGCCAGATGTAAATTCGGTGGACACTCGAAGGTCTGTGGCGGACATGGTGTTGGAGTGGGTGGTGGAGTGGTGAGAGGCTCGGGGCATTTTGAAAGACAGGCGCAACCCAGGAGGGTAGACCCGGTGCGCTGTACGGCCGGCAGACCTGATGGACAGGCAGCCGGGAGGAAACACCGCGGTAGGCAACGACAGGCATCGTAGTCTTGCACCCACAGACCGGACCCAAGGTTACGACCTCTATCGCATGACTCGAGGATATCTCCGGGCAGGGGCGTGGGATACGGAATCTCGGTGCCGTCGCACGCACACGGGAGAGTCTCAGAGAGGCAAAGGTTGCAACAGCGGCCGTCGATGCAGTAGGCCGACTCACATTCCAGACTTGAAGT
>JBGQHM010000260.1:0-9769 GCA_041497995.1 Binatia bacterium | reverse complement strand
CGGCAAGGCCGGCGATCTGGCGCGTGCCCAGGAGGTCTTTGAGGCGGCAAGCGCCGCGGGCCTCGCCAACGAGGTCACGTACAGCGCGCTCGTCGACGCGTACGGCAAGGCCGGCGATCTGGCGCGTGCCCAGGAGGTCTTTGAGGCGGCAAGCGCCGCGGGCCTCGCCGACGACGTGACCTGTCTCATTTGGTTTGCTGCTGTGACGCGACGAGCTAGCGCAAGCCGTATTGCTGCTGCAATTGAACTGATTGCCGCTCAATACCCACCTGATCGACCACCTGCACGAGCCCTAGCGAGCGCTATCGCTTGGGCCGCTGGTCGGCATGGCCGGCCTGATTGGCTCGAACGGCTTCCTGATGCGGCCCGCAGCGCGTCGGTGCTGTTTGCCTATGCCTTGCGAGCGACAGATGTCGGTAGTGCATCGCGGCTCATCACGCAGTACGGCGCCCGGGGTGCGGCGGCTACCATGCTGCTGCGCTATCGCCGTCTCGACAAGGCAGCGTCTGCCGATGAACTTTCCGCGTTAGTCGATGAGTGCCGTCACATCCGCGAAGACACCGAGTCCCTCGATGCGTTCACTTTGATCCGTCTTACCGAGGTCGAGGCCCGCTGTCTGCGCCGTGTCGAGCGGTGGACAGAAGTACGTGACCGATGGGCGAGCTGCGAGCATCTCGTCGTTCCGCGTATCGAGACACGAGCAACGCTTCTGGCGGAGTCTGGCTGTGCCCTTCTCGTTCTAGGCCTGCGTCGCGGGGATGCCGAGTCCGCTCGTGAGGGTGCCCATCGGCTCCTGAATGGATGGAGCTTCGCTCGCTTGCTGAACCCTGCGGATCCAGAAGCCCTTTTGGCGTCCGCACAAGCCCTGGGCGGGTTTGCTCAGGCTAAACAGGAAGTGTCTCTGAGTCCTCCGGACTTGGCCATGCCGGTATGCGCCATTCTGGCGGAGGGTGCACGGGATGGGCGCTGGATCTCTGAGGCTGTTCAGGACAGCGACCTACCCGATGAGTATCGGCTTCCAGCATTGAGGGGCATCGAGTTCCTGCACGAGATGAAGAGGGACATACTGCGAGGGTCTCTCTTGTCCGCTCCACAGTGAACCGGTTGGCTCCGTAGGTCATCGGCGCAGCCACGCGGCGGCGCTGCAGCAAGCGGCGGATGGCTTCCAGGCGGGTCGCACACTCGGGTGAGGGGTTCACCCCCGAAAGTGGAATCTAGTAGTACGAGGCTCGCGCGGGCAGCGGCAGCGACCTCGGCGCGGTGCCCGGATTGAAGTTCTGTTACCGGATCGCCGACGGTGAGAAATCCGGGCACGACAGCCACAAAGACAATCGGGGGCGGGTCAGCCCACCAGACGCGGGTCGAGGAGAAAGGGGATCGACCGTCCAAATCTCAGGCGCGCGAAGGCGGGGTGGGCGGGATTGAGCACGTAGTTCAATTCCTCTGGTACGATGGTACTCGGCACCGCCAGCGCCAGGGCGCGGGCGGATGCAAGCCACTCGTCGCCGATCTGCTGCGTCGCCAGCAGCCCGCGCGACGTGCGCCAGTGTCGGGGCAACTGAGCGGCGGCCAGGAGATAGACGAGCCTTGCGTCGACGTCGAACGTGAACGTGACCAGACGCGGGAGGGGCCGGCCGACGTCGAGATGCACGAGCAGCTCCAGCACCGCGAGCGACTTGGTGGCGCTCGCATACACGGCGCGATGGCCGGGCGAGTTCCAGCGCCCGCCGAAGCGTTGGGCCGCTTTGCCGTCGAATGCCGTCGCCGCGTGCTTGCGCTTTACGACGCGCCACAGCGCCGGCATCAGGTGTACACGCCGTGTTCCAGGCGGCCAATGAGCTGCTCGACCTCGCGCGCACCCACTTCCGTCGCGGCGTGGTCGAGCGGCGTCTCGCCGTCGAGGGCGCGGGCGGGCTTGCGCAGCCACGCGCGCGCGGCTTCCTCGTCGCCGTCGTAGAGCTCGGTGGCGAGACGGAACAGCCGCGCGAAGCGCAGCACCCGGTCGCTGTGGCCGGCGTCGAGACGCTGGCTGCTTTGACGGCGGCGCGAGAGCGTCGCGATCGAGATGCCAATCCGGCCTGCAAGGTTCTCCACCGTCAGGCCGAGTAGCTCACGCAGCGCATCCAGCTCTGCCACCGGCAGGCCCGCTTTGACCCGTGCCGCCGCCTCCCCGGCTCGCAGCGGCCGGCCCTTCGCGTGGGCTCTCACCAGGGTCCGGGTGCGGGGAGCAGTGGCTTTCATGTGACTAGTATGGAACTTTCACCTGCAAGGAGCAAGAACCTAACCCCCTGGCCCCCTTCCCTGCGAGGGAAGGGGGAGGAATGCTTTGCCTTGCCGCTCCCCTCTCCGTCCCGGAGAGGGGTCGGGGGAGAGGTTTCTCGGCTTCACCGGGAGGCATGCTTGCTCACCCGCTCATGCCGCCGTGCCCCACTTCTCGGCCGCAATGAGTTGCTGCACACGGGCGCGAATCTCATCGCGAATCCTGCGCACCCGATCCATCGCCTGTCCTTTGGGATCGGGAAGCGCCCAGTCGTCGCGCCGTAGCCCCGGCACGAATGGACAGGCGTCGCCGCATCCCATCGTGACCAGCAAGCTCGCACCTGCCGCAACCTCCGGCGTCAGCCGGGTGGGTATCGCCTGTGACAGATCAATGCCCACCTCGCGCATGACTTCGACAACTTCCGGATGCACGTGCGCCGCCGGCTCGGTGCCCGCGGACAGGGCGCGCGCTCGCGTCGGGTGGGCTGCGGCGTTGAAGAAGGCAGCCGCCATCTGCGATCGCCCCGCGTTGTGGACGCATGCGAAGATGACGGTGACCACGTTGCCCCGCCTACGCAGCCCCTGCTACCGCTGCTTGCCGGAAGTAGGTGCGCCGAAACCAGAACGCCACGTTGACCAGCCCGATCATCACCGGCACCTCGACGAGCGGGCCGATGACTGCCGCAAATGCCGCGCCGTTGTTGATCCCGAATGTGGCCACGGCGACGGCGATGGCCAGCTCGAAGTTGTTCGAGGCCGCGGTGAAGGACAGCGTGGCGGATTGCGGGTAGGTGGCACCAACCGCCATACTCATGAAGAACGCGACAACGAACATCACCACGAAGTAGATGAGCAGCGGGATGGCGATGCGCACCACGTCCATCGGTAGCTGCACGATCGCCTCGCCCTTGAGCGAGAACATCACGACGATGGTGAACAGCAACGCCACCAGCGTCAGCGGGCTGATCTTCGGAATGAAGTGCGTGTGGTACCACTCCTTGCCCCTGGCGCGGATGAGCGTGAAGCGCGTGAGCATCCCCGCGAGGAACGGGACGCCGAGGTAGATGAAGACGCTCTTGGCGATCTCACCGATCGTCACGCTGACGACGACGCCGCGCAGTCCGAGCCAGGCTGGAACGACGGTGATGAAGACGTACGCGTAAACCGAATAGAAAAGAATCTGGAAGACGGAATTGAACGCGACCAGGCCAGCGCAGTACTCCGGGTCGCCACTCGCCAGGTCGTTCCACACCAAGACCATGGCGATGCAGCGTGCCAGGCCGATGAGAATGAGGCCGACCATGTACTCCGGCTTGTCCTGCAGGAAGATGATCGCCAGGCTGAACATCAGGATCGGCCCGACCACCCAGTTCTGCACCAACGAGAGCCCCAGCACGCGCCAATCGCGGAAGACGCTGCCCATCTCCTCGTAGCGGACCTTCGCCAGCGGCGGGTACATCATAAGGATGAGCCCGATGGCGATCGGCACCGACGTGGTGCCGACGCTGAAGCGGTTGAGGAAGGGTACGACGCCGGGAAGCAGGTAGCCGCTGCCGACCCCGACGGCCATGGCGAGGAATATCCAGACCGTCAGATAGCGATCGAGGCCGCTCAGTTGCTTCGGCGCAATCGCCGACGCGGGCATCGCTACCCGTGCATCCGCCACTCCCGTCATCGCATTCTGCCAGGTTAAGCGGGTTGCGACTGTCCGAGGAACTCACGCAGCTGCAGATCGGCAGCGGTCTCCACGTTCGCGTCTTCGAGCAACGTGTACATCTCCCACGCCACATCGTCGGCATCGCGTACCCAGAACTTGTCCGCTTTGGCGTAGCAACAGGTCACGCCCTTCTGCTGCAGCTGCTCGAGCCCCGCGGCTTTCGTGCGCACCATCTCGCTGGCGACTTCGCCGCCGCCGGGGTAGCGGATGCCGAGGTGCGACAGCTTTCCGGGTGTACCGCCTTTGTTGAGCGACAGGATCACCGGCGGGTCGCTGATCTCAAACTTGGCGTAGTCGTGTCGGACCTTCGCCGGCTCGATACCCAAGAGAACGCGATAGCGTTCGACGGCCGCCTGAATGTCTTCGACGTACAACGCAACGTGAAACGTATTGTGGGCCATTGCTCTCCTCCTCTCCTTCTTAGCCAATGCTACCTAGTCTGCCGAGATTCTTGAGAATCACGAAAACTCGAAAGCCCGAAACCACGAAAATGAGGTTTCTTTCGTGCTTTCGGAATTTCGTGCTTTCGTGATACCGGTTTTGTTCATCGCGTTTTCAAGACAGCAAGGATCTAGCAACACTCCGGACCGGCGCAGCAGCTGGAAATGAACGCCTTCAGCTGACTGGCCAGCAGACGGCAGCGGCCGACGTTGACGCGGTAGAGCCGTTCGCGGCCCTGGCGCTCTTGGATCAGCAAGCCGCCGTGCGACAGCACCTTGAGATGGTGCGACATGGCGGGGCGCGACAGCGGGAACCGTTCGGTGAGCTGGCTCACATTGAGGCGCTCGCGCGACAGCGCCATGACGATCTGCCGTCGAGTCGGGTCACCCAAGGCGATCAAAAAGCGCCCGAGCTCCGTGAAGTCGACGGCGTCAGCGGTGCGGGATGTCGCCCTTCGGTTCATAAGTTTAACCTTTTAAACGCATCGACGGACGAAGTCAAGCTTTTTCTCGCAGGCCAGTGTGGCGTAGCGGTTACACGGACCGCGGGACCTGATCCAGATGACGGATGCTCGTGCCCTTCACCATGAACACGACCATCTCGGCGATGTTGGTGGCGTGGTCGGCGATGCGCTCAAAGTACTTGGCGATGAACAGCAAGCGGATGCTGCGCGAGACTGTCTTCGGATCTTCCATCATGTAGGACAGCAGCTCGCGGAAGAGCTGGCCATTGATCTCGTCGATGGTGTCGTCGTCACGACACACCTTGAGGGCGACGTCGACGTCTTCGCGCACGAACGCATCGAGGCTCTCGCGCAGCATCTGCTGCGTGATCTCGGCCATGCGCGGGATGTCGATGAACGGTTTGAGTTGCGGCTCGCTATTCAGCTCGAGGGCGCGCTCGCACGCGTTCACCGCCATGTCGCCGATGCGTTCCATGTCGGTGGTGATCTTGAGTCCCGTCGTGATGAGGCGCAGGTCGCGCGCCGTCGGCTGATGCAAGGCCAACAGCCGGATGCACAGCTCGTCGATCTCGACGTCCATGCGGTTGACAGTGTGATCACGATCGATGGTGCGACGCGCCAGGTCGTCGTTGCGCTCGACCAGTGCGGTCAGCGCGTTGGCGATCTGTTTCTCGATGAAGCCGCCCATCTCGAGGATCTTCTGCTGCAGCAGCTTGAGCTCTTCCCCGTAGTGGCGGTCGGTGTGCGGCTTCTCGTCGAGACGTTCCTCCATCTCCCTTTGCCTCAGCCGAACCGCCCCGTGATGTAGTCCTCCGTCTCCTTCTCGGTGGGCGTGGTGAACACTTTCTCTGTCACGCCGAACTCGATGAGCCGGCCGAGGTACATGAAGGCGGTGTAGTCGGACACACGGGCCGCTTGCTGCATACTGTGGGTGACGATGAGAATCGTGTACTGCCCCTTCAGCTCGTGAATCAGCTCTTCGATCTTCGTGGTGGCGATCGGGTCGAGCGCCGAGCACGGCTCGTCCATCAGAATGACTTCCGGCTGGACGGCGATGGCGCGCGCGATGCACAAGCGTTGCTGTTGCCCGCCCGAGAGGCTCACGCCCGATGCCTGCAGCGAGTCCTTGACCTCATCCCAGAGCGCGGCTTGCCGCAGGCTGCGCTCGACGATCGCTGCCATGTCTTGCCGCGAGCGGCGCACGCCGTTCAAGCGCAGCCCGGCGACGACGTTGTCGAAGATCGACATCGTAGGAAATGGATTGGGCTTCTGGAACACCATGCCCACCTTGGCGCGCACCTGCACCGGATCGATGCCAGACGCGTAGATGTTCTCGCCATCGATGAGCACCTCGCCGCTGGCGCGTGCACCCGGCACAACTTCGTGCATACGGTTGAGGCAGCGGATGAGCGTCGACTTGCCGCAGCCGGACGGACCGATCACCGCGGTCACCGCCCCGTCCTGGATGGCCATGCTGATGTCCTTCAGCGCCTGGTGACTACCGAACCAGGCGTCGAGATGTCGGACTTCGAGCTTGTTGGCCATCGCGACGATCAGCGCGCCGTATGCACTCGCCCACGCGTCAGCACGCGCACCGACAGGCTGGTGAGAAAGATGAGTGACAGCAGCACCAGCGCGCCCGCCCACGCCTGGCGGTGCCAGTCGTCGAACGGCGAGATTGCATACGTGTAGATCTGCACCGGCAGCGAGGAAATGGGTTGCCCAAGACCCTGGTGCCAGTACTGGCTGCCGAACGCCGTGAACAGCAGCGGCGCCGTCTCGCCGGCGACCCGCGCCACGGCCAGCATGATGCCGGTGATGATGCCGGCGCGCGCCGTGCGGATGACTACGAGCAGCATCGCGCGCCACGCCGGCACGCCGAGCGCCAGTGCGGCCTCACGCAGCGAGTTCGGTACCAGCTTCAGCATCTCCTCCGTCGTCCGCGCCACGATCGGCAACATGATCACGGCCAGCGCGCATCCGCCCGCATAGGCGGAGAACCCCTTCATCGGAAGGACGATGAGCGTGTACGCAAAGATGCCGATCACGATTGAAGGGACGCCGTTGAGGACATCGGCGCAGAAGCGCACGATCCAGCCGATCCGTCCGTAACCGTACTCGGCGAGGTAGACTCCCGTCGCCACGCCGATGGGCAAGCCGATGAGGCTCGCAAGGCCGATGAGGATCATGGTCCCGACGATGGCGTTCGCCATGCCGCCACCCACCTCCCCAACCGGTTTCGGCAGGTTCGTGAAGAACGCAAGATTCAACGAGCCGAAGCCCTTCATGAGCAAGTAGGCAAAGATCAGGACGAGCGGGATCAGGACTGCGACGGTGCAGCCCACCATCACGCCCTGTGCGAGCCCGTTCACGATGCGTCGCCGCTTGTACGCCACGACTCACACTCCTCGCATGTTGGTTTGCGGACCGGCGACGCTCCACACGAGCAGCCGCGCGAAGGCGTTGACCAGCACGGTGATAATGAGGAGCACCAGGCCGATCTCCACCAAGGCTTGTACGTAGAGGTCGTAGGTCGCCTCGGCGAATTCATTGGCGATGACGCTGGCCATCGTGCTGCCTGGCGCGAAGAGGGACACGGAGATCTCGGGCCGATTCCCGATCACCATGGTGACTGCCATCGTCTCACCAATCGCGCGCCCCAGCCCGAGAATGACTGCGCCGACGATGCCGGTTCGCCCGTAGGGGAGAACGGCCATGCGCAACATCTCCCACTTCGTCGCGCCGAGGGCCAACGCCGCTTCGCGCTGGGTGTTCGGCACAGCCTGGATGACTTCAAACGTGACGGACGTCACGTAAGGCACCACCATCACGGCCAGGATCATCGAAGCCGTGAGCATACCCACTCCATAGTTGGGACCTTGGAACAACGGGAGGAACCCGAGAGTTGCGCTCAGCGCCGGCGACACGTATCCGCGCACCCAGGGAATCAGCACGAAGATGCCCCAGAGCCCGTAGATGACGCTGGGTATCGTCGCCAACAACTCCACCAGGAACGAAACCGGAGAGCGCAGCCAACCCGGCGACAACTCGCTCAGAAACAGCGCCGTGCCGATGCTGAGGGGCACCGCTTGCAGCAGGGCGAGCAGCGAAGACAGCAACGTGCCATAGATGAACGGCAGCGCGCCGAACTCCTTGAACACTGGATCCCACTTGGAACCGGTCAGGAAGCCCCATCCGAATGTCCGAATCGAGCCCCACGACTCGATCACCAGCACCGCGACGATGGAGACGAATACACCGACGAGCAACAGCGCGAGCAACGCCGTGACGCTGCGGAAGATCGAGTCTCCCAGGTTGAGCCCCCTTCGTATGCGGGGCAGCGACACACTCGTCACCGACCATTCCAATTGGGCGCTCTCGCTTTTCACACCGTTTGCCATGGGCGCATCCTCACTGCAGGCTTGGGCGCGGAACGACCGCACGGCGCACGCAGCATACCAAGGAATCCCAGACTGACCAGTATAGCCGCCAATTGTTGCAGGGATGTTACAGGACTGCGTTGACTGCAAAATCTTCGGGAGGGGCCAGCCGGCCCCTCCCTGTCGTCTCAAAGATCGTGAGTAAGCATCCAGGGTCTAGTCATCGTCGGACTTGACAGCCCTGAGCGACCAACGGGAGCGGACCATAGAAATGACGCTGGCCGCAGGCCCTAGAGCAGGGGTTTGCCGTCAGCGGCAGTCACTTTCCCAAGGGCTTGGTGTTCCTTCGCGATCACCGCATCGGGTAACGGTGCATAGCCCAAGGCGGCTGCGTTCTTCTGCCCCTCGCGCATCATCCAGTCCAGAAACTTGACCATCTTCTGGCCCTTCTCGGTATTCTTCTGCTTTTCGTAGACGAGCAGCCAGGTCATACCGGAAATCGGGTAGGCGTCAGGACCCGGCGCATTCGTGATGGACACGCGAAAGTCGTCGGGCATGCTCTGCGCGAAACCGGCCGCCGCTGCCGTCACCGAATCCAGCGACGCCTTCACGAAGCTGCCGGAGACATTCTTCACGTCGGCGTATGGGAGCTCATTGGATAGAGCGTAGATCAGCTCGACGTAGCCGATCGAGAAGGGGGTTTGCTTGACGAGGCCGGTGACTCCCTCGTTGCCCTTGCCACCGAGTCCCAGTGGCCAGTTCACCGAGGTGCCCTTGCCAACCCGGTTGTTCCACTCCTTGCTGACCTTGCTGAGGTAGTCGGTGAAGATGAACGACGTGCCGCTGCCGTCGGAGCGGTGGATGACGATAACATCGCGGGCGGGCAACGCCGCGCCGGGGTTTGCCGCCGCCAGCGCCGGATCATTCCACTTGGTGATCTTCCCGAGGTAGATGCCGGCAACGGCCTCAGGCGTCAGCTTCAATCCAGCGGGCACACCCTCGGCATTGTAGGTCAGCACGACGGCGCCCATCACCGTCGGGAAGTGCAGGAGGTGGCCGGGTGCGGCGCTCAATTGCTCGTCACTCATCGGACCGTCGCTGGCTCCGAAGTCCACGGTCTGCTCGGTAATCTGCTTGATGCCGCCGCCGCTGCCGATGGACTGATAGTTGAAGCGCACCGACGAGTCGACTTGCTGGTACATGCTGAACCACTTCGAATAGATCGGGTACGGAAAGGTTGCGCCCGCACCGTTCAGCTGTAGCTGGGCATGGGCCGGCGCGCACAGCGCCGCACTGAGGCACGCGGCCCCCACCAGGTGCATCCACGTTCTGCGTGTCATCGTCATCTCCTTTCGGCTAGGACCTGCGGTCAGCGTCATTTCTATGGCCCGCTCCCGTTGGTCGCTGTTGAGTGCCAAGTCCGACAGGCCGCTAGACGTCTTCGAGGGCAGAAACTCATCGCACTCGAGTCAAGTTTGCGGGGGCAGCCCCTAGCGACCAACGGGAGCG
>JBGQHM010000259.1:0-9830 GCA_041497995.1 Binatia bacterium | reverse complement strand
TTGGTGCAGTGGTGCTCGCCAAGCGGACGCTCGTATGACGCTGGTCCCCATCTCCCTGTACCTCGTCCTCGCCGCGATCCTGTTCACCATCGGTGTCCTCGGCGTGCTGATACGCCGCAACGTCATCGTAATTTTCATGTCGGTCGAGCTCATGCTCAACGCGGTCAACCTGGTATTCGTCGCGTTCTCGCGTCAGCTGCAATCGATGGACGGGCAGGTGGCCGTGTTCTTCGTCATGACCGTGGCGGCGGCGGAGGCCGCCGTCGGCTTGGCGATCATCATTGCCGCGTTCCGGAATCATGAGACCGTGAACGCCGACGAGCTCAACCTCTTGCGCTGGTAACGGCATGCACGCGGTGGCAACCCCTGTCGAGTTCTTGTGGCTCATCCCGGTGCTCCCGGTGCTGGGGGTGCTCTTTAATGTCTTCATCGGTCCGCGGGCAGGTCGCGGTGCGGTGAACTTCGTCTCTCCCGCGGTGGTCGGCGTCGCGTTCGCCGTGGCCTGCTACACCTTCTCGCGCGTGCTGGGCCTGCCGCACGGCGGGGCGCTGGAGCAGGATGTTTACCCGTGGATCACCGCCGGGATGCTGCAGGTCCACGTAGCGTTCCGGATCGATGCGCTCTCCGCCGTGATGATCCTCATCGTCACGGGCGTCGGCTTCCTCATCCACGTGTATTCCACCGGCTACATGCACGAGGACGAGGGCTACGCGCGCTTCTTCGCCTACCTCAACCTGTTCACCTTCGCGATGCTCATCTTGGTGATGGCCGACAGCTTGCCGTTGATGTTCGTCGGCTGGGAGGGCGTCGGTGTTTGCTCGTATCTGTTGATCGGTTTCTGGTTCGACAAAGAGGCCAACGCCAGCGCCGGCAAGAAGGCGTTCGTCGTCAACCGCGTCGGCGATGCCGGCTTTCTGCTCGGCGTGTTTCTGATTTTCTGGCACCTGGGCAGCGGGCCGCACACGCTGCGTTTCACCGAGATCGCGGCGCACGCGAAGGCGATCCCACTGGAAACCGTGACGCTGATCACCCTGTTGCTCTTCATCGGTGCGACCGGCAAGTCGGCGCAGCTGCCGCTGTACGTGTGGTTGCCAGATGCCATGGCCGGCCCGACACCGGTCAGCGCACTGATCCACGCAGCGACCATGGTCACCGCCGGCGTGTACATGATCGCGCGACTCAACTTCCTCTACATCCTTTCGCCGACGACGATGGCCGTGGTGGCGACGATCGGTGCGGTGACGGCGCTGTTCGCGGCGACCATCGGCCTCATGCAGAACGACATCAAGAAGGTGCTGGCGTACTCCACCATCAGCCAGCTCGGCTACATGTTCCTCGCCGTCGGCGTCGGCGCGTTTAGCGACGGCATCTTCCACCTGATGACGCATGCCTTCTTCAAGGGCCTGCTGTTCCTCGGCGCCGGTAGTGTCATCCACGGCATGAGTGGCGAGCAGGACATGCAGAAGATGGGCGGCTTGCGATCACACATGCCGATCACCTTCTGGACCTTCTTCTCGGCGACGCTGGCGATCTCCGGCTTCCCGCCATTCGCCGGCTTCTTCAGCAAGGATGCGATCCTCGGAGCTTCCTTTGGGAGCCCGTACGGCAGCTGGTGGTTGTGGGCACTGGGGCTCATCGCCGCCGGGCTGACGTCGTTCTATATGTTCCGCCTGGTCTTCCTGACGTTCTTCGGCGAGTCCCGCGTCGAGGAGCACGCGAAGCATCATCTCCATGAGTCGCCGTGGTCGATGACGATGCCACTGATCGTGCTGGGCATCCTGTCGTTGATTGGCGGTTGGATCGGGCTTCCGGAACATTGGCTGTGGGGTGATCGCTTCGGCGAGTTTATCGAGCCGGTATTCAGCGGCGCGCAAGCGGCCGGCCATCTCAGTACGGCCACAGAGTCTGCGCTCATGGCCACGTCGGTGGTGGTGGCGTCGCTCGGCTTGGGTGTGGCCTATCTCTTCTATCTCGTGCAGCCCGGCCTGCCGGTGCTGTTGGCATGGAAGGCAAAGGGTGCGTACACCCTGATCTTCAACAAGTACTACGTTGACGAATTGTACGAGGCACTGTTCGTCCGGCCGACCGTGGCGCTCTCCAACTTCCTATGGCGCACGGCAGACGCCGAAGTCATCGACGGCGTGGTCAACGGCACCGCGCGCTTTGTGGGCGCGAACAGCGGGCTCTGGCGCCGGCTGCAGACCGGTAACGTGCAGCACTATGCGCTCTCGATGCTGCTGGGCGCCATGGCCATCCTCGGATACTACGCGCTGCGATGAAAAGAAGCCGTCAGCCGTCAGCTGTCAGCCATCAGCTCAGAGACCATATGCCATACGCCATACGCCGTAAGCCGTAAGCAATATGCCCATCCTCTCTTTCATCGTGTTCGCGCCGCTCATCGGGGTCATCTTCTTGATGATGATGCCGGCGGAGCAGGCGACCTCATTGCGCCGGGCGGCGTTCGTGTTCTCGTTGCCGCCGTTCCTGCTCTCCTTGCTGATGCTGCTGGCGTTCGACCCGGCGGATCCGGGCTATCAGATGACGGCGAAGGCGGCATGGATCCCGGCGTTCGGTATCAGCTACAACGTCGGCGTCGACGGCATCAGTCTGTTTCTGGTGCTCCTGACGACCTTCCTCATGCCGTTGGTGATCCTGGCGGGCTGGGGCGACGTCCACAAGCGCATCAAAGAGTACATGATCCTCATGCTGGTCCTGGAGACCGCGATGGTTGGGGCGTTCGTGGCACTCGACCTGTTCCTCTTTTACGTCTTCTGGGAAGCGATGCTGGTGCCGATGTACTTCCTCATCGGCGTCTGGGGCGGCGAGCGGCGGGTATACGCCGCGATCAAGATGTTCCTCTACACGATGGTCGGCAGCCTGCTGATGTTGGTCGCGATCCTCGCGCTCGTCTGGATGCATCAGCAGCAGAAAGGCGCGCTCACGTTTGATCTGCGGCAGCTCTACGAGTTCTCGGTGCCGCTGGCGACGCAGCGCTGGCTGTTCGCGGCGTTCGCGCTCGCCTTTGCGATCAAGGTGCCGATGTTCCCGTTGCACACCTGGTTGCCCGACGCACACACCGAAGCGCCGACGGGCGGGTCGGTGATCCTGGCCGGCGTCCTCCTGAAGATGGGGACGTACGGCTTCCTGCGCTTCGCGATTCCGCTGTTCCCGCTGGCGGCGCATGAGGCGATGCCCATCATCGCGGTCCTGGCAACGATCGGCATCGTGTACGGTGCGTTGGTGTCGATGGTGCAGCCCGACCTCAAGCGGCTGGTGGCGTACTCCTCGGTGAGCCATCTCGGTTTCGTCATGCTGGGCATGGCGGCGCTCAACAGCGAAGGCGTGCAGGGCAGCATCTATCAGATGCTCAACCACGGCGTGTCGACGGGCGCGCTGTTCCTCTGCGTCGGCGTCATCTACGAGCGGCGCCACACGCGGTTGATCAAGGAGTTCGGCGGCCTGTGGGCGCAGCTCCCGGTGTACGCGTCCATCTTCATGGTCGTGATGCTATCGTCCGTCGGCCTGCCCGGTCTCAACGGCTTCGTCGGCGAGTTCCTCATCCTGCTCGGCTCGTTCGGGGTGCACCGTGCTGAGACGGTCGTCGCCGTGAGCGGTGTAGTTCTCGGTGCGGTCTACCTCTTGTGGATGTACCAACGCGTCATGTTCGGTCCGAACGAGAATCCGAAGAACCATGTGCTCAAGGATCTGTCGACCCGTGAGATCCTGGTCTTCGTACCGATCCTGGTGATGCTGTTCGTGATGGGTATGTATCCGCGGCCGTTCCTCACGCGCATGGAGCCGACGGTGAACGCCTATCTCAGCCGCCTGCAAGACAAGATGAGAGCTCCGGTGATCGCGGATGCACCGGCGGAGAGCGCTCAGATTTCAGCGGTGATATCTCAACCGGAAATCGCCGGCGGGGGGCGCTGACAGCTGAAGGCTGACGGCTGAAAGCTTCCTCATGATTCCCGCACCCAACATCTCACTCGTCGCGCTCTTGCCGATGCTGATCCTCAGCGCCACGGCGGTGTTGGCGCTGGTTGCCGATCTGTGGATGGAAGGTCCGGACCGGGAAGGGCTTGGCTGGATCGGGTTGGCGGGCTTGGTAGCGACCGCCATCACGGCGATGGCGTTGTGGAACACGCACCTCAGTACGCTGTCGGATACCCTCGCCGTCGATCGCTACGGCCTGTTCTTCACGCTGCTGTTCTGCGTGGTGTCCGGGCTGACGCTGCTGATGTCGATGAACTATCTGGAGATGACGGAGATCCAGACGGGTGAATACTACTCGCTCGTGCTGTTCTCAACGCTCGGGATGGTCCTGATGGCCACGGCGACGGATCTGATCGTCATCTTCCTCGGTCTCGAGGTCATGTCGGTCGCAGCGTACGCCCTGGCCGGCATCGCGCGCAGCGAGTTGCGCTCGAACGAGGCGGCGTTGAAGTACTTCCTCCTCGGTGCCTTCGCGAGCGGCTTCCTGTTGTTCGGGATCGCCCTGTTGTATGGCGCCACCGGCACCACGACGTTGCCGGAGATCGGGCAACGGTTGACGGCGGTGGCCGGCGAGCAGCGGCTCCTGGTGATGGCCGGGATCGGCCTGCTCATCGTCGGCTTCGGCTTCAAGATCGCCGCGGTGCCCTTCCACGTGTGGGCGCCCGACGTCTACGAGGGCTCGCCGACGTCGGTGACCGCGTTGATGGCGGTCGGCATCAAGGCCGCCGCGTTCGCAGCGTTCGCACGGGTGTTCATGCACACGCTGGCGGTGTTCCGGCCGGACTGGACGGGTGTGCTCTGGGTGCTGGCGGTGCTCACCATGACCGTGGGCAACGTCACCGCGCTCATGCAGCGCAACATCAAGCGCATGCTCGCCTACTCGAGCGTGGCGCACGCCGGGTACTTACTGGTTGGTATGGTTGCCGGCGGCACCGATGGTGGCAGCGCCGTGCTCTTCTATCTGATCGGCTACGCGTTCATGACCCTCGGAGCGTTCGCCGTAGTGATCGCCCTCGGTCGTCGTGGGCAGCCGAACGAAAATCTCGACGACTACGCCGGCGTCGGCTTCCGCAGCCCATTCCTCGGTGCTGCGATGGCCGTCTTCATGCTGTCACTCTCGGGTATCCCGCCGCTCGCCGGCTTCGTCGGCAAGTTCTACATCTTCAGCGCTGCAGTGAAGTCGGGCTACGTCGGACTCGCAATCATCGGCGTCCTCAACAGCGTCGTGTCGGTCTACTACTACGTCGGTGTCCTGGTGCGCATGTACATGACCGAAGGCACCACCGAGGTGGCCGCACCGAGCAGCCGGCCGTATCTGTTTGCGACGTTACTGCTGACGGTTGCGGCGACTGTGCTGCTCGGCCTCTTCCCGTCGTCACTGTTCGAAGTGGCGCGTCAGTCGTTCCTGGCGCTGCACTGAGCGCACCCCAATCCGGGAACCATCGGTCGCATCGCCCTGGCGCGTGCCGTCTCGAGCGCTCGCAAGACGGTTCCGTCAGTGCGTTCCGAACGCCGCACGCATCCGGTTGAAGATGCTCTGGATCTCGCGCGTCATGAGGTGACGGCCGATCGCGTGCTTGGCCGACGCACCGAATCCGCTAGCGCGGTCCGTCGAGGTGCGGGTCACGTAGAACACCATCGTCCCGTCGTTCGCCGGGAGGAACGCCGCGTGCGCCTGCCCGGCGTTGTAGCCCTGGCTGACGTAGAACTCGCGGTCGGCGACCACGAACGTGTCGTCCATCGGCAGCGCCATGCGGTGGCGGAGCGTGAGGGTCGGACGGTCGTCGAGGTCGTGCACGAGCCAGTAGAACCGTTCTTCGAGGCCCGCGGGCCGTGCCGCCGGGTAGTGCAGGAGCACGTCACGGAACGCTGGACTGTACTTGCCGAGGATTTTGGCGGCCGAATGCCGCCGGAGCTCTTCCGCCGGGCTCCGCTGCACGCCTTCGCCCCGGTCGTAGGGTGCGCCGCCGTCCAGTCCCTGCGTGCGATACGCCCGATAGCGCGCGAGCAGCATGCCACGCAGCTGCGCCTCGACTTCTTGTTGTTGCACCGCGCCGAGGGCTCGGAACGCGGCGATCTCCGCAGTGGAGAGATTGAGCGTCTGGCCGGGGGCTGCGTTGAGGTAGCGTTGGGCCTCGGCGTTCCCGTGCGGGGTGAGCCGAAGATCGTCGAAATCGGCGAGCGTCCCCTCCCCAGTCACCTCGTGCAGTACCGTGACGTGCGGATCGGCCTTGAGGTCGCTCCCACGCTGAAATGCTTGGACGACCTGCGTGAGCGGAGCCCGCACGAGAAAGACCATCCCTATGGCCAGCTCGCGATCGGAGCGGTCGCTCGGCGTCGTTTCGACCATCTCGCCCTTCTCGACCTGTGCCATGGCGTCCGGTGTGAGCCCAACCTCGGCCGCCATCTCCGCGACCGTTGGAGCTGCGAGCGACGGGAGCGCAACTGACCAGCGCAGGACAAGCATTGCTAGGAGCGTGATCAGCCGGCGGCTGGCAAGTCGCGCATCGTACTGATGGCACAAGGCGCGTTGCTGATGGGCTGATGGTCGGACCATGAGCGACATTACATACGCCATACAGCAAAGAGCCGCGCAAGATCTCGCCGCAATGTCACGGCAAGCAACGCCTGCAACGCACCGAAGCCGACGGGAGCTGCGGCTTTCACTGCTTCGGCAACGGACTACGTCCGCGCCAGACTTCTAGCGCACCGAACAATCCGTGCTGTTGTTGCTTGCCGGGGACAGACGATCGCGACAACACGTCGCCGTATGCGACGCCGATGTCCAACACCCCATCCCCATCGATGTCGGCGAGGCCGACACCCCAGGTGCGCTCGCGGCCGGTCTGAGGAAGCCCGCTGTCCTTGACGAGCGTCCAGTGTCCCGCTCCATCGCCGAGAAACGGAAAGACGCCGTACACGCCGCCAAGGTGCTGCAGGTCTGTCTTCCCGGCCACGACGAGATCGACGTGGCCATCGTTGTTCAGGTCGCCGAGAGCAACACCGACCGCGTTCAGTGGTATGATTCCGTCACTCGCGCTGCGCCACGTCGGGCCATTCGGTCCAGCCGCCTGCACGAATACTTCCGCTCCAGACATCACCCCACCTGTCGCCAGGTCGAGCTTGCCGTCGCCATTGACGTCACCGACGGCAATGCCCCAGTACAAGCCGTGCGCGGATGGAGCTGGGAGGCCGTCGGATGCCTCGCGCCAATTGCCGGTTCCGTCACCGAGCCAGACGCGCGGACCGGCGGCGTACGCGGCGACGATATCGAGGTTGCCGTCACCATCCATGTCCGCCAGGACCACCGAGTTCCCCCATTCCGGTTGCGGCAAGCCGTGTGAGCTGTCGGTGAAGCCCCCTTTGCAATCACCTCTGAGGGCTTGCATCCCGTCGTTCGATGTCGCCAAGGCTAGATCGAGACAGCCGTCGTGATCGAAATCACCGATCGCAATATCCTCGGATTGCACTTTGGGCGGCCTGGGCTCCTTCGCCCAGTGGCCACTCCCGTCACCCCAGTACACGGATACGCCGGTACAGTGACAGGCGATGGCGACGTCGATCTTGCCATCGCGGTTGATGTCCCCGAACGCCATGCCACCGCCACAGAATGTTTCGCGCGCTAGGCCATCGGCTGCGGGCGTCCAGTTTCCATGTCCGTCTCCGGCGAAGATCCAGGCTCCGTCCGCGAGACGGGTCACTGCCCCCAGATCGGGATGCCCGTCTCCGTTCACATCGGCGAAGGCGATGTGCGACTTCCACATGTGCGCCTGCGGAAGTCCATGGGAAGCGTCCACGTACTCAAGACTGCTAGTCGGCGCTGATGCTGGTTGGACCGCTGGCTGGGTCCGGCATGTCGCGCGACAACCGCCGAGGCCGAAGATGAGGAGTCCGACGAGCCGTGCTGATCTTGGCGACAGCAGAAGCGTATGCAGCATAGTAGTCTGTTTCCTCCGAATGCATTCTCGCCGGCGAGAAGACCAACAAGTCGTCGTGCGAGTCAAGGCCTTGGCCGAGTCGACGCGCGACCTGGTTGACCTTGCCGGCACGCCGGGGCATGGGTGGCAGAGCACGAACGACGGCGCGCGGCGGACACGCGACCCGAGTCGAGGAGTCCATATGTCAGCTTCGCTGATTCATCTGCAGGCCGGCGATCCGATCACAGAGATCGTCGCCGCCCTGAACGAGCACGGCGGCGTGGTCGTCGAGGGGTTGTTGAGCCGTGAGACGCTCGAGCGCTTCAACGCGGAGATCGATCCGCTGCTGGCGCGGGTGCAACCCGACCGGAAGTTTCTGAACCCGGCGCTGAACTGGTTCTTCGGAGAACGGACGCGTCACATCACGGCGGTCGCCTCGAAATCGCCGACGTTCGTCTCCGACGTCCTCACGCACCCGACGCTCTTGGGTGTGTCCGACGCCATTCTCGGGCCGGCGTGTGCGTGCTATCAGCTGAACCTGGCGCACATCCTCGACCGCGGACCCGGTGCCGAGCAGCAGTACATCCACCGCGATGAGTTGGTATGGGTCCACGTGCCGCGCCCGCATCCGGAGCTGCAGATCGCGTCGGTCATTGCCCTCGTTGAGTTTACTGAAGAGAACGGCGCCACGCGCGTCGTCCCCGGGAGCCACCGCTGGGATTGGGAGCGGATGCCCCAGGCGGACGAGTTCGCGATCGCCGCGATGCCTGCCGGCTCCGCGGTGCTCTACCTCGGTTCGACTCTGCACGGTGGCGGGCCGAACACGACGGCGGATCAGTGGCGGCGTGGCATGCACCTGAGCTACGTGCTCGGGTGGCTGCGTACCGAGGAGAACCATTACCTGGCGACGCCGCCCGAAATCGCACGTACCTTTCCGCGTCAGGCCCAGGAGCTGCTCGGCTATGCGGCGCACGACGCGCTCGCACACGGCGGCGGCTACCTCGGCGCGCTCGATCTCCGCGATCCAGTGGAGATGCTCGCGGACGGTACGCTGTAGCGCCCAGACGAACCGTCACGCATGGCGACAGGCCGGCTCATCGTGATCGAGGGCATGATCGGGGCGGGAAAATCGACGACAGCTGCGAAACTGGCGAGCTGGCTCGCCGGCCAGGGCGAAGACGCTCGCGCCTATAACGAGTCTGCCGACGATCATCCGATCCGCACCAAGGCGGTTGACTTGCTCCGGCACACCCATCCCGATGCGACCGCGCTGCCGGATGTCGGCACCGACGGCTTGGCGAGGGATCCGGAAGTGTATGGGCTGGACCAATGGGCACGACTCGCCAGCCGCTGCGTCAGTGGCCGGCAAACTGTCATAGTCGAGAGCGTGTTCCTGCAGAACTCCGTGCTCCCGCCCTTCTTGGACGGGGCGCGGGCGGATGAAGTCAAGGCGGTGTTTGCGGCCATTGAAAGTCAGATCGCATCGGCCCACCCGCTGCTCATCTATCTGCGGCCGAGCAACATCGACCAGGCGGTGACCCGCGTGCATGGCGAGCGCGGTGCATCATGGGCCGCCCAGAATATGGCGTTCGTTTCGAACTGCCCGTGGGCGCGCAGCCGCGGCCTTACGGGGCGTCAATCGATCATTGAATTGTACCGAGCCTGGGAAGGCGTCGTCGACGAGCTCTTGGCGACATCGTCCTGCGCAACACTGCTTCTGATCGATCCCCAGGACGATTGGGAGGCGGCGCTCAAGCGCCTCTATTCTGCAGTGCGCGCGTGAGCGCCTAGCCGGCGCCGCGAGGACACCTACACGGTCAACGACCTCGGCGCCGCCGCGCGCGCAGGTTTGCCTTGATGGGGAACGTGTTGTATGGGCTGCTACCAAGTCGCCCACCTGCGGCGAGGGAGGTGATGTGA
>JBGQHM010000258.1:0-9898 GCA_041497995.1 Binatia bacterium | reverse complement strand
GCTCTCGCGTATTCAGAGCACCGACGTCGTGCTCCCCCTCGCCGAAGACTCGCAGCGCGAGCTCCGTCTGCGCTGCGTCGTACGCCCCGACAAAGCACAAGCTGCCTTGCTCGATCGGCTTGGGCTCACACTGCCCGATAGGCTTCGACCACCCGCACCGATGCGCGAAATGTAGTGCCGACTTTTCGGGAAAGTCCGTGATCTACCGAGAGCCTGCGCCTCCAAGTGTCGAAGTTGGGCTAGCAGCCTGCTATGGCGGTGAATGTCAAGGCCTGCGGAAATCGAGCAGTTTTTCCGCCCTTCTGGTGCGCCAATGAGTCTTGAGGCAGTGTTGCCACCCGGTGGGCACACTGCCGCGCTGACGGCGGGGGCGTTCAAACCACGCTGCCCACAAGCCGAGATTGTTGCGACCAACACGCAAACGCCGCGAGGAGCCAGCCTGCTATTCGTGGACGCTCCCGCAGGAGCGCTCACCAAGTTATTATCCGTGGCCGCAGCCACTGCTCTCCGAGGATCGATCTCTGCCAAACTGTCGGACGTCTGCAATCGAGTACAAAGGAGTGCCGACCAAGGCTGCTCACGCAGAGCTTCGAAGTGGAGAGATCCTCTCAACTCGTGTGGTCGATGAAAGTCACCTACGCCGGCGCGGCGGTCGCAGGTGTTGGAGACACGGCCTGCAACCAGAGCCGACGCAACTTGATCGCCAAGCGGCGCGCCACCGCCGCGATCGATCGCTTGCGCCCGATGCGTGGTGCCAAGCGTTCGAAGACGTGCACCAAGTCCTGGTCGATACCGCGGCGCACCGCCGCCCACGCACACTGCAGCAAGACGGCCCGCAGCGTCCCCGGTCCACACTTCATGATGTGCCCACGATAGTTGGTGTCGACCCCGGAGCTGTACTCGCTCGGGGTCAGTCCCAAGTAGTGCGGCAGCGACCCCGTGGTGGGAAAGCGATCGCTGTCGCCGAGTTCCAACACCACGCGGATCGCCGACAGCGTTCCGACCCCCGATTGTTCGCGCAACGCCTTGACCACCTTCGCATAGGGCGCGCTGGCCGCCACCACTTCGAGCTGCGCGCGCAGGCGGCGGGCCTGCTGATCGGCCAAGCGGCGCAACTGCACGTGTGCGTTCACACTCAGATCGAGTGGCGGCACCAATGTCTGCCCCTCGAGCCAGTCGCGGTAGGCCTTCCAGCCCTGTGCCGGCAGGGGCCCCAGTTTCGCGTGTTCTTGCAGCAGGGCACGGAGGCGCACCGGCGCCCGCTTGCGCTCCTTGACGCACTGCGCGTAGGTGCGTCCGATGGCACGCTGCTCGTGAATCGTGCGCGACGGAACATAGATGGCCTTGAGCTCGCTCTTCTCCAGCTTGCGCGCCATCTTGCCGGCATCGAGCCGGTCGGTTTTGACCGCCAGCCCCGGCGCGCGCTCCATCCGGCTCGGGGCAATCACCGTGGTCGCCACCCCTTGTTCCTGCAACCACCAAGCGATCTCGTAGCCGAACCCGCACGCCTCGTAGACCACGTGCACGCGGCAGTCGCGGTACTGCTCGACCACGGCGCGCACGTGATCGAGTCCCATCGGCGTGCTCAGCCGGCGTTGCTCCGCACCGCCCCAGCGCACACAGTACACCAGCTTGGTGCGCGAGATGTCGATGGCCATCCATACCGCGCTGCCCGGATCCGGCCGTCGCGGTGTGTGCGGACCCGGTTGCCCTACTACGTCTCCCAGTCGTATCTTGCCCATGGGGGCCTCCCTTCTGGCTGCGGCGCCAACCGCAGCGTTGACTTGAGATACCCAGAAGGGTTACGGCCCCCCGCTTTCATGTGCAAGCAGCTCGCATCGCAAACAAGTGCGGCGCGTTCGCCGATGGCCACCAGCAGCTCCACACCAGCAAACGCACACCCGGCCACGCCGCCATATCCACCACACCGGCGCAGCGCGCAGGAGCAGTCAAGGGCGTCTTCGTAGTCCCTTGAGTGCTCCGAGCACGGCGCCACAATCCAAGTGGCGGCGTTGACGTCATTCCCGATCACAATCATGCGATCACCCAGCACATGGTAACTGTCGGAGAAAAACCCGGGTAGAGGCCATTGGTCAAGGTGAACGAGTCGGGTAAAGTACCGGCGGGGTGGAGGTGAGGTGGATGGGGAAGACCTTCCGCACGGACAACCCGGATCAGCGACTGTTGGTGCCGCCGGACATGTGCCTGTGGTTGCCCGAAGGCCACTTGGCGCTGTTCCTGGTGGATGTCGTAAGCCAAGTGGACCTCACCGAGATCATGGAGGTGTAGGAAAGCGGAGATGGACGCGGGCAGCCGCCGTATCATCCGGTGATGATGGTGACGCTGCTGCTGTATGCGTACTGTGGCGGGAAGCCGTCGTCGCGGAGGATTGAGCGCGCGACCTATGAAGAAGTCCCGTACCGGGTGTTGGCGGGCGACCAGCACCCCGATCACGACAGCATCGCGGCCTTTCGGCAGCGCCATTTGCGGGCCGTGGCGCGCTTGTTTGTGCAGGTGCTGCAGCTGTGCAAGGCGGCGGGGTTCGTCAAGCTCGGGCACGTGGCGCTGGACGGCACGAAGATCAAGGCGAATGCCTCCAAGCACAAAGCGATGAGCTACGAGCGCATGTGTGCGAAGGAGAAGGAGCTGGAGGAGGAAGTGGCGCGCTGGCTGGGGAAGGCGCAGCAGGTGGATGCAGCCGAGGACGCGGAGTACGGCAAGGGGCGCGTGGGCGATGAGTTGCCCGCGGAGTTGGCGCGGCGCGAGACGCGGCTGCGCAAGATCCGCGAGGCCAAGGCCGCGTTGGAAGCCGCAGCGCGTGCCCAGGCCGCGCCGGCCCGCGAGAACCTGGCGGAGCGCGATCGGCACGAAGCGGAGACCGGCAAGAAGATGGGCGGGCAACCGCCGCAGGTCCCCGATCCCGAACACGCGCAGCCCGTGCCGACGGCCCAACGCAACTTCACTGATCCCGAGTCGCGCATCATGAAGGATGGTGCCACCAAGGGCTTTGAACAGGCGTACAATGCGCAGGGGACGGTGGACAGTACGGCACACAGATCATCGTGGCGGCCACGGTGACGCAACAGTCCAACGATAAGCAGCAACTGCTGCCCGTGTTCGAGCAGGTGCACGCGAACTGTGGCCGGCTCCCGGCGCAGGTGTCGGCGGATGCCGGCTACTTCAACACCGAGCAGCTCCCCGCCGAGAAGCTGCGGAACGTGGATCTCTATGTGCCCCCGGACCGGCAGACGCACGGCGCCCTCGATACGGTCAGCGCGGCGGCCCCAGCGGAGGCGACGTGGTCGACCAGATGCGGCACAAGCTGAAGACCGCGGCCGGGCAGGCCGTGTACAAATGGCGCAAGGCCATTGTCGAGCCGGTGTTTGGACAGACCCAAGAGGCGCGCGGGTTTCGGCGCTTCTCGTTCCGCGGCTTGGCGAAGGTGGCGGCAGAGTGGGACCTCATCGCGCTGACGCACAACCTGCTCAAGCTGTGGCGGAGCGCAGCCGCGCCCCCTCGCGGCACAATCCGATGTACCCAACACCTCTGCGCATGATCAAGCGCTGTGCCGGTGTCAGCGCTTGTCGCCCCGCACAGGGCATCACATCAGCCAACTGTCGTCCGCTTTGCCCAACCTGGCTCGCGCCCGCACCCTCTCGCGCAGTTACTCCGACGGGCTCCTAGGAGCGGTTTCTCGATCGCCAGGGCAAGATAGAGAACCGTTTCAACACGCGAAGTACTAAGATACGCGCGTCGTAGCCCTTTCTGCAGCACCTCTACCGTGACATCGGTCCGCGGCTCATTGAGCAGGCGTCACCGCCGGCCCGCTCGATAGTCGCACTTCGACGGTGACGTCATCTGGCCACGGCGCCCGTAGACGTGGATCTGCCCAATTGAATTTGAGTGGTGAATCGCTCGCACACCCACGGGCTAGGCCCGCGCGGGCGTGCGAGCGCGCGAGACATCGCTAGTGCGTTGATCGCGGAGGGAAACACCTGCCTCGGCCAATATCCGTCCCAGGTGCTGGATGCTGATCTTACGCACGACCCGTTGCCGTATCAATGCTGCGCGCAACGCGCGCAAGGACCAGCGCATGCTGGGGAAACCGAGTTGGCGGGGTTCCATCTGGGCATGCCGCACGATCGCAGCTCTTACATCGGGAGTGAAGACGAGTGGGTGTGACGGTCGCCGAGCGGCCTGCAGACCCAGGATGCCATGACGCTGGAAGCGTTGGAGCCACCGACGTACGCAACTCCTTCCGATACCCAGTGCACTCGCGATCTCGACCTCGCTGAGCCCACGACTCCTGGCGAGCACAACCTGGGCGCGTCTAGCGATCTCTGGGCGGGTCCCACGTGCAAGCACCTCAAGGCCGCGCTGCACTTCATCGCTCAGCGGTCCGACGGGTTCGCCACTGCGCTGCCAGTACGCCTCCGGTAGCGGCAGCCCACGGAGCAACTGTCGTAACCCCTCAACACTCATTTGCTGGACGATGCCTCGTCGTAGGACGTGGGCGAGGAGGCGCCGCAGGGACCAGTGCGTGAACGGCTCTCCAACGGCTTCCGGCGACTGCATTGCCAATCGTGCGACCGCGTCGCGAACCGTGTCATCAAACCGCCGCTTCCTGGTCTTGCCAGTCGAAGCGTGCATGAGTCCGCGAAGCCCTTCTTTTTCGAAGCGGAGCAACCAGCGGCGCACCGTAGCCCGGTCCACATCCAGGACTGCTGCGATCTCGCTCAGTGGGCGGCCCTCGTTTCGCGCCAGAATGATCCGGGCGTGCCGACTCAGGCTTGGACTGCCTTCGCTAGCGATCCAGTGCAGCTCTCCGAGTACCTCCTCGGATAGCTCCAACGAACCTGGCCGGCGCGCGAGCCGGGTCTGGGCAGGCGCTTCCGATGGCGTGTTCGGACCTGTGCCAAACACGGATACCCGAGGAGGGGCCGCTGTTCCATGGTTGGCAGTGGCAGCCCGGCCTTGATTGAAGCTCCGTTGCATAGTCGCCGCTCCAGAGTTCGACGCCTCTCCTTGTACTCCTGTCCCGACCTCACAGCAAGTCACCGTCATTGTATTGTGACGCTTTCTCGTTACGCTTCTTCCCAGAAAAACTCCGCGTACTGAGCTGGGCTCAGGCCGCGACGCTCGCACAACTTGCACAATTCCAGGCCGCTCGAAATCGCTCCGCAAACCACGCATTGAAATTCCAGGGTACCCTCGGCGCCGTGTTTCGCACTTTGTATGTCCATGGGAACCTCCACCGGATGAAATGTGCAAGGCATGTGCCATCTTTGGTTTGGTGATATTGCGCAGGGGCAAGAGACAGCAATGTAAGCATCTTCTCCAGAAGTGTCTCGCTCTTGAGACGGACGCGCACAAGCCGATATTCAGGGGGTGGCCGAATGCGGCCCTGGGTGGGTTGTACGGGGCCTGGTCGCTCCTTAGCCCTGGGCCGATCCCGGAGCGCACGACTGAGAGCTATGGCGGTATGCGTATTGCGCTCTAGCGTCCGCTGCGACTACTAGACGCCTTGGTGTCTTCTTGGAGCTTGTCTACTATGCTGACGGTCCGGTCCGCTGCGCGGACTGCCGCCTCGCTTTGCTCTACGGCGCTATCCGCAGCGCGAGACGCCCGTTCTGCGGCTGCTTCGAGACGCGCAACCAGCGCCTCCAGGCTGCCAGTTGACAGTGGGGGTTCAGCTGGCGCCGCCGCTGAGGCGGGCGGCTCAGAAGGCATCGGTGCTGCCTGTGGGACCGGCGGTGCCTGGACAGCGGGCGGCATTGGTGGTGCCTGGCGGGCCTGCAGGATCACATCAATCTGATGGCGTTTTTCAGGCGCAATCTCTCCCTGATACTTCTCGACACCCAGATCGGCCACTGCATCGGAAAACAGCACTCGTCCGAAATCGACCTCGATATTCCAGTGCATATAGTACAATCGAACTTCATACGACTCCCATGGCCACTCGGGGGAAACCTCCTGTACCTCGGCGTAGTCAGGGTAGCCATTGCGGATGATAAAATCCCGCATGTCGCTGATTCGTTCTGCCTCGCGCTGTACTGTCGCCATGCTGATCGACGAGGGTTCGCCGATCTCCGTCACCGACGGATGACGTTCGGAGCGTTCCCGGCGGATGTCACCAAACGCAGGCTGGAGTACCATGCCATTCAGCAGGACGGTTGCAAGGACGAAAAGCCGCTTGTGTGTCATCGCTATCTCCTCACTTGCGTGGCGGAGCGTAGGGGAGGAAGGGGGTCTCGTCAAGCGCATTTTGCCGTTGGGGTAGCGTACTTGCCCGCTACACCGTGATCTGCTTCCAGCGCCCACTACGAAAGCGCCACGACTTGAGGCCGGCCCGCGCTAGGTAGTCACCCACCAAAGCGAACCACACCCATGCTAGGCTAAGGTGCAAGACCATGGCAGCGACATAGGCGAACGCCAAGCGGCAGCCATAGAAACCCACAAACACCGCTACCAACGGGAAGCGCGTATCGCCGGCACCGCGCAGGGCACCGCCGATGGTGAAGTCGATCGCCATGAGGGGCTGCGCGGCGGCCAACGTGCGGATGAAGGAGACCGCGTCGGTTACTACCTCCGCGTCATTGACGAAGAGCGCCGCGATGGGTCGTGCTGCCAAGAAGATGACTAGGCCGCATGCGGACATCAGATAGATTGCCAGCCGATTCGACTCCCAGCCGCTGCGCTCGGCGAGGTCGGGATTGTTCGCGCCGAGATTCTGGCCGACGAGTGTCGACGCGGCAGCGGCGAAGCCGAACCCAGGCAAGAACGACATCGCCAGGATGCGCACGCCGATGAAATACGCCGCCACCGCACTGGTGCCGTAGCGCGCTGCGAAGACGAGGTAGAAGAAAAATCCGATCTGCATCAGGATCTGCTCGCCCGCTGCCGGGTAGCCGATCGCAAGCACTCGACGGATGATGCGCGGATCAGGGCGGAGATGCTGTAACCGCAAGCGCAACACGAGCCGTCCGCGTACGAGGAGCCACAGCCCCATCCCTGCGCCGGCGCTCAAGGCGAGGGTAGTCGCCAGAGCAGAACCGCGCACCCCCATGGCGGGAAGACCGAGCTTGCCGAAGATGAGCACATAGTTCGCAACAATGTTGATGACGTTGACCGTGAAACCGATGAGGAGCGGCGTGCGTGTGTCGCCAGCAGCCCGCAGCGCCGAGCCGATGACGAACAGCACCGCTGACTGTGGGATCGACAGCATGACTAACCTGACGAAGGCAGCACCCAAACCGACGACCGCCGACTCGACGCCAAAGGCGTGGACGACCCGCGGTGCGAATGCGATGACCGGGACGATGCAGAGGATCGAGAGCCCACAGGCGGCGAGGATGGATTGGCGCAACACCTGTTCAGCGTCGGTACGGTGCTGCGCGCCAATGTGACGGGCGACCAACGTCAGTGTGCCGGTGCCGATGGCGGTCATAGCAACGCTCACGGCTGATAGGACCTGTGCGCCGACGCCGACGGCGGCAACGGCAGAGGCCCCTAGCCGGCCGACCATCAACGTGTCGATCAATCCGACCAGCGACTCAAGCAAGAAAGTGATGATGACCGGCCAGGCCAAGGCCCAGATGCTGCGGACCAAGTCGGAGCGCTGCTGCGCTAGGACCGCGCTGCCCTCCGCGGTCCACGCGTATGATGATGGGTCTCCCTCCATGGCCGTAGACCGGTCACGTCATCGGACTGTCCAGACGCTCGCCGTGGTCGCTGGATTCATTTCGCGGCCACGTACACGAACGCGGGCTCCACTTCTCCATCCCGGCTGACGCTGACCTCGACGCGATGGTAGAGACTTCCCTCATCCTCGTAGCGATCAAGCGCCCGCAATGCCGCAGTATCAACACCATCTAGTACGACCCCCGCGACCTCTGCAGCATCGTCCGCCACGATGTATGGGTAGCCTTCCGCCGGAGTATGCTTCCGGTAGCCGGCGAGTACGGCGGGGCGTTTCACAAAGCGACGACCGGTGAGTTGAAGTACGAGAGCGTCGTCCAACAGTGTCCCGTAGACGAAGAGCCGCACGGCGCGCAACGGAGTCAGTATCCCATCAGCGCAAGGAAATCTTCGACACGGTTAAATCGCATGTACGTATTGCGCTGCTTCTCCTCGCCGATGGTTGACGTTGGACGCCCGGCGTAGTTATGGCCCGGGTACAGGACGGTGTCCTCAGGCAGGCGCTTTAGCTTGTTTACCAAGCTGTCGTACATCTGTGCTGGATCGCTGCCCGGGAGATCGACGCGGCCGCAGGAACCGATGAACAACGTGTCGCCCGACACCAACCGGCCATCGATTAGGAAACATTGCGACCCGGGCGTGTGACCCGGTGTATGGATGAAGCGGACAGCCAGGTTGCCGAGCCGCAACTCTTCGGTCCCGTCCGTGCCTACGATGTCCGACTGAGAGATGCCGGCAATGCGCGCGGCAAACTCCACTTCCGACTTGTGCATGTGCACCTTGATCTTCAGATTGCGTTCCAAGAGTTCGGCCGCCCCCTGAATGTGCCGCCCCATGAAGTCGCCACCGAGATGGTCGGGATGAAAGTGGGTGATCAAAGCAGCCTTCAGGTGCAGGTCGTCCTGCTCGATGATCTCTGCGACCCGGTCGATTTCCCACGCCGGGTCGATGACCGCGGCGTCCCGCGTGACCGGGTCGGCGACGATGTAGACGAAGTTCTGCATCGGCCCGAGCTCGAGCTGCTTCAGATACAGCGGCTGCATGCATTCATCCTTTCTTGCCCCTGCGGCGTTCGTGCGCGCGCAGGCCGCGTTCCCACAGATACTCGGATTCACCCGATTGCTTCGCGATCCATCGCGAAAGGACAAAGAACAAATCGCTGAGCCGGTTCAGGTACCGCAAAGGCCACGGGCCAACGTCTTCCTCACGGCTGAGTCGCAGCAGGAGACGCTCGGCACGACGACATACCGTGCGGCATTGGTGCAGGAACGCACTGACGCGCCCGCCGCCGGGCAGGATGAACGAATTCAGCGGCTCCAAATCCTTCTGGCACTCGTCCATCAGATGCTCGAGCGCGGTCACCTCGGCGTCACCAACGCGGAACATGCCCTCGTAAGCCGCGTCGGGCGGGGTCGCCAACTCGCTCCCTAGGTCAAACAGCTCATGCTGCACCCGCTTGAGAATCTCATCCAAGCGTTCGCGTGCCGCAGTGGCCGGCGTCTCGGCGTTGAACACACGGGCAAGGCCGACGATCGAGTTCAGCTCATCGACCGTACCGTACGCCTCGATGCGCAGTGTGTCCTTGGGGACGCGCTTGCCGCCGACGAGCGCGGTGTCACCGGCGTCGCCGGACCGGGTGTACACGCGGGTGATACGGATAGCCATGGTTGCTAGCGCACCGTGCGAAGTGCGGCGTACGAATTCGCTGCGCCACAATCCTTACAGACCGGCAGACCACGCTCGTTCCAGCCGGCCACCACCGTGCGTCCCGTCTGATCGCGGGTACCACCGAACCCACCTTGCATGTTCACGACGCGCGTGTAGCCGGCCTCAGCCAGCAATTCGGCGGCACGTTGCGAGCGTCCGCCCGCCTGACAACCGACCACGATCGACGCGTCCTTCGGGAAGTGCGCCTCCACCACGCCGACGAAGTCGGGATTGATGATCATCTGACGTGTCGCCGGGTCGGGAAAAACCACCGGCACGTTGACCGCCGTCACCGGGTGACCGTTGGCGAACTCACCTTCGGTGCGGACATCGATGTAGCGGTACCCCTCGCTGAGCAGCTTGTGCGCCTCGTCGGGCGTCACTTGTTGAATCGCCATCGCACCCTCCTGCGTCGCCTCTGAGTCACTGTAGCACGTTGTGAAAGTCGGTGAATGCCGACCGAGCTCAGTGCCCGGGTGTGATGGGTACCTGG
>JBGQHM010000257.1:0-9913 GCA_041497995.1 Binatia bacterium | reverse complement strand
TGGGTGAGAGACGCCACGATGCCTACGAGCGATGCCGGAGCGGGAGCCAACCGGCGGACATCTTGTGGTGACCTGGAGGTCGCCACGAGCCCAGCGCACGGCTGGCACCTGAATTGCGCCACCTTGGAGGCTCAGCTATACGTCTCCAAGTCATATGAACGGACGCGACCTTTTTACCTTGGTCGAGACGGGTGGCGCGGTGATGTACCCGCTGCTGCTCTGCTCGGTCGTCAGTATCGCCGTGATCATCGAGCGCTTATGGACCGTCACGCGCGCCGCGCGGGCGGCCGCGAAGTTGCATTATCTCGTCGTCGAGGCGGTCGACGAAGGCGGGCTCACCGACGCGCTGGCTCTCTGCAAACGCGACACGTCGCCGCTCGGCGCGATCTACAAGGCGATGCTCAGCGACAACAGCGGCGATCCGGATACGCGCAGCCGTGTCGCCATCCGCCGACACGCCGAGGTCGGACGCGGCCTGAGGCGCTACGTCTGGCTGCTCGGTACGGTCGGCAGCCTGGCCCCGTTTATCGGCTTGTTCGGCACGGTCATCGGTATCATCCGTGCGTTCGAGAGCATGGCGGCGAGCGGCTCTGGCGGCTTCGCAGTGGTGGCGGCTGGCATCTCGGAAGCGCTCATCGCCACCGCCGGTGGTATCCTGGTCGGCGTGTTGTCGATTTTCGCGTACAATGCGTTCATGGTGCGGATCGGCAATCTGGCTGCGCTCTGGCGTGAATGGACCGACGAACTGCTCATCCAGCTCGCCGCGCCACGCGCCCGCGAAGGGAGCATGCCCCGTGTCGCTCAGTCCCGTTAACCTCGACGGCGACAATAACGATCAGCCCATCGTCGCCGAAATCAACGTCACCCCGCTCACCGATATCTTTCTCGTCCTGCTGATCATCTTCATGGTCACCAGCACGGCGCTGACGCAGCAGGGCACCAAGGTCAACCTGCCACGCGCCGGTGCCGGCGGCGCCGAACCGTCGGGAATCATCGTCACCGCGACCGCCGACCACCGTATCGAGCTGAACGGCAAAGCCGTCGAGCTGGACGGTTTGCGCGCCGCACTCGACGCTGCGTTCAAAAAGGGATCGGAGCGGAGTGTCATCTTGCAGGGCGACCGCAACGTGGTGCTCGAACAAGCCGTACAGATCATGACGATCGCCAAGGAGGCCGGCGCGGAGAAAATCGCGATTGCAACCGCCCCGCCGGAGCGGAAGTGACCGGGATCCCTGGTCAGTGACGAGTGATCGGTGATGAGCAACGACGAGAGGAAGGAAAGCCGTTCGCTACGGACGCTACGCGAGATCTTCGAGTCGGGGCGGCCGCTGACGTACCTCCGCTCGTCGGAGGAACAGCGCATCCAGCAGCTCTTACACGACGCCGCCAACACGTTCTTCACCCCTCCAATACCCGTGTGGGTCTGGAGCCTGACCGAGGGCATGCGACGCGACGACGGCACCAGCACCGACGCCCAACCGCTCACTCCACGCGCCGCTCTCGATTTCATCGCCAACTATGACGGACCCGCAATCTTCCAGCTCAAGGACTTCCATGAGCCGCTGCGCGACTCCGCAGAGATCCGCCGGCGACTGCGCGACCTGTACGAGGCGTGCTTCGATCACAACAAGTTCGTGGTCATCTCCTCGCCCGTGAAGTTCATCCCCGAGGAGCTCGAACGCAGCCTCGTCTACGTCGAGCTCAATGTCCCCGACCTGCTCGAGCTGGTGACTTTCCTCCAACGCGAAGCCCCAACGATCACGGCGGCAGGCGGCACGATCGACACCACCGAGGCTACACTCTTCCAGCTCGGTCGGGCGCTGCAAGGGCTGACGGTGGATGAAGCACGGCACGCCGTCCGCCGCGCCGTGGCGGAGCGCAAGGCCGTCGACCAGGAATCCATCCCGACCCTCCTCGAGGAGAAGAAGCTGCTGGTCAACCGCACCGGCCTGATCGAGTACGTTTCCGACGGCACAAACGTCGAGCAGATCGGCGGGCTGCAGATCCTCAAGAAGTGGCTCGCCGAACGTCGCAAGCTCTTCCAGCTGCGCGAGAGCATCAGCGCCGAGATCGTGCCGAAGGGCGTGCTGATCATGGGCATCTCGGGCTGCGGGAAAAGCCTGTCGATCAAGGCGATCGCCTCGTGCTTCGAGCTGCCACTGTACCGCATCGATATGATCGAGATCTTCTCCGGGCGCCACGGCAAGCCGGAGGGCGCGTTTGTGGAGGCGTGTCGGATGCTCGAAGACATGGCGCCGGCAGTGATCTGGTTCGACGAGATCGAGGCCGGCATCAGCACACAATCCAAGGAAGGCGAGGCCGGCCGTATCTTCGGCTTCTTCCTGACCTGGATGCAGGAGAAGACGCGCGGCCTGTTCATCGGCGCCACCGCCAACCGCATCGATCTGCTGCCAGCCGAGATGATTCGCAAAGGCCGCTTCGACGAAGTCTTCTTCGTGGACCTGCCGCTCGACGACGAGCGCGTCGAGATCTTCCGGGTGCACCTGCTGCGGCGCGGGATCGACCCCGCTGGATTCAACCTCGAGCGCCTGAAGCGCTTCACCAAGGGCTGGACCGGTGCCGAGATCGAACAGTGCGTCGTCTCCGCCATCACCACCGCCCGCCTTGAAGACCGTGACCTGCACGACGATGATCTCCTGAATGTCTCGGCGACCATCGTGCCTCTGTCGAGGACGATGAAAGAGCAGGTCGATATCATCCGCGCCTGGGCCTTCGACCGCGCCGTACGCGCCTCACCCCGCGAGTTCTCTCGCTAGGCCTGCGGCCGGCGTCCTTTTGTGGCCCGCTCCCCGTTGGGTCGCTGTAGGCTGCCAGGTTCGACGGGCTGCTGGGTCTGCGACCAAGCCAGCACGGCTTGCGGCGCGCCAGGCTCTCATCGATACTGCCGGCATGGAGCCGCTGCCGCTTACCACCTATCAGAAGGCTCTGCAGATCAATCTCGACGCCGCCAAGTACGGTGCCTTCGCGGAGATCGGCGCCGGCCAGGAGGTGGCGCGTTGGTTCTTCCACGTAGGCCGCGCCTCCAATACGGTCGCCAAGACAATCTCGGCATACGACATGTCGGTCAGCGACGCGATCTACGGTCGCTGCGATCGGTACGTGAGTCGCCAGCGTTTGGAAGCCATGCTGGCGCACGAGTTCGATCTCCTCTTGGAACGGCTGCAGGCGACGCGTGGCGAACGCAGCACGTTCTTCGTCTTCGCCGACACAGTCGCGACTCGCAATCGCGCCCGCCAGGAGGATGGCCACGGCTGGCTCGGCTTGCGCTTCCAGACACAACCCGGCGCACCGCCATCCGAGGTCATCATTCACGTCGGCATGCTCGACGGAGAGAACGTCCGCGCGCAGGAAGCCTTGGGCATCATCGGCGTGAATCTGATCCACGCGGCCTTCTACCACCATGACGAACCTGACGCGCTCCTGTCGTCCCTGCTGGACGACCTGACGCGCGAACGTATCGAGATCGACGTCATCAAGCTGTCGGGCCCGGCGTTCGCCGGCGTCGACAGCCGCCTCGTCAGTCTGCAGCTCGTCGAGCGTGGTTTCAGCGACGCCGCGATGTTCCAAGCGAACGGCGAGGTCGTGCAGGCGGCCGAGGTGCTGTACAAGCGGCCGATACTGGTCGAGCGCGGCACCTTCCGGCCGATCACCAACCTGACATTGGACCTCTTGGAGCGGGCGCACGAGCAGTTCCTGCGCGAGCCGCGTTTGCAGGGTGAGACCCCGTTCGTCCTGATGGAGATGACCCTCCGCAATCTCGCCCTCGAGAGCGGCATCGACCACCGCGACTTCTTGGCACGCGTCGATATCCTGCGAGAGCTCGGCCATTCCGTGCTGATCTCGAACTACGGCCGCTACTTCCGCCTGGTCGAGTACCTCTCGCGTTACACGCCCAAGCCGATCGGCATCGCGCTGGGGATTCCCGCGCTGCTCGAGGTGACACGTGACGCGCACTATAGCGACCTCGCGGGCGGCATTCTCGAATCCGCGGGACGCCTGTTCCGGGACAACGTCAAGCTGTACGTCTATCCATACCGCGACCCCACGTCCGGTGTGGTCGTCACCGCAGAAACGGTGCGCATCGCCCCGCTCGCGCAGCACCTCTACTCCTATTTCCTGGAGGGCGGTTTCGTCGAGGCGATCCGCGACTACGACCCGAGCTACCTGCCCATCCTCACCCGGGACGTGCTCGCCAAGATCCAGTCAGCCGATCCCGTGTGGGAAAGCATGGTGCCACCAATCATCGCCCGCGCCATCAAGCGCGACGCGCTGTTTGGATGGCACCCATCACGGGCCGCGTGATCCGGAGCAGCTGGTACCGTGACCGAAGCGATCCTCGTCGTCAACGCCGGCTCGTCGAGCATCAAGTTCGCGCTCTACCATGCGACGCGCGCCGGGGAGCTCGATGCGGGTCCGCACGGCGAGTTCGAGGGGATCGGCGCGCGACCGCACTTGTCGATTCACGACGTGCGCGGCGCCGTGCTCCTCGATGCGACGTACACGTCGGCTACCGATCACCAGCGCGCCATCGCCGAGATCCGCGACTGGTTGCGGGGGCACATGAACGCCGCAGAGCTCGCGGGTGTCGGCCACCGCGTCGTCCACGGCGGCCAGAGATTTGTCGAACCGGTGCGGATCACCCCGGACGTGCTCGCGGCCCTCGAAGCGCTCATCCCCCTCGCGCCCTTGCACCAGCCACACAACCTGGCGCCCATGCGCGCCATCGCTGCGGCGACACCGGCGCTGCCGCAGGTGGCGTGCTTCGATACGGCATTCCACCAGACCCAACCTGCGGTCGCCCAAACGTTCGCCCTACCGCATGAGCTGACCGCCACCGGTGTGCGGCGCTACGGGTTTCATGGCTTATCGTATGAGTACATCGCTTCGGTGCTGCCTCGCGTAGCTCCCGAGATCGCCGCGGCGCGCGTTGTCGTAGCGCACCTCGGCAACGGCGCTAGCATGTGCGCCATGCGCAACGGCCGCAGCCTGGCAACTACGATGGGATTCACGGCGCTGGACGGTTTGCCGATGGGGACGCGCTCCGGTGCTGTCGATCCCGGCATTCTGCTCTACCTCATGGACCAGCACCACATGGATGCGCGCGCCCTCGAAGACCTGTTGTACCATCGCTGCGGCTTGCTGGGTGTCTCCGGCCTATCGAGCGATATGCGCACGCTGCTCGCGAGCGACGAGCCGCGGGCACGAGCAGCGGTGGATCTCTTCGTCTACCGCATCGGCCGTGAACTTGGTTCCCTGGCGGCTGCTTTGGGCGGTTTGGACGCACTGGTGTTCACCGGCGGCATCGGCGAGAACGCACATGAAATCCGAGCGCGCGTCTGCGCCGACGCTGCGTGGCTCGGCATCGGCCTCGACGCCACAGCCAATCATGCAGGTGGGCCACGCATCTCCACAACTGCCAGCGCTGCATCTGCGTGGGTGGTGCCCACAAATGAGAACCTGATGATTGCGCAGCACACGCTCAGGCTGATAGGCACCACCACCCGATAAGCGGAGGTGACGATGCACTGCTCTCGGCGTCAGTTCGTGCAACTCTTGGGGCTCGCGGCCACAGGGCTCGCGGCACCGCGTCTGGCTCAGGTAGCGCAGGCTGCCGCTAGCGGCGGTAGTCCCGCACCCACTGCCGACGACGTGCTGCAGCGGCTGTTGGAGGGCAATCGACGCTTCGTCAAAGGCGAGCTTGCCCACCCAGACCGTAAGCCCGAAGATTTCGCGCCCCTCGCCGAGGGCCAACGTCCCGTCGCCGCGATTGTCGGCTGTGCCGACTCGCGGGTCCCGCCGGAGATTCTGTTCGACCAGGGCATCGGAGATTTATTCGTTGTACGGATCGCGGGCAACGTGGTCGAGGGGGCGGGACCGAGCGTGAAGGGCAGTATCGAATATGCCGTCGCCGAGTTGGGCGTGCCGTTGGTCGTCGTGCTCGGCCACAGCCAATGCGGCGCGGTCAAAGCCGCCCTGGCGCACATTGAGGCGCACGACGCGCTGCCCGGCGCCATCAAGGATCTGGTGGCCCTGATCAGACCTGCCGTGGCACGCATCAAGGGCATGCCGGGGAATCAAATGGCCAATGCCATCACGGAAAATGTCCGCATGGGCGTGCAACGTCTCAAGACGCTTCAGCCCATCCTGGCACCCCGAGTCACCAAGGGAACGCTGAAGGTCATCGGCGCGACGTATGTACTGCGCGATGGCAGCGTCACGCTGCTCAGCGAGGAGCCGAACGCAGGCGCCGCAGCACGACGATCGAGCGTGCCGTGACGAGATACTGCAGAGCCGCAAGCGGCGCCTGCCGGTGAGGCTCGAGGATATCTTCCGGGCTTGCCAGCCCAGTATCCACCACGCGATACCAGTCGCCGGCCTGGCCATCGCAAATGCTGAAGAGCAGATCGTCCCAGTAGGCGTTGATCAGCACGTAGAGGTCGTCATCGCCCAGGGCGGCGCCGCGCAGATGGTACGCCAGGCTGTGTGAGTGAAATCCGAGATCCGCCGGCCCGTCGACACCGTACCAACACACGTCCTCACGCCAGAAGCGGCTGCGACTGATCGAAGGGTGGGCCTTGCGAAAGGCGATCATGTGCTTGAAGAAGCGGAACACGTCAGGGTTGCGCTCAAGGAGATCCCAATCGAGCCACGTGATCTCGTTGTCCTGATTGTACGGGTTGTTGTTGCCACGCTGCGTGTTCATGAACTCGTCGCCGGCGCAGAACATCGGCGTGCCGTTGGCGAGCATCAGCAGGCAGAAGAAGTTCTTGACCTGCTGCCGGCGCAACGCCAGTACTTCGGCCGGCGCATCGACGTCGCCTTCCCAGCCACAGTTCCAACTGCGGTTGTCGTCGACACCGTCGGCGTTGTTGTGGCCGTTGGCCTCGTTGTGCCGGTGGTTGTAGGCGACGAGATCGTACAGGCAGAAGCCGTCGTGCGCGGTGACGAAGTTGACGCTCTGATATGGCCGGCAGGCATCGAGCAACGTATCGGGGAACAGGTCGTCACTCCCATAGAGCCGCCGCATGAGGTCAGAGACCTTGCCGGGCATACCCTTCATGAACTCGCGCAGATCGTCGCGAAACTTGCCGTTCCACTGCAGCCAGTTCATGCCGGGGAAGCTGCGGCCGAGCTGGTAGGTGCTGATGTCCCATGCTTCGGCAATCGTGCGCAGGTCGTTGTAGCGCGCAAACGTGCTGATCTCGGCGATCAGCGGCGGATCTTCCAGGTTGATCGATCCGTCGCTGTTGCGCGTGAGAATAGACGCCAGATCGAACCGGAAACCGTCGACGTGCAGGTCCAAAGCCCAGAGGCGCAAGCTGGCGAAGATCATCTCGCGCACGGCCGGGTGGCCGCAGCGCAGCACGTTGCCGCAACCGCTGTCGTTCGCGTAGGCACCGGATGCGTGGTCCAGCAGATAGTAGCTGCTGTTGTCGATGCCGCGGTAGCTGTGCGTCGGGCCATTCGCGCCCACCTCGCTGGTGTGGTTGTACACCACGTCGAGCACGACCTCGATACCGGCCGCGTGAAACGCTCTGATCATCTCGCGGAACTCGTCGAACGCGTCACCGCAGGCGTACGCCTGGTGCGGAGAGAAGAAGTGCAGGGTCATGTAGCCCCAGTAGTTGCCTTCGTCCGGATCGTACTGGTGCACTGGCAACAACTCGACAACGGTCACTCCCAGCTCCATCAGATAAGGGATCTTCTCAATCAATCCCGCGAAGGTGCCGCGCTTGGCCGGTGTAACGGCGGAGTTGGCGCGCGCCGTGAAACCCTTCACGTGCAACTCGTAAATGATCGTGTCGTGCGCATGGCGCGGGCGCCGGTCGTCGCCCCACTCGAAGGCTACGCGCCGCAACGGTAGTGTGCCGAGAGGGGCGCGACCGTCATCGGGACCGGGCTGTGCCGCGGCGGTGCGGCTATAGGCGGGCGGGAAGAACACCGTGGGCGCGTGCGGGTCGAGCAGCACCTTGTGTGGGTCGAAGCGGTGGCCCGCCCGCGGGTCATAGGGCCCTTCGATGCGATACGCGTAGAATGCCGCGCCGGGAGCAACCGCTGCCGGCACCCAACAGTGCCACACTCGCCCGGTCTTGTTCGCGAGCGGGTCAAGGCGGTACTCGTAGACCGGATGCATCAGATCATCCGCTCGGTACAGGAGCAGCACGACACCCGTCGCGTGGCGCGAGTACAACGCAAAGTTGTAGGCCTCGTGCGCGCCGATCCACGTGGCACCGAGGGGAGACGGCGACCCGTCGCTCATCTCCCAGTGCTCTACCGTGGTCAGTGAACCCGCCTGATCTGACATCACCCACCCAGGATCTGCGTGATCTCGCCCGCGGCGTCCTCGTCCGTCAAGCCTGTTCACTGCGGCGTGTCACTGCGGCGGACGTGGGGACGTGTACGGCTCAGCTACGGCGATCTTGATGGATTCGGTCTTCAACGGCGTATCAATGGAGAGCTCGTTGACGACCGCGGTCGTCGCAACACTCCATTTGCCCTTCGTCCGAGTGACCAACGCCGTGAGCGTCTCCCCCTGACGCGCCGCAAAGACACGCAGGCGATCTTCGCGGATGCTCGCGCGCTCCGCCGGTTGGAGTGGCCGAAAACTCTCCACGACAGCGTCGTAGACAGGCAGGAACGGCTCGCTGTGTTGGATCGGCGTAACACCGAGAATCTGGTAAACGCGGCCGGCGTGGGCGATCCACGCAAACTCGAGCGCCACTTCACCCGAGTCGGTGTGTGCGCGCGCGCGGGCGCGTGCCGCCTTCAGCGCGCCGATCATTCCCGCTTTGGTGGTCGGAACGACCGGCGAGCCGCTGGCCCGTTCCAGAGCCCGGGCGCCAGCGAACGGGTCGGCGCCGTCAGCGACCGCTTCGAGCAACACCAGCGCGCGCTGATCCGGCGACATGGCGCCGACCTGGCCGCGCCCGTTTCGCACAGTCCAATCCGGTGGGAAGCGGATGAAGAGGTCGAGGTCTGGCTGCAGAAAGGTCTGCCCCACGATCACGCCCGCCGCAGCTTCCTGCCCCACCACGAGACCGTCGAGCCTTGCCAAGACAGCGGCCCGGGTCGGACAGATCGGGTCGCTCGGGGCTCTCTGCAGTTCTTTGGCGTACTCGGTGGTGTTGGCGACACGCTCGGGCGTCGATGGATGTGAAGCGAGAAAGCTGGCGCGCTGCTGCGCATTGCCCTCCAGCTCTTGCTCACGTTCCATGGTGCGCAGAATGTTGGTTAGCGCAGCAGGATCCCATCCCGCCGCCGCGACCAACTGCTGCCCAACCCGATCCGCCTCGCGTTCCTGATCGCGGCTGAACGGTGCCAACACCAGCCCCGACGCCAGACCGCCAACACCGCCGACGACCTGACCGAGCGCCGGACTCGCTAAACCGGTCACGGCGGCGCTGAGGTTCGTGACGACGGCGAATGGCGCCGCGCGGGTGATCTGCTCTACAGAATGGCGCGCAGCTACGTGGCCGATCTCGTGGGCGACGACGCCGGCGAGCTCGTCTTCGGAGTTGACCAGCACCAGCAGTCCGCGCGTCACGTACACGTAGCCGCCAGGCAGTGCGAACGCGTTCGGCTCTGGCGTGTCAACGACACGGAAGCGGTACGCAACGTCCTGACGCGGCGAGTGCGCCGCCAGCCGTTGACCAATGGCCTCGACGTACGCGGTCAGCGCCGCGTTGTCGACGAAGCCCATTTCCTGTTCGACCTGTTTCGCCGCCTGGTCGCCCATCTCCTGCTCGCCCTGCTTGGACACCAAGACGAACTGCGGGCGGCCGCTCACGGGGTTGATGGCGCAACCCACCGCCAGCGTGGTGAGGACACCCACGCCATGAAGGAGAATCCGCGAGTGACGCATGGGCCCCAGAATCTTCGATCCACTTGCCTG
>JBGQHM010000256.1:0-9991 GCA_041497995.1 Binatia bacterium | reverse complement strand
GGCCGAGCAATGGTGCTCGGCCCTTTGCCATTTTTAAGGGTCCGAGACGTGGGGCGTGTGCCGTCTCTGCGCTTGCGGGCGCGGGGGTCGCAGCTAAGATGAACGGTACGCTGACAGGGGACGGAACGGGAGACCCAGCACGATGCGCGGATGGACTGTTCGAGACAGTCTAGAGCTGTACAATGTCACGGCCTGGGGAGCCGGCTTCTTCACCGTGAACGATCGGGGACACGTGGAGGTCCGTCCGCGCGGCGAGCAAGGCCCAGGCATCGACCTGCTCGATCTCGTACAGGATCTCGACCAACGCGGTCTGCGAACCCCGTTGCTGGTGCGCTTCTCCGATATTCTCGCGAGCCGGGTGCGCGGTTTGTGTGCGGCCTTTTCCAGAGCCATCAGCGACTATGGGTACAAAGGTGGGTTTCGTGGAGTCTATCCCATCAAAGTGAATCAGCAGCGGCATGTGGTGGAGGAGATCGTCGAATACGGTGCGGTGGAGAAGGTCGGGTTGGAGGCCGGCAGCAAGCCGGAGCTGCTAATCGCCCTCGCTATCCTGGACACACCTGGTGCCCTGATCATCTGCAACGGCTATAAGGATCGCGCCTACATCGAGACGGCGCTTCTGGCTCAGCGTCTGGGCCGCACGCCCATCATCGTCGTCGACCGCTTTCGGGAACTGGACCTCATCATCAAGATCTCACGCGACCTCGGCATCCGCCCGCACATCGGCGTCCGCGCCAGACTGACCACCAAGGGTGCCGGAAAGTGGATCGAGTCGACCGGTGACCGCTCGAAGTTCGGTCTGACCGCCGTAGAGATCGTTGAAGCTGTCGATCTGCTGCGCACCGAGGGGATGCTCCACTGCTTGGAACTCCTCCACTTCCACATCGGATCGCAGATTACGGCGATTCGAGCGCACAAGGATGCGCTCCGAGAGGCCAGTCGGGTGTTCGTCGGTTTGCATCAGATGGGTGCCGAGCCGCGGATGGTGGATGTCGGAGGAGGACTCGGCGTGGACTACGACGGGTCACAGACCAACTTTCACTCGTCGATGAATTACTCCGTGCAGGAGTATGCGAACGACGTGGTCGCTGCCATTCAGGAGGCGTGCGACAAGGAGCAGATTCCGCATCCAGATATCGTGACCGAGGCGGGGCGCGCCATGACTGCCCACCACTCCGTCTTGGTCTTCGACGTTCTCGGCGTTCACGAGATGCTGTCGGGGAAGCCTCCGGAGCCTGTGGCAGAGGGAGACCACAAGGTTCTGAAGGATCTGGCTGAGATCTGGACCTCGATTTCCCAGAAGAACGTTCAAGAGGCGTATCACGATAGCTTGCAGCTCAAAGAAGAGGCCGCCGAGCTGTTCTCGCTCGGCTACTTGGACTTACGAGCCCGGGCGCGCGTCGAGCGCCTCTTTTGGGATTGCTGCGAGAAGATTCTTCGCATCGTGCGCGAGCTGCCATACGTCCCTGATGACCTTGAGCCGCTCGAGAAGGGATTGGCGGACACCTACTACGGCAACTTCTCCGTTTTCCAATCGGCGCCGGACCACTGGGCCGTCAAGCAGCTCTTCCCCATCATGCCCATTCACCGGTTGGAGGAGAAACCGACCCGCCGCGGCGTGTTCGCTGACTTGACGTGCGACAGTGACGGCAAGATCGATAAGTTCATCGATCAGCGTGACGTGAAGGATGTGCTGGAGCTCCATGGGGTCAACGGCCAGCCGTACTTCATCGGCGTCTTCCTGGTCGGTGCCTACCAGGAGATTCTCGGCGACCTCCATAACCTCTTTGGCGACACCGACGCCGTGCATGTACGCCTTGGGGAGGACGGACGCTATGAGGTCGAGCACGTGGTCGAGGGCGACGTCGTGACCGAAGTGCTGCAGTACGTGCAGTATGACAAGGGCACGTTGATCGAGAAGGTGCGGCGCACCATCGAGGTGGCGATGCGCGCCGGACAGATCAGTTTGGAAGACTCGGCGCGCCTGCGCCGCCACTACGAGCAAGGTCTGCAAGAATATACGTATCTCTCGCGCGACGAATAGCTCTGCCGCGCCGCATCTGCTCAGAGCAGCTTCGCAAGGTACGCGTCCGTGTTGACGCGGATGCGATGCTCCTTGGCGTCGGGATCCTCTTCGACCAGCGTCTCATCGGGTGTCACTTTGAACAGCGGCTGGCCCTTGCGGACGACGCCGCCGCTGTCCCCGAGCAGCACCTCGTCGATCGTGCCAGAGAACGGCGCGTACACCTTGTTGAACATCTTCATGACCTCGATGATGTAGAGCGGGTCGCCCTTACTGAAGTGCGCCCCCTTGGTCACGAACGGCGGCAAGTGGGGCGCCTCTTGCGCGTAGTACGTCCCGCCCATGGCCGCGACGATCTCGTCCGCCCGAGTCGACGGTGGTGGCGCCAGGACCTTGCGCATAGCGTCCTGTCGTGCCGGGTCGAGGAGGCGCTCTGGAATGGAGACGCTGAGGTCGTTGTTCAGCGCGAGATCGTAGAACCCGACCGTCGCCGCGATCATCGGCAGCACGGCGAGGATCTCCAGGCCGAGCTGGTGCCCATTGTGCGCGGCACGTGCCTTTGTCCACAGAGTCTCGTCGAGGCCGAATGCGGGTACCGCGCCACGCAAGGTATGATCGAGCTCCTCCCACGATGTATCGGGCGGGACGTGATCGACGAGGCTCGCATAGAGCGCGAGCGCTGTATCCAATAGCTGCCGATCATGCTCCCAGATCCGGTGCGCCGCGGGCTCGCCGGGCTGATCGCCCAGATGCAGCACGTGATACGTCTCGGCAAGCAGCTCGACGGGGTTGCGCTTCCACACCACGCGCCCGTGCCGGATCTCGCAGTCGAGACGATGCTGGCTCAGCCACGCAGAGAGAAAGTGGGGCTCGTCAATCAGCATCATGATCGGTCGCTCCAGCAGGGTTTCCTTGAGCTCGATCACATGGCGCGTAGCCGCCACGGCGCGATCGCCGTGCGGCGCTGCCGCTGCCGTGGCGTGCCGGGCGATCTGCTGAAAAGCGTAGTCGAAGTTGATTGACTGCGCCTCCTGCGCCAGCTCGCCAACCAAGGTGAGGTAGGGGACGACGAACTTGGTTGTCGGCTTTGCCCACACGTCGCGGCTCAGGAACCAGGTCACTATGCCGAACAGGAATTCGCGATTCGTCGCGAGGTCGATGCCGCGGAGCGTCGTTCGCCTGAGGATCTCAGCGACTCGCGCGAAGCTCTCCACGCGGTCCGCGCCGGTGGCCAACAGCAGAGCCACATTGGAGTCGTACGCGCCGGCGAGGCGGTAGCGCATGTACAGGCCGGTGTCGGGGTTCTTGATCGAAATACCCTGGTCGTCACGGATCTCCCAGTCGATGGGATCGGACCACGAGATGATCACACCGCCAGCGGCCGGGTTCAGCGCGTGGTCGGTTGCGTTGAGGCGCGCCTCGATGGCCGCGTTGTCGCGTGGGACGCGGGTCGGCTTTGGCAGGCGCCCCTTGTGCTTGGCGATGAGCGCCATGGACTCGACGAGCGAGTGCAGGTCGAAGTGATCGTCGGGGTTGCCCGGATTGGTGAAGCGCAGGGCGTAGCACAGCTCGGAGACGCGGTGCTCGACCTGAATGCGCGTATTCACCTCCATGAAGTAGTGGTTGTGCCCTTCGACGATGCACTCGAAGGTCGACGCGGAGTCCAGCTTGACCGCCAGCCCGAAGCGCTGCGCTTCCGCCTCCATGCGCTGCAACACGGCGAGGTCGGCCTCGAACTCGCGCGCCCGCCGCTCGTTGCCGGCGCCGCGTGCCTGGTCGATGGCGACCTCGAAGCCTTCCTGCGTGATCGAGATCTCCACCAGCTTCTGCTCGTGCATCTGGAGCGAGCAGTCACGGCCGCCCAGTGTCACGCACCACTCACCGTTGCCGACCATCTGGATCTCATTGTGCCGCGTCTGCTCGACGTTGAGCTCGATGAGCATGTTCTTGTTGTCGCCGACGCCGGTTGCCTTGACCTCGTTCAACACCTCGCGCACGAGGCTGGCAATTCCCTTGGTCTCCGAGAAGATGCGCTGGCCTTTACCGCCACCGCCGCCGATGGCCTTCAAACGGAAGCGCCGGCCGGGGTGTTGCCCGAGGAGCCCTTCTGCCTCGACGTGGATCTGTTCCGCCAGCTCATCGATCGTGTACAGATCCATGTGCTTCTCGTAGGCCGCCATGAGGACGAGATCGGCGAGATCTTCGAGGCGCTGATGCGCCTTCTCCTCAGTGACTTGCGGAACGTCCAGCCCCTTCTCCCTCACCAGCTTCGCCAGCGCAGGACGGTCCGGGTACTTACGCAGCAGCGTGCGCGCCGTGGCGTTGTTCACCCCCGGTGTGACGGAGACGGCGTTCTCGATCGCCGTGCGCTTCGCCTCATCCTTCGCGCCAGCGGCTTCCTGCGTGTATGAGCACGGACCGATGAAGTGTAACCCGGCTTCCTCCAGGCTGCGCACGAAGGACGCGTCTTCGGCCATGAAGCCGTAGCCCGCGAAGACGTACTGGTAGCCGTGGTCGCGGCAGATCTGAATGATCTGCTGAATCCGCTGCATGCGCTCCTCTCGCGTCGTGCCGGTGTAGTCGGGGACGGGATGGACGCGTGTTGGGTCCATGATCCGCAACTCCGGCGAGAGGGCGCGCGGATACACGATGCTGTCACGCTCCGAAATGAGAATGCCCACATTGGTCATCCCCATCTCCCGGAACACATCGATGGCTTCCTTGCGGATGGGACCGCGGCAGACGATCAGGACGCCCATGTCGTCGCACGCAAAGGAGCGCACCCACTCCGAGGGCGACTCGCCGAGCCGACGATCGCGGTGGATGAGCGGGTTGTTGCTGTAGGGGTCGGACGGTCTCGACATCGGCATCAATGAAACTCCCGCTGAAGCGATTGCCAGGGGCCGGGTTCGTAGTGGCGCAACAAGAATTCGAGTCGGTGGCCGAGGACTGCACGCAGGTCCGTCGGCATGACGATCTCGGAGATAGACCCGAGGCTCAGCGCCTCGCGTGGGTTCATCAACTCGCGCTCGTAGCGCTGGTTGAACTCGACTTCCTGCGCACGCAGCCACTCGGCGGCTTCCCGTTCGGCTTCCTTCCGTGCGACATCGGGCGCGCTGCCGGCAGCGATATGGGCGGCAGTCGCCTCCTTGATCTTCGCGGCGGCGGCGGCGCGCGTTTCTTGGAGCTCGCGCTTGTAGGTGTACTCTTTGCCCGCCGTCCCCATCACGGCCACCCGCGTTGTCGGCAGGGCGAGGACGATGTCCGCGCCGGTGGCGTAGGAATTGAATGCCGCGTACGCGCCGCCGAACGCGTTGCGGATGATGAGCAGCATCCGCGGCGTCCGCAGATCGATGATGGCGTCGAGCATGGCGCGGCCCGCCTGGACGATCCCGCGGCTTTCCTGTTCCCGCCCCGGGAGAAAGCCGGTCGTGTCCTCCATGAAGATGACGGGGATGTTGTAGATGCTGCAGAAGCGCACAAAGCGGGCGATCTTATAGGCAGCATCGATGTCGATCTGGCCGCTGGCGACGGCGCTGTTGTTTGCCACGAAGCCGACGACGTTTCCGCTCAGCCGTCCGAAGGCGGTGATCGCGTTGCGGGCGCGGTCCGGTTGGGTCTCGAAGTAGTCGCCGTGGTCGCAGACCTGCTGAATGAGGATGGCGACCTCGATCGGTGTGTTGAAGCCGGTCGGGGAGTTGAACGCCTTGCGCAGGAGCGTGTCGATCTCTGTGGTGCGGCGGTCCAGCGGGTCCGAGGTCTTCTGGTACGGCGGTGCTACCCGGTTCGAATCAGGGAGATAGCTGAGCAAGCGTTGGGCGGTGCGGAGTGCAGCCACCTCGTCGGCGACCGTGATGTCCGACACGCCGCTGGCGCCATGCACTTTCGGGCCGCCGAGGTCGTCTGGCGTCACGTCTTCGCCGAGCGCGCTCTTGACGACGACGGGGCCTGTGAGCCCGAAGAACGTGTTCGCCGGCTGGATCATGAAGCTGCCCTGACGCGGCAGATAGGAACCGCCCCCAGCGTTGAAGCCGAACATACACATGATGCTGGGCACGACGCCGTTGATCTTGCGCAAGGCAGTGAAGGCCTCGGCATAGCCGTCGAGGCCGCCGACGCCAGCCGGTACGAAGGCGCCGGCACTATCGTTCATGCCGATCAGCGGAATGCCGCGCTGTGCGGCCAGATAGATCAGATTGGCCAGCTTGCGGCCGTTGGTTGCATCCATCGAACCGGCGCGCACGGTGAAGTCGTGCCCGTAGAGTGCAACGTCGCGGCCGCGAATCTTGACCACTGCCGTGATGATTGAGGCGCCGTCGAGGTTGGGACCCCAGTTCTGGTAGAGGATCGCCGGCTCTGAACCCCGATCCTGGAGCACGTCAATGCGCTCCCACACGGTCATGCGGCCCTTGGCGTGCTGCCGCAGGATCTGCACCGGGCCCGCGGCGCTGTACGGCCGCCGGCGCAAGTCCTCTCCTTGGACGAGCGTTTGATCGTACGGGCCGAGCTGCGCGTGCGCCGCCTCCCGACTCGCGGCATCTGCAGCCGTCGCGAAAGGGTTCTCCAGCGTCGGCGTGACGGGCTGGTGCACGGGTTTCTCCGGCCTATTTCGCGGTTTCGCGCTGATCTGTGTTGCCATCTCGAATTACCCCTCTACCAATCACCGTTCTCCTCGCGCGCACCACCGGTGCGTGGCAATTCCCTGCCAATCTATCAACTGGGGAAATGGCGACAAGTCTTGCAGCAGGCCCCCGCTTACGACAATCGCCCAACCTGTCAACGCGAAGCATACCGGTTCTGCAGGCGCGGCGCGACCGTCGCTCTTGTCTCCGCAAGCCGCTTTCCTGTAGAGATGCGAGTGCCGAGACGCTGAAGGCGGCATACGCAGGCGCCGAGAGGAGGACTGGTTGTATGAGGACGTTCAGTACCGCCAATGGGACCTGGACCCGTGCGTTGTCTGGAGTGCTGGCAATGGCTGCTGCGCTGTGCGTGGCCCCTCGGCCTGCGAGCGCAGCGCAGTGGAACCCGGAGGCGTTTGCCAAGGAGGATACGTTGAAGCTGCGGACCGCGCGGACGACTGACGGTGAGCACTGGTTTCCGGTATGGCTCGTCGTCATCGACGGCCAGGTATATGTTCGCCTCGGCTCGCGCGCCGCAGATCGGGTTCAAACCAACACAACCGCGCCCTTCTTGGGCATCGAGGTGGCCGGGCAACGCTTCGATCACGTACGCGGCGTGCCCGCACCCGAGTACGCCGAGCGCGTCGGCAAAGCTATGGCCGAGAAATACACGAGCGACTTCCTCGTTCGATTGTTCTCGCACCCGCTCACGCTGCGCCTGGTTCCGGAAGAGCCGCCGGCCGCACCGGCAGCACCCTGAGTCTGCGGCAGTGCCGTTCACGTCGCGCCGTCCGGCACCTCAACGAAGTCGACCTTGTCTCCGGCCGCGATACTGTGCTTGGCACAGAAGCCGGCGTGCACCTCGAGCACATAGCGCGACGGCTTCCCAACGCCGCGTGCTTGCGTGCTGAATGGCTTGGTGTCGGCGACGACACCGACGATGGTTCGCGCCGTGTCGATGAAGATCATGTCGAGCGGCAGCGGCGTGTTCTTCATCCAGAACTCCAGCGGCTCTTCGTGAGGGAAGAGAAACAACATGCCCGCGTCTGGTGCCAGATCCTTGCGATACATGAGTCCGCGTTCGCGTGACGTTGGTGTGTTGGCGATCTCCACAGCGACCGTGACGGGACCTTGTGCTGCATGCACCACCACGCGCGGACCGTGCGTGCATGCCACCAAGGCCGCGCACGCGACGAGCAGCGCCACTTCTCGGTGACATAAGCCGCGCCTGGCGCGGTTGCCGCGACCTTGAATTGAGCGAGGATTTACCCTACGTGTCGGGGCGAGTCGCCGATCAATCATCCCTGGAGGTATGGCCATGAGTGCGCTGGTTTTCAGCGTCGTGATCATCGTCGCGTTGGGCTACTTCGCGCGCACCATTTACCGCCGTTTCGGCATGCTACTCAAGGTGGCCTCGGTGCCCCGCTTCGACAACATCCCGGAACGTATCAAGGCGGTCGTCGTGTACGCCCTCGGCCAGAAGAAGTTCGTCCAACGCGAGCCGCGCCCCGCAACGCGCATCAGTGAGCAACAGGCCGGCTGGATGCACTTCTTCATATTCTGGGGCTTCAGCATACTGGCGATTCAAGTGATCACCATGTTTGTGCGCGGCTTTGTGCCGGACTTCTACCTGCCGCTGTTTACACCGGGTCTGTTGGGCGGCCCGTATCTGCTGTTGAAGGACATCATGCAGGTGGCCGTACTCGCGGCGATCGGTGTCGCATTCTATCGCTGGGGCGTGACGCACCCGGCACGTCTCTACGGGTACAAGCCCTCCGAGGAACGGTTGGCGAGGCACTCGCACTGGGAAGCCTACCTCATCCTCAGTTTCATCAGCTGCATCATGATTGGCGGTCTCTTGTATGACGGCGGCCGGATGATTTACGCAGCCTCCGACCCGAACGTCCAGGCGGAGATCGCCTGGCAACCATTCAGTCGGCTCGTGGGTCTGGCGCTGGCGGGTCTCGGCGGCGTTGGCGCTGCGACGTTCGGCAGCGATCTGGGCTGGTGGCTACACAACTGCGTGGTGCTCGTGTTCCTCAACTTCCTGCCGCTCGCGAAGCATTTTCACATCATCACCTCGTTGCCGAATGTGTTCTTCATCAAGACGGAACCAACGGGCGCGCTCAGCAAGATGGACCTGGAGAACGGCACGACCTTCGGCACGTCGTACATCAACCAGTTCACTTGGAAGCAGGTGCTCGATATGTACTCGTGCACGGAGTGCGGCCGCTGCTCCTCGCACTGCCCGGCCACGCAAAGTGGCAAGGAGCTGGCGCCGCGTCAGTTGCTCCTGAACCTGCGCGACTATCTGTACGAGCACGAGAACGAGGTGCTGGCGATGAAGCCCGCCGGCGGCGACGGCGCCGAGGCGGTGAACGTCGGTGAGAACATTGTCGGCGAACGCCTCATCCATGATGACGTGTTGTGGGCCTGCACCACCTGCCGTGCCTGCGAGGAGGCGTGCCCGGTGATGATCGAGTACGTCGATAAGATCGTCGACATGCGCCGCCATCTGGTGCAGGAAGAAGCGCGCTTCCCGTCGGAGTTGACCCGCACCTTCAAGGGCATGGAGACACAGAGCAATCCCTGGGGCGTCGATGCCTCGCAACGCGATGCCTGGGCCAATGGGTTGGATATTCCCAAAGTCGCTGAGAAGCCGGACGCCGAGTACCTCTACTACGTCGGCTGTGCCGGATCGTTCGATGACCGCGCCAAGCGCACCACCCAGGCGGTGGCCAAGATCCTCAAGAGGGCCGGCGTCGACTTCGCCATCCTCGGCAAGGAAGAGCTGTGCAACGGCGAAACCGCGCGCCGCATCGGCAACGAGTACCTCTTCCAGTCGATGGCTCAAATGTGCACCGAGGTCCTCAACGGCTACAACGTGAAGAAGATCCTCACGAACTGTCCGCACTGCTTCAATACGCTGAAGAACGAGTTCCCGCAGTTCGGGGGCAACTACGAGGTCGTGCACGCCACCGAGTTCGTACGCCAGCTCATCGCGCAGGGCAAGATCGAGTTCAACCTCAATGGCAGCAAGGACATCACCTATCACGACTCCTGCTACCTCGGCCGTTACAACGAGGTCTACGACGCGCCGCGCGACATCCTCCGGCTCATCCCGGGGGTGACGTTGAAGGAGCCGGAACGCAACCGCAAGTTCGGCATGTGCTGCGGCGCCGGTGGCGGCCGCATGTGGATGGAAGAGGAACCGACGCAGCGCGTGAACACTCGCCGCGTCGAGCAACTGCTCGAAACCAACCCGGACACCATCGCCGTCGCCTGCCCCTATTGCATGACCATGATCGACGACGGCATCAAGGGGAAGGGTATGGAAGACAAAGTCCAG
>JBGQHM010000255.1:0-9993 GCA_041497995.1 Binatia bacterium | reverse complement strand
GTCCGGAATGACCGCCGACGGCGAGCCAGACATCGTGATGCTGATCCGGCCGGGGTTTGACGGGGGTTGCCCTGTGTCCACGTTCTTACCCGACACCTTCGACACGCAGCTGCCGAAGGTCAGAACAGCGAGATCCGTATCGATGACGAGAGGCGCAATGGTGACGATGGTGGTGTCGTTCTTGGTCAACGAGATGGGCACAGTGACTTGTGAGCCGGGCTGGCCGCTGGCCGAACCGATGGTGATCTGCGGCGGAGTCGCCGCCGGGGTCGAGGTCACAGTCGGCGTGGGCTGCGTCGTGGGTGTCAACGTACTCGTCGGCACCGGCGTGCTTGTCGGCGTCGCAGTGTCTACCACCGTCGGCGTGCGCGTCGGCGTCGCACTGGGCGGCGGCTTGGTTGCGGTCTGGGTCGCCGTGCGGGTGCTGGTCGCGCTAGCGGGCACCGTCTTCGTCCGTGTCGGGGTGGCCGACGGCGGGATCGTCGCCGTGCTGGTGGACACGCGGGTGCGCGTCAGGGTGACCGTCGGCGTGACGGTGATAGTGGGCGTGTCCGTCGGTGGCACAGTCGCTGTCGGTGGCTGCGGCGTCATCGTCGGTATCGGCGTCGGCGCATTGCCGAAGCGCGCCAACTCGTCCTGAATACCGGGGTCGTTCGCCGCGGCTAGCAACGCATTGCGGTTGGTCGCGAACACGTCCGCCCCGGTCACATCACCCGGAAGCACACGGATCGAGCTCACCAACTGGCGAATCTCGCCGCTGGAGAACTCGCAGAGATCCGCACCTTGCTGCACTTGGCCGAGAATCAGCGCGACCGCCGTCTCACTGGCAAAGTCGACGATGATCGGGTCCGTGGCGCTGTAGACGAAGGCACGCGTCAGCGTCTGACCACTACCGACCGACAGGATGAAGCGGCACGTATCCTCGCTGCTTCCACTGGGGAGATCGATGAGAAACTGGCCTTGGTCGTTGGTGAAGCTCGTGCCGAAGGTTTGCACGGCGCCGTCGCCGCGCCGTTGCGACAGCTGCACACCGACGTTGCGTCCAACGGGACGGACATTAGTGGCGGTGAGCGCTTCGGCCTCCTCGACTACCAGTGCGGCGAAGCGCTCCATCAGCGACCGACTCAATGCGAGGCGGCCGTTGGGGAGACGGACCGTGCCGTTGACCACCGGTCCAGCCGGTGGTGGAGGCGGGGGAATCCCCACACCCGAGGACGCGTCGCCACCGCAGCCGGCCATCAACGCCGCGCAGAGCAGGACCGGAAACAGGCGGATAGTAATCGTTGCGAGCCGTCGCACCATGCATTTCCCCTTGGGCACTCGTTGGTTCGGGTAGTCTTTTCGCTACCATTCCCTTCATCCATCCGTCAACAAGAAAGCGTAGGCACCACAAAATACGTCGGACAGGCGCCACCCTCACGCCCCTGCCACGCGCTCAATCCGTCGCTCTCTCACGACGCCGGAGGCGCCGCTGCGAAGACGAGATCCTCGTAGTAGCGGACATTGAGTCCGATGAGAAAGACGCGCTTGCTGTCGTCGCGCTGCGCATAGACCGCGGTCCCCGACGGATTGCGGCTGCCGAGACGCAGGCTCACCGGCTTGCCGCTGACGTTCAGAGTGATCTGCGAGACTGGCGGCTCCAGGCCGAACTGCGCAACATCTCCACCCCCTTCATCCACGACCTCGACCTCGGGCAACTGCGTGAGGTTGGCGACCAGCGCGGTCACCAGATCCGATGGTACAGCGCCGCCTGGCGGCTCGACCACTTGCCAGCGGCCTTCGACGCGGTGGCAGCGAATCACCTTGGCACCGCGTCGCAGTTCCATGCCGTCGATGTCCTTTTCTGCAAGGCTCAGAAACGGAGCGTGGGTCAGATGCGCCGGCGCGGCGCGCGACGGTTCGCGGAGCACCACCACCCAATACGCACCGAGCAGGAGAAAGCACGCCCAGTAGGCGAGCGCCCGTCGCCACGTCATCGGTGCACGCTCATCCGCCCCACCGCCGTCGCAGGAAGACTGTGACCCCGACTAACAGAAACAGCGCCGGCTCGACGACGGTGCCGAGTATGAACGCCAAACGTCCTTGCCGTGCACTCACGAAGAACTGATTGACGCCTGGCTGCCGCAACTGCGGCCGCGACCCAACCAACTCCTCTTGCCCAGCCAGCCAATTGATTGCATTGACCAAGAGGTCCTTGTCGCCCAAGTACTCGATGAAGAAGTTGTTGGCGAAGTCGGAGTCGCCCAGCACGATCATGCGCGTCACGCCGGGGCTATCCGGCCCAGCCGGCCCACCCTGCGGACGGTTATTGACCAACACGCTGACACCGACCGGCACGGGCCCGGCGTGGTCGCGTCCGTCGGCGAAGGACGCCACGCCGCTGCGCAGCACCTCGGTGTCGCTGGTGCTCCATCCTGACTTGGCCGAGTGCAGGAAATCGATTCCTTTAATGTTAGGGTCCTGCGACCCGGCAAAACGCACGCTACGTGCCTGCGAGAGCAGCGGCGGCGACTTCAGGCCGCCACTCACCGGATGCCGATCCGATAGGCCGGGAACGATCATGGTCAGATAATCGCCGGCGAACAGGCGGTTCTCCGGATCGACGACGACATCGTCGCCGAGCTTGATACCGTAGCGATCGAGGAATGCTCCCAGGCTCGGCGCTGTTTGCGGATCGAGCATCACCAGGAGCCCACCGCCGCGTCTCACGTACTCGCTCAGCTTGCCCAGCTCCGCGGTGAGCAGGTCCTTGCGCGGCCCCGCGATCACCACAACCGTCGCGTCATCCGGCACGCCGTCATCGCCCAGCAGGTTCAGCGCACGCACCTCGTAGAACTCGCGCTGCAACGCGTTGCGTACGCCGGAGTAGCCGCGCTGCCGGTCAGTGTTCTCGATGTCCTGCTCGCCGTGGCCGGTGAGGAAGTAGATCACCTTGCGGGCCGGGTGGGTCACTTGGAGGATCGCCTCCACCAACAGGTCTTCGCGCGGGTTGGAGAAGTCCTTGCGCCGTCCGTCGCTTTCCACCACCAGGCTACCGTAGTTGTCGACGCCGTACTGCCGCGCCACGGCGGGGCTGCGATTGACGTCGACGACGCTGTACTGCACGTGTCCAGACTCATTGCGCGCTCGGGTCAGCAGATCTTCGATCTCCGAGTTGCGCGGGTCGTCGGAACGCAAGAAGGCGATGACGTGTACGTCGCGGTCGAGCCCCTTCAGTACGTTGCGGGCATGGTCCGACAACGTGAAGCGTTTCTCCGGCGTAAAATCGACGCGCCAGGTGTAGTGCGACAGGATGACCTGCACCATGAACAGCGTCGCGACGAGCCCCAGAGTCGCCGTGAGTACGAGCGCCCACTGCTGCCACTGCGCCCGATAGTGCGGCGTGGCGCTCACCGCCGCCCCCGCCACTTGCGCGACTCGAGCACACGCAGCGTCAGAAAACCAAAGAAGCCGATGAAGGAGAGGAAGTACGCAACGTCGCGCGCGTCGATGACACCGCGCGCGAAGGTCTGGAAGTGGTCGAACATCGAGACGCGGACCAGGATGCGCAAGAGCCCCGGGCTGGTGGCCGCCTCATTCCAGCTCATGATCCAGAAGAGCAGCAGGATGCCCGTCGTCGCCATGCCGGCAACCACCTGACTCTCGGTGAGCGACGACACGAACACGCCGCAGGCGATGAAGCTGAGGCCGAGTAAGAACAGGCCGAGGTAGCCCGCGACCAGCGGTGGCCACGGAAACGGCTGTAAGACGCTCACGTAGATTGGATAGAGCAGCGTGCCGGCGAGCATGATCCCGAAGACCACCGCGCACGCTGCGAACTTGGCGAGGAACACCTCGCCGTCGCGCACCGGATAGGTGAGCAACAGCTCGATCGTCCCAAGCTTCTTCTCTTCCGCGAACAGCCGCATCGTCAGCAAAGGGATCGACAGCAGCATCACCAGCCGCAAGTCCACCAGCAACAGCTGCCAGAAGTTCTCCAGGATGTTCATGCCGAAGCCGAAGGTGACGAAGAAGATCAGGTCAGTGTAGAAGTAGTAGCCCGACAGACACAGGAAGACCGCCGCCACCACGTAGAACAGCGGCGACACCACGTACGACAGGAGTTCCTTGCGGAAGAGTGCCAGGAAGGTCACGACGGCGAGCCGGCCTCTTCCTCAGTGACCAAGCGGACGAATAGGTCCTCGAGGCTCAGCGCCATGGGTCGCACCTCGATCAGTCCCCAACCATTGCCTACGACCATCGCGGCAATTGCCTTGCGCACCGGCTCACCGGAACGAGAGTGTGCGACGAAGCCGCACACGGCGCCGTTGCTTGCATCGGCCGGTGCGTCAGCGGGATCGACGCGCTCAACACCGGGAACGGCAGCCAGGGCCGTTCGCACCTCGGCAGCGGGTCCTTCGACACGCACCAAGCTGCGGTCGCTGCCTTCGACGCGCCGGGTCAAGGCTTCTGCCGTATCCTCGGCGACGATGCTGCCGCGGTCGATGATCACCACGCGTTCACACGTCATGCTGACCTCGGGCAGGATGTGCGTGCTCAAAAGTACCGTGGTCCGCCCGCGCAGCGCGCGCACCAGCCCGCGGATCTCGATGATCTGCCGCGGATCCAATCCCACGGTCGGCTCGTCGAGAATGAGAACTTCCGGCTCATGCAGGAGTGCTTGCGCCAGTCCCACCCGCTGCCGGTACCCCTTCGACAGCGTGCCGATCAAGCGTCCCGCCACTTCCTGCAACCCGCAGTCGTGCATGACGCTGTCGATCCGTGCGCGCTTGCGTGCACCGCTGATGCGACGCACGTCGGCGCAGAACTGCAGGAAGCGCCGGACGCGCATGTCCGGGTACAGCACCACGCTCTCGGGCAGGTAGCCGATCTTGCGCCGCAGAGCCAGCGACTGGTCCGCCGCGTCGTAGCCGGCGACGCGCGCCACTCCGGCGGTCGGCGGGAAGAAGCCGGTGAGCACCCGCATGATCGTCGTCTTCCCCGAGCCGTTCGGTCCCAGCAGGCCGATCACCTCGCCGCGTTTGACGTGGAAGGAGACGTCCTTCACCGCGTGTGTCGCGCCGAAATGCTTCGTGAGGTGCTCGATCTCGATCATGTGCGCGGAGAATAGGGCAAGTCGGGAAGGAAAAGTCAAAAGCCTCGCCACTGATCACTGGTCACTGATCACTGGTTTCATCGCTTCGCTCCCTCAACGTCGTAGGCCAGCAACTCGATCTGCGCCAACACCGGTCCTTCGCCCGGGCGGTCGGATTGCGTCGTGCGCACCAACCCCACGTTGGGAGCATACCAATCGCGGTAGTAGAGCACGATGGGATCCGGCTCGCTCTTCCCATCGTGGCGGCCGCCGTGCACCGCGATCGTTTCGACGCGCACGCAGCCGCCGAAACGCCCTGCCGGCACCTCGATGACGCGCGTTTCCGGCACGGCGCGGTGCCGCTGCTTAACGTCGTAGCCGTTACCGCCACCCAGCTCGTAGGCCGTCGTGATGCTGTCCCACGCGAGGTCGCTCTGCAGGCCCTCGGGGAGGAAACGCTCCTCGCCGGAACCCAGGCCCATCTCCTGCACCTCCTTGCCATGGTATTCGAGCGACAGTGCGCGATAGAGAAATCCATCCTTGCGACAGTAGGCAATCGGATGCACTTGCTGGTCCTGCGTTTCACCTTGCGCCGCCACCATCGCCGCGTCGGAGCCGCCGTAGGTCTCGTCCACCAGCCGGCAGCGCTGGCCGAGCGTGGTGATGTAGCGCTCGCCGCGCACGCGCACGGTCATGCGCGTGCGCACATTGCGCAGCGGCTGCTCCACACCGTAGATCCACGTGTCCTCATCATGGAGGGGGAAAAACTCCGCGCTGCCACCCCTGCCGCTGTCGCGGCTACAGCCAGCCACAGACCAAGAGAGCAGGCCTGCGACGAAGCCGGCGCAGGCACAAGCGCAGGTACGATTCATAGCCTGCCCGCCGTTGCGCGGGTCCACGAAGCGTAGGAGAACCCGCCGGATCAGTCAATCAAGGGAAAGGGTGTCGGGGTTCGTCGACAGCTCGGAGCTGGCACTCTACGTTGCCGGCTGCTGCTGCGTGACGCAGTGGAACGCGCCTAAGCCCCAGACCAGCTCGCGCGACTGAATCCCAACGATGCGACGGTGTGGGAATACGTCCTGCAGCGTACGCAGCGCTGCGGCGTCGTTTGGATCGTTGAACACTGGGACGAGGACCACGCCGTTGGCGATGTAGAAGTTGGCGTAACTCGCCGGGAGGCGTTGGCCCTCATAGAAGACCGGCTCGGGCATGGGGAGCGTCAGCACGCGCAGCGCGCGGCCATCTTGATCGGTCATGCGTCGCAGGCGCTCGTAGTTCGCCTGCAGACGGTCGTAGTTCTCGTCACGCGGGTTGTGTTCCAAGACGGTGACCACGGTGGTTGGATCGACGAAGCGGGCAAGGTCGTCAATGTGTCCGTCGGTGTCATCGCCGACGATACCCTCGCCCAGCCAGAGGATGTGCCGGATGCCGAGATAGTCCTTCAGATACTGCTCGATCTGCGCGCGGCTCAGCTGCGGATTGCGATTCGGATTGAGCAGGCACGCTTCGGTGGTCAACAGCGTGCCACGGCCGTTGACGTCGATCGATCCGCCTTCCAACACGATGCCGGGCTCGAACAGCTGGATACCGAGCAGGGGGGCGATCTGCTGCGGCACGACATCGTCTAGGTCCCACGGCGGGTACTTCCCGCCCCAGGCGTTGTACAGCCAGTCGATTGCTGCCAGCTCGGACCGTGCATCGACCCGCCGCGTGATGAACGTCGGCCCGTGGTCACGCGCCCAGGCGTCGTTGGTCGGAATCAGATGGAGCGACACGGCCTGCATAGGCGCCTGCGCCGCGTGCAGCAGCGCCCGCACCGTTGCAGCGGCGGAGTCGTCGTTCACGAGGATGTTGACGTGCTCGTGCGGTGCCAACGCGCGCACCATCTCGACCCATACCTTCGGAATCGGCGCGAAGTTCCCCGGCCACGACTCTTCCTTGTGCGGCCACGCCAACCACGTCGCCGCGTGTGGCTCCCACTCCGCGGGCATGTGAAAGCCGAGGGCGGCGGGGGTCGCGGCACTGTCGTGCGGCGCAGCGGATTGCGTCACAGCGATCCGCCTCGCTCGCCGGAAGCGTACTTCGAGAGCCTCAGCACGAACGGTCTGGGAGTCGTCTGATGCAGAATGAAGATGAAGAGCACTTTTCCGTTCGCCCTGAGGAGCCGCCCTTTCTTGGCGGCAACTCGAAGGGCGGTCCGCGAGCCAGCCGACCCCCTCATGAGCCGCGACTCTCAGGGACGCGTGCGGTCCAGAAACCGCTCCAGCAGTCCGTCGTACGCGTCGATGCGGCGGTCCCGGAGAAACGGCCAGTTGCGGCGGGTCTCCTCGATCAGCCGGAGGTCGCACTTGGCGATGACGATCTCCTCGCGGTCGTGGCTGGCGCGCGCCAGAATGCGGCCGAACGGGTCGGCAATGAATGAGCCGCCCCAGAACTCGAGGTTGCCTTCCAGGCCGACACGGTTGGTCACCGCGACGAACACGCCGTTGGCGACCGCGTGGCTGCGCTGAATGATCTCCCAGGCCTCGTGCTGCGCGGCACCGAACTCCGCCTTCTCGCGCGGGTGCCACCCGATGGCGGTCGGGTAGCAGACGATCTGTGCACCCGCGAGCGCCGTCAGCCGCGCCGCTTCCGGGAACCACTGATCCCAACACACCAGCGCCCCCACCTGCGTGCCACCCAACGCGTAGCTACGGAACCCCAGATCGCCCGGCGTGAAGTAGTACTTCTCGTAGTACAGCGGATCGTCCGGGATGTGCATCTTGCGATACAGGCCACGCAACGAGCCGTCCGTGTCGATCAGCACCGCCGTATTGTGGAAGAGTCCGGGGGCGCGGCGTTCGAAGATCGATCCGATCACTGCCACGCCGTGGGCCGCAGCGGCGCGGCCAAGCGCATCCGTACTCGGACCTGGAACGGGCTCAGCCAGATCGAACAGCGCCACGTCCTCCCGCTGGCAGAAGTACTGCGACCGAAAGAGCTCCTGGAGGCAGACGAGCTGCGCCCCCTGCCCCGCCGCCTCACCGATGTGCTCGATCGCAGCCGCAAGGTTCGCTGCCGGGTCAGGACCGCAGCGCATCTGTACGAGGCCGAGAACCACGGTGTCGGTGCCTGATGCCATCGCTTCAAGCTCGATACGTTGGATAGTGGCGCGATGCAACTGGGTCGTGTTCGTGCTCGTGGTCCTGACTCCCCGAACACGAGCACGAACACGTCTTCACTTCTTGAAGACTCCAAACGTCGCGAGCGCCTTGGCAATCAGCTCGCCACCTTCGGACCGCGCCTCGGCTTCGCAGTGTGCCACGGATCGGCCGAGGCGAAGGACGCGGGCCGTGGCGATCAGCACCGGCTCTTTGCTGAATGCGATGTAGTTGATGTTGAGCTCATGGGTCGCATTGCGGTCGCCGTGCGCCATCCGGCACGCCACCGCGATACCGATCGCCGTATCAATGAGCGCCGCGATGGCCCCACCATGCACGGGACCGAACGGGCTGAGCAGTTCCTTCGGCACTTGCATGCGCACTACTGCCTCTTCGGCGGTGGCCCGTACCACCGACATGCCGAGGTAGTCGAAGAAGGCGGGCAACTCGCCGCCAGCCGCCAACTCCTCGACCGTAGGGACCTCATCTGCACTCATGTGATTGGCTCGTGACGGCGCGGTAGATTGCCGCGGCCGCTTCGCCAATGCAAGCAACCGAGTAGGGAGTTTTCCGGTGGCACCGGCCTCTGGCCGGTGCGTCGTTGACCCCACTCTTCCACTTGGATAGGGGAGCACCATGCCGGTTCGCACCTTCACGGTTGTCGCCGCGGCGTGGCTCGCCCTGTTCACGCTGCCCACGCTGGTGTGCGCTGAACGGATCAACAATCCCCTGCGTGACGATGACGTCGTCGCCCGCGTCAATGGGACGACCATCTACCGCAAAGATGTGAAGGACGTCGTCCAGGGCATCCTCCTCATGCAGGACACGCAGCCCGACGCCGCGGCCGTCACCAAGCTAGCGGACGACGCACTCGACTCGCTCATTGCGCTGGAGTTGCTGTACCAGGAAAGCCAGGCGCGCGGCATCAAGGTGAGCGACGCGGACGTCGATGCGGAGATCAACCGCAGCAAGAGCCGGTTCCCCGACGTGAAGACGTTTCAGGCCGTGATGAAGGCGCGCGGCATGACCGAGACGGATCTCCGCAACGACACGCGCAAGACCATGGCAGCGAACCGCTTGCTCGAAAGCACTGTGTGGAAGGACGCGAAGGTCAGCCCGGAGCAGGTGAAGAGCTTCTACGAGAGCAACAAAGAGGAGTTCCAGCATGCGGCCCAGATCCGCGTGAGCCACATTCTGATTCGTGTGCGCGAGGGAGCCAGTGCGGCGGACCGCAGTGCGGCGACGAAGCGCGCCTCGGCACTGCTTGACCAACTCAAGGGTGGTGCTGACTTCGCCACCCTGGCGCGCCAACATTCAGAGGACTCCAGCTCCGCTGCGCAGGGCGGCGACCTCGGGTACATCGCCAAGGGCGAGATGGATAGCGCGTTTGAGAAGCCGGCGTTCGCGCTCGCATCCGGCCAGCTCAGTGACGTGGTCACCACGCCCTACGGCGTCGAGATCATCAAGGTGACCGACCAGCGCGGCGCCGGCAACGCACCGCTGGCTGAAGTGGACGAACGCATCCGCGCCGTGTTGGAAAAATACGACCACCAAAAGCGCCAAGCCGACTTGGTCGCCCAGCTGCGCCAGAAAGCCAAGGTAGAAGTACTGGATCACTGAATCAGTGAGTCACTGATTCCGACTCCCAAGGCGTAGCCGTTGATTGCGGCGATGCTCGGCTTGGTGAGACGGCGCATGAGCATTGGAAATTCTTCGACGCGTGACGGGCCCGGTATTCCCTCCCCACCTTGCGCACCGCCGCCAGCGGCAACTTGCCCG